>DAOMSB010000006.1:0-32394 GCA_035446145.1 Promineifilum sp. (SeqCode) | reverse complement strand
CCAACAACGCCGACAGCGACGGCGACGGGCTGAGCGACGGCCAGGAGGTGCAAAATTACAACACCGACCCGCGCAGCGCCGACAGCGACGGCGACGGGCTGAGCGACGGCCAGGAGGTGCAAAATTACAACACCGACCCGCGCAGCGCCGACAGCGACGGCGACGGGCTGAGCGACGGCCAGGAGGTGCAAAACTACAGCACCGACCCCAACAATGCCGACAGCGACGGCGACGGGCTGAGCGACGGTCAGGAGGCGCAAAATTACAGCACCGACCCCCGTAACCCCGACAGCGACGGCGACGGGCAAAGCGACGGCCAGGAGGTGAAGACCCATAACACCGACCCCAACAACGCCAACAGCGGCGGCAGCCAATCAGGCCCAGGCGGCAACGTCGCTGTCGTCGAGCCACAGGGATCTGAACCCCAGGAGAAGTCGCGCATCACCAGCTTTCAGTTAATCAACCCAACGACGGGGCGCGCCATCGGCGCCATCGAAGACGGTGACACAATCAGTCTGCGGCAGAGCGGTTGCGGGGCGAGTGGGGCGTGCTATCTCAACGTCGAGGCTATCGTCGATGGCGCGGATGTGGCCAGCGTTATATTCATGTTCGACGGGAAGCCGATCGATATCAATGGCCGATCCCTGGAAAACACCGCGCCCTATTATATGGCCGGCGATATCAACGGCGATCCGCAGGGCAACTGGAATTGGGCCCGATATGTCGGCGGGCAACACACTATAGAGGCCCAGCCCTGCGATCGGGATAATGGCGAAGGGCCATGCACGCTCCCGTTGACTGTCACATTCACGGTGACCCGTTAGGCTATGTTCCACGTCTCAGGAATGGATAGCCGTTTCGCCGGGATGGCTCGCCGCTCAATTCCCCTTCTTGCCTTTCTTTTGATGATGGGTTTGTTGTCGGCCGCCGGTTGTGGGGCGGGGTTGGGGGCGAACTGGCCGGGAGAGTTTTCGCCCGCGGCCGATTCCTTGCCGGCTCCCTCGCCGGTCGCCGCGCCAACCCGTCCCTTGCCGCCACCGGTGGTTGCCACCGGGGTTGGTATGCCGGTAACCATCCTGAGTGAGACCGAGGAAGTGGCCGGCCGGGCGGCATACTCATTCGCGCCGGTGATTATGAGGCGCTACGCCGATTTGGGTTGCAACGAGGAGCGGGGCGGGGAGGCCGCGACGGTCACCGGAGAGATGAAGCAATGGTATCCGCTGACGTTGGCTGTGCGTGGCCCGGTTGTCGATGAGGCCGACGAGTCGCCCAACCCTTTCCTTGATTATCGCCTGCAGGTTCGCTTTCTGGGGCCAAGTGGGCAGGCCTACGATGTGCCCGGCTATTTTGCCGGCGACGGCCGCGGCAACGGGGCCGGTGATGTGTGGCAGGTCCGCTTTTCGCCCGACGAAGCCGGGGCGTGGCGCTATTGTGTCTCGTTTCGTGCCGGCGAATCTGTCGCTGTGGATGCGGACATGTTGGCGGGCGCGCCGCTGCCGTTCGACGGCCGCACCGGCGAGTTCATGGTGACCGACCGCGACCCGGAGGCGCCGGGGTTCCTGAAATGGGGGCGGCTGGAATATACCGGCCAACATTACCTCAAGTTCCGCGACGGCCCATACTGGATCAAGGGCGGCACAGATAGCCCGGAGAACTTCCTGGGCTATGCCGGTTTCGATAACACAATCGATCAGGGCGGGATCATCCCCAACTTTCTCCATACCTACGCGCCTCACGTTGGTGACTGGCGCGAGGGCGATCCCGATTTTGCCGGACCCAATGGCGACATGGACGGCCGCGGCATCATCGGCGCGCTCAACTATCTGAGCGAACAGCACGTCAATTCCATCTACTTTCTGCCCATGAATCTGGGCGGCGACGGACAGGATAGCTACCCGTTCCTTTCGCCCGACGGGTCGCCCGGCGCCAACACCCATTACGACGTGGGCAAGCTGGCCCAATGGGATACCGTCCTGCAACACGCGCAGCGAATGGGCATCGCCCTGCATGTGGTGCTGAACGAGACGGAGCAAGCGAATCGCCGCTGGCTCGACGGCGGCGCGCTGGGCGTGGAACGCAAGCTGTTCTATCGCGAGATGGTGGCCCGGTTCGGTTATCTGTTGGCGCTGAAGTGGAATCTGAGCGAGGAGAACGTCTTTTCGGCGGCGGAGATCGGCGAATTCGCCGATACGATTCGCGCCTATGATTGGGCGGGCCACCCCATCGCCGTGCACAATCCTTTCGACTCGTTCGGCCAATATCAACAACTGTTGGGCGACAGCCGATTCCCGACCACAGCCATTCACTACCGGATCGACGAGGCCGGGCAGATCGTCGAGCGATGGCGGGAGTTATCGCGTAGTGCCGGGCGGCCGTGGGTGGTCGATATGGACGAGAACAACCCGGCCGGGGTTGGTCTAGGCCCCGACAACGCCGGCGAATTGCGCAAGACGGTTCTCTATGATGTCTATTTCAGTGGCGGGAATATAGAATGGTACGCCGGTTACTATGACCTGCCGCCGGGCGGCGATGTGAACCTGGAGGATTTTCGCACGCGCGAAGCCATGTGGCGCACCATGTGGTATGCGCGCCGGTTTATGGAGGACAACCTGCCGTTTTGGGCCATGGAGCCGGCCGATGCGTTGCTGAGCGGTGAATCGGAAGCGTTCGGCGGCGGGGAGGTGTTCGCCTATCATGACGAGATTTTCGCCGTCTATCTGCCCGCGGCCAACCCGAGCGGCGTGCTGCAGGCGGCCGCCGGTCGGGAATACCGGCTGCGCTGGTATGACCCGCGGACGGGCGAGTTTGCAGGGGAGGCCGTTAGCGTCGTCGCATCGGCCGAGGGGCTGCCGCTGGGCGCGCCGCCCCATAGCCCGGATGGGGATTGGGTGGTGTTGGTGGAGGGTATTCCGAAAATCGAGGCCACACCGTTGCCCGTGGCCTATCCGTGAGAGGGATGAATGATTAGGACAAATCGAGTGAAGCTGCTGCGTCTTGCGCCAATCCGCCCGCTTATCCCGGCTTTCTTCTTCTGCTTGCTCGTTCTCTCTGTTTCCGTCCAGGCCCAGACCGAAATTGGCCCGGAAGCGGTGTGGCAGCCGGGGTTTAGCGCCGCTGAAGATATCAATGCCTGTCGCCAGGACGCCGGTTGTTCACCGGCCGGGATTATGGCCGGCCTTGGCGCATCGGCCGCGGCGATAGGGTTTGCCGAATCCAGGGGATTTTTCGATTACCTGAGCGATTTTCAGGAGTCGGGCGTGGTCGATCTCGGCACGATCTTTCATCCTCTCGCCGCAAACGACAATGGGAGCTACGCGATGCTCAACGGCAACCCGCCCTTCGTTTCCACGCGCGAGACATTCTTCCCGGATCTGCGAACCATTCCGGGTTATGAGGCTCTGCTCGCCCAATACCCCCAGGCCATCCTATGGGGTGGAGATGTGGGCAGCCCGCAGGCCATGGCTCTGCCCGGCGGCGGTCAGCGGTTCACGTTCGTCTTTCAGATCGTCGATGGTTGCCATGCCTGTGGCTATGTGGGGGAAGCGCTTGTCGCTTATGACTTCGACGCCGCCGGCAACTATTTGGGCATCACCTACCTTGATCCGGCGTCCACTCCTCCGCCGGTAGGCTCGGCCTCCGCGGGGCAGTTCGCCTACATCGAGCCAAATGGTGGAAAGTGGGAAACCCAAGGGAGCATATGGTTGGTGAACGCGGATGGCAGCGATCCGCAACAGATCACGAACAGTGACACCGACTGTTGCCTGGCCTGGTCGCCCGACGGCAGCCTGCTCTATTTTATCCGCGATGCCAGATTAAAGGATGCGCCAGAAACTGCCTCTCCCGGCACCATCATGGTTTATGACTTTCGGACAGGACAGGAACGGGTGATCGACACTCCGGATATGAATCTATTCGACGTTCTGGCGTTGTCGCCAGACGGCCGTTCATTGGCCTTCAGCAGTTCCGAATGGGTCGATATCGACCCCTGGGGCGATGTCCATAAAGGTTGCCTGTACGTGATGAATATAGAAACGGGTGAAGCAATCCTCGTCGACTGCGAAGCGCCCGGCGCAATTTATTCTATTTCGCTTGGCGCGGATGAGGTGATCGCCGTCGAGGTCGGTTTCTATGAAGGTTCCCGGATCGCTTTTTATGATTCACCCGTCTCGCCACGCCGCTATGACGACAGGATCTGCTGTTCCGACCCGAAGTATGCGCCGAACGGCACGAGTCTCTTCACAAATGGCTCCGATTACGGCTCCCTGTCCTCGTCTCTAATCTATTATGAATCCCTGAGCGCTTCCCCTGTTGTCCTGACTGAAATGCCTAACGAACTGGGGTCGATTGGCTGGCATGATGTATCACCCGACGGGAGTTCGCTGATCTACGTCCGCGGTCAGGAGATCGAAGTGATGGATTTGGTTACCGGGGCCATCACGAGCGTGGGGATCACCGGATATGGCCCCGTCTTTCGGCCGGATTACGTAGAGGTGACCGTCGATCTCACCGCGCTGCTCGACCGCAAATCGGCCGTCTTTGAGCAGCTGGAGACGACCGGCTATCAGACATCGGCCGGCGTTCTCTATCCGGACCCAATCGCCGCCTTCGACGAGACGGCCGCCCGCGCGCTCATCGACGGGCTGCGCGCCGCCGACCCGGCGTCGGTCTCGCCCGAGCAGGCCGCCGCGCTGGAGCGGCTGGTCGTGCAGGAGGAGGCGCTGGACCCCTTGCTCGATGATTACACCGTCCTCGCCAGCGACCAGGCCGATGTCGCCGTCGATCTGGCCGGCATGGCTACCGGCACCGGCTTGCTGGCGGCCAAGGCGGCGGGTGGCCTGCAAGCGGCTATCGCCGATTTGTTGATGAAAGTCATCGAAGATTTCATCAAATTGCTCCTGCATTTTATCGACGAGGAAGACCTGCGCGGGGGAATGAGCGACAGTATTGGCCTGGCTATCACCTTGCTGGACGTTTATGCAGATAACGTGATCGACGCTGGCGATGCGTCGGCAATGGCGGAAGAATTCCTGGAGCGGGCACAGGACGACGGCGTTCGGGCGCTGGCATTCCGCGAACTGATCCCCAAATTCACCGGCGCCGTTCAACCGGTCGTCGACCAGGGCGTGAACAGCGTGACCGGCGAGGCCAACCCGATCTGGACGGTGGGCGGTCGGACTGAATCGGCGCAGATCGGCCTTGATGGACTAACCGAACAATCGGCGATCATGCGCGAGCTGGCCCATGACGTTTACACCAACTCGCTGGGTCGGGGGCACGATGTGAACGAGCTTCTCAAGGACATCGTCGATCTCGCTCTGTTGGGTACGAAGAACCCCATCGGTCTCATCTTCAGCATCCAGACGCGCCTCCAACAGGTTTTGATCGACACGGCAGCCACCTCCGTTCTTTCCGGCGCAATGACCTGTACGCGCGACGCGGCCCTGCTTTCGGGCGAGTTCGCCTTCCAGCCGGATCGCCCTGTGTATGTTTGCGAGGTACCCGTGCCATTGGACCTGGGTGATTTCTTCCGCCGGCTGTTCACCGAGAAGGATGGGGGGAAGCATTATGTCGGGCGGCTGGCCCCGCCGGCCCAATCAACCATGCCTGAATTCGACGCGGCGCTGGCCGGCTACCGCGCCGCCATCGCTGCCTTGTCCGACGCGCTGAATGCGGCCGATCCCGATGCGGTCCGCGCGCGAACCGATGAGTTGCTGGCCGCGACCCGCGCTCTCGACGAGGAAGCCATGCCGGTGATGGCCCGCCTGGGCGCGACGGCCGAAGGGGCAACCGCCGAAGCCGAAGAAGGTGCGATGGCTCTGGGCACGGCCATCACGTTCGCTCGCCTGGATGCGCTGTTCACGCTCATGGCGGCCGATGCCTGGCTGGCCGACCCCGAGGCGGCCGACGCAGCGGCGATCTATGATGTGGTGCTGCAGGCCGAAGAGAACGCCGATCTGCTCGGCCGCGTCGTGGCCCAGGTTCCGTTGCCGGCCGCGCCGGATGCCGCCCTGACGGTGGTCGACGCGCCGGCGGAATGGGCGGTCGTGGTCGGCGAAGCGACGGAGATACCCATACGGGTCATCAACGCCGGCGGCAGGCCGTTCAGCGGGGCGCGGCTGATGCTGGAAATCGACGGCCAAACCGTAGCCGAGGTCGCCGTGCCCGATCTGGGGCCGGGGGAAGCGGCCGAGTTGTCGCCCGTCTACGTGTCGTCGGAGCCGGGGCGCCTGCGCGTGACGGCGCGAGCGGTGGCCGGCGACCGCAGCGACACACGCACGCTGACGCTCGTTGCCCAGCCATCGGCAGAAGCGGCCGATGGGGTAGCCCCGATCGTTGCCGATGGCACAGTTGATGAAACTGAGCCACCTATAGGCGGAAACGCGGCGCGGCCGATTTTGTTCGGTGTCATGGCCGTCTCCGGGGCCGTCTTCCTGCTCAGCCTTGGCGCGCTCCTCCTGAGAGGGCGGCGAAAGCCCTAGGGCGCGAAGGGCATCCGGAATATATCCATTTCCCCGGCCCGGTCCGACTGGAACAACAACCATTGCCCGTCGGATGAGAAGGTCGGGAACCAGTCATTGACGGAGCCGGATGTGAGTTGCCGCAAGTCGCTGCCGTCGGGTCGCATGACATAGAGGTCGTAATCGCCGTTGCGGGCGCTCTCGAAGGCGATCCACCGGCCGTCGGGCGACCAGGTGGGTGAGGCGTCGCGGCCGCCGCTGACGGTTAGCCGGCGCGGGTTGCCACCGTCGATGTCCATGAGGTAGATCTCGTAATCGCCGTCGCGGCCGGAGTAGAAGGCCACCTGCCGGCCGTCGGGCGAAGGCCAGGCGAACCCGTCGAAGGTCGTGGAGCGCACCAGCTCCGTCTGTGCGCCGTCCAGCCGCTGCAAGTAGATCGCCTCGACGTCGTTGGCCATCCATGAGAAAACGAAGCCCGACCCGTCGGCCAGCCAGCGGGGAAAATATTCGTCGCCGGGGATGTCGGTCAGTTGGGCGATCTCCGCGCCGCTGCCGCTATCGAGCAGATAAATATCATGGTCGCCGTCACGGTCGGAGGAAACCAGCAGCGTCCGGCCATCGGGCGAAAAATGGGGCGCTTGATTATTGCCCGCGCCGAAGGTCAACTGAAGCCCCTGGCCGGACCCGTTTACGTCCCCTTCCACGAGCTGCCAGCTCGACCCAAGCTCGGATGAAAAGATCAGGCGGCTTTGGTCGGGCGACAGCGAGGGGGTGTAGTCGCGCTCGGAACCAAAGGAAAGCTGCATCAGGCCGTTGCCGGTCAGGGGCATGATTGACGGCGGGGTATCGGTCGGTGTGGCGATTGGCGTGGCGGTCGGCGTAATGGTCGGCTCCGGCGTCACGGTTTGCCAGGGGGTGGCGGTTGCGGTTGGGCTGGGGGTGATCGACGGGACGGCCGTCGGCGTTGCGGTCTCCGTCTCCAGCTCGGCCACGGCTCCTGTGTTCGCTGTGGCGGTGGAGCCCTCATTGGCGACGCCATTGGCCGGGGGAGTGGCGCGCGACTGAAACAGGGGCACAATGAAGAACGCGCCGGCGGCCAGGACAAAGACCATCCCCGCGGCCAACAGGAGCAGCGGGAGCCAACGGCCGCGGCCGGACGGTTCGGCCTCATCGCTATGGATTGCCGTTCCCAATGACCGGCCGCAACGGCCGCAAAAGGTGGCGCCGGCCGGGTTTGGTGCTTCGCAATGGGGACAATGGATGCCCCCGGCTGGCGGCGCGGGCGGTTCGGCTGCCAATGCTCGACCGCAATTGCCGCAAAAGGGGGCGCCCGCGGGGTTCGGCATTTCGCAATAGGGGCAATAGACGCTATCGGTCGGCGGCGGGGGCGGTTCGACCGGCGCGGCGGCCGCCAATCCGTGGCCGCAACGGCCGCAGAATTTGGCTGTGACCGTGTTGGGGAACTTGCAGTTTGGGCAGATGATCTGATTCTTACTCATAAATTTGTCCATCTTCCAGTTCCACCCCTTCCGGGGTGTGGAACTGCTCCAGAACCGCCTGAAGCCCGGCCAGGTTCTGCTCCCAGTCGATGTCGTCCTTTGTCGTAAGCTCCACCGTGAACGAAGGGATGTCTTGTGTCGAGAGCCAATCGCCGGCGTCTCCGGTGACCTTGTAATAATTGAACGATGGATAGATTGGATAGCCCGCCGCCAGCCCATAGACTACCGCCGCCGCCGCGCTCTCCGGATCCATTTCGGGGCAGCCCGAGGGAAAAACGCCGCCGGCCGTGCTGTGCAGAAAGATGACCAGCGCCGGTTGCAGTTCCAGGAAGTACCGGCTCAGGCTCGCCGTCTCCGGCTCGCTGAAGGGATGGGTTCCGGCCGAGACGGTCTGGTCGCGCCAGACACCCTGCTCGGCCCACTGACAATTCCAGTTGCGATTGAGGTCAACCCCGTTGGCGTTGAAGCGGCCGGACAGGGTGGGGGTGATGATGTCGGTCGGTCGGAGCTGGAGGTCGGCCGTTTCCTTGCCGGTCGCCACGGCCAGGCCGTCGGGGTTGGCGTTGGGGATGATGTAGAGCGAGATGGAGGCCGGGATCGCCGTCTCGTGCGCCGTGAAGTAGGCGAAAAATGTTTGCGCCAGGAGGATGGAGTTCCATTCGTATCCGCCGTGCATGCCGCCGACAAGGACGATTGGCGTGGGGCCATGTCCGAAGCGGTAGCCGGTGATGGGTCGGCCGCCGGCGGAGTCGCCGATAGGACCGGCCGTCGGCTCGGTGGTTGGGCCGGGGATCGGGGTGGCTTTTGGCACGGGCGGAACCGTGGGCACGGGCGGAACCGTGGGCACGGGCGGAACCGTGGGCACGGGAGATGGCGGGGGCAGGGGGGATGGCTCGACTTTCCCATCGGCTATTGCCGTAGGCCGGGTTGCGGCCGGCAACAGACCTTCGATTGCGCTGATCATCGTGGGCGAATCCGCGGCAGGGGACGGCGTGGCCGGCTCGGTCGGCGTCACTCGCCGCAGCGGCTCTTCGGCCGGTGACCGGCTTTCGCGCAATAGCAAAGTGTTTGCCGGGCCGGTCACGTCGGTGGGAACCGGCGGAAAGGTGACGGCCGACCACTCGATCTCCGCGCAGCCCGCCTGCAGGAACAGCAGGAGAATCGGCAACAACAGCAGCACCGCACGAATCCATCTTCTAGTCGGCATAGGAATTCAGGACGGCCATGATCCCGTCAAGGTTGTTCTGCCAGTCGATCGAGGATGAATAGTTGGGCAGCAGCACGGAGGCGGCCGGGACGCCGACGGAGTCAAGGTAATTACTGGCGTCGCCGTTGAGGATCTGTCGAGTCAGGTCCTCGAAATTTTCCACCCGATAGCCGGCGGTCAGGCCATAGGTACCGGCCAGCGCGGCCGACACCTCGACCCGTTCGCCGCACCCGCCGGGCGAGACCAGGCCGCCCTCGGCGCGCGCCTGCCAGAAAATCACCGCCGCCGCGTCTTTCTCCTTGATGAAATCGCGCAGAATGCGGCTCTCGGCTTCGGAGAAGGCGGATGTGCCGCCGCTGCCGCGTTTGGTTTCGCCGCCCCAACGCGTGTCGGCCGCCCAATTGCACCCCCAGTTGCGATTGACGTCGACGCCATTGGCGTTCAGTCTCCCCCTGTAATCGCCGGGGGCGACGGGCGAGTCCGGCGAGGCCGACAGGACGATAAAGACAGTCAGATTCTCCGGGATCAGGGTCGGGTTGCGGCTGAAATGATCGACGGCGGCCTCGGCCAGCGCCACGGTGCTGGGCGCGAAGCCGGCCGACAGCCCGCCGATGAACATCACCGTTTGCGGCCCGTTGCCGAAGCGGACAGCTTCGATGGGCGTTCCCCGGCCGGTCTGGCCCAGGACGAGCCGTTCCGGCCCGGCGTCCGGGGTGGCGGTGTCGATGGGCGTTGGGGTGGCGGTGGGCAGGGGGCGCGGCGTTGGTGTGGGAAAGGGAGTGAGGGTGGGCAGGGAGGCTGCCGTGGCGGCAGGGAGTGCCGTGGCGGCAGGGGCTGCCGTGGCGGCAGGGGCTGCCGTGGGGGGGATCGGTTCGGCCGTTGCGGCCTCCATCTCCGTTGCGGCCGGTCGGGGACGGGGCGTGTGGGTTGGCTCCGCGCCCGTTAATCCGGCCAGAGCACCGGGCAGGGGGACGCCCAGCGCGGGCAGCGCGAAGAGCGCCACAGCTCCGAGGAAGACGAGGAGAGCTATCGCCATGAGACCGATGAGCCGGCCGCGCGATGATCGCTTGTCTTCCTCGTCGTAGGTCAGCGAGCGGCCGCAGCTGCCGCAGAAAGTGGCCCCGACCGGATTGGCCTGCCCGCAATGGGGGCAGGCGGCGGAGGCCGGCACGGGCTGTTTGTCGGGCACGGAAGCCGTCAGTTGGCGGCCGCAGCTGCCGCAGAAGGGCGCGCCCGGCGGGTTGGGCGACTCGCAATAGGGACAATAGACAGCATCGGCATCGGCCGCGGGCGGTGGCGAGAATTGGTGGGTCAACGGGCGAGCGCAATTGCCGCAGAACCGGGCCTTGCTCGCGTTGTCGAAGCCGCAATGGGGGCATTTGATTCGTTCAGCCATAGGTGCATGTCCCTGTCCGGCGCGATATTCGCGCCGAACGCTATCTTGATCCCGTGGCCCAGGTTGGGTAGCCGCCACGCTCGGTCACCAGCTGCGGCGAGCCGCCGTCGGCGCTCATGATGTAGATGTTGGCTGTGTCGTCGAGCTGGTCCATCACGAAGACGATCTGCCGGCCGTCGGCCGACCAGACCGCGCCCCATTCCAGGATACGGGAATCCTCATGGTTGTAGATCGGCCGCGCTTCGCCGGTGGCCGCGTCCATGATGTAGATGCCTGAGTTAACGCTGCTGCCCCGCTCCGACAAAAAGAGGATTTGCGACCCATCCGGCGACCATTCGGGCGACCACTCGTCGATGCGGCTGTTGGTCAGGCGCTGCCGGTTGCCGCCATCGGCGTCCGAGAGGTAGAGCTGGTAGTTACTGGTGCCCGCCTCAGTCCCGTTGAAGACGAGCTGCCCGTTGACTGACCAACTGACATGCCCCTCATCGGTCGATGTATCGGTGATTTGGCGCAGGTTGGAGCCATCCGCATCCATCACGAACAGCTCTGAATCGGTCCGGCTGATCCAGGTAACGAAGATGATTTGCCGGCCATCGGGGGACCAGGCGGGCAGGTCGTCGAGAGATTCGTTAAAGGTGAGACGCTGCTGGCTGCTCCCGTCACGATTCATGACATAGATTTCGGCGTTCGCGCCGCGTCCCGACTGATAGACAATGCGCCGGCCGTCGGGCGAGACGCGCGGAAAGCGGTCGTCGATCGTGTTGATGGTCAGCTGGCGCTGGTTTGTGCCGTCGGTGTTCATGATATAGATCTCGAAATCGCCGTCGCGGTTCGACTGGAAGACGATCTCGTCGGAACCGCGAATGGGTGCGGGCGGCACGGCTGGGGACGGTGCGTTCGTGGGCGCTGAGGTGGGCACTGGGGTGGGCACTGGGGTGGGCAATGGGGTTAGCGTGGGCAGGACGACGGCTGTGGGCGGTACTGCGGTCAAGGTGGGCACGGGCGAAGGCTGCGGCGTGTCGGTCGTTTCGGGTGTAGGCTCCGCCGATTCCGGCGTTGGGTTGGGCGGCGTGGCCGTGGGATCGGTTAGCAAGCCGGCAATCGCCGCCGGCAGCCGGCCGCCGTTCATCGACAGCAAGATGGCCGAACCGCCGCAGACCAGCACCAGGGCCGATAAACCCACCAGCAACCAGAGCCACCGGCTTCGTGACGCGAGTGGGGATTCGGGGACAGTATAGGGGTAGTCGTCCTTCCCGCCAGTGAAAGCGTGGCCGCCAGTGAGGGCGTGGTCGCCAGTGAGGGCGTGGCCGCCAATGAAGGCGTGGCCGCAGTTGCCGCAGAAGGCAGCATCGGCGGCATTGGCGGTTTCGCATATGGGACAGACCCGCTCGCCAGCGGGAATCGTCGCCGTTGTGACGGTTGGGCCAATCAGCGAATGGCCGCAATGGCCGCAGTAGGGCGTGCCCGGCGGGTTGGGCGACTCGCAATAGGGACAGTAATCCTGCTCGACGGGCGGGAGCGACGCCAGCTTTTGCCCACACCTGCCGCAGAAGGCGGCGCCGGGGGTGTTGGTGAAGCCACAGTGGGGGCAGGCATTCAGGCTCATGGAGGTTTCCTTGCTGTTCTTTCTACCGGGTAATGTCCATTCGCCATATTCCGGACGGGATGCCGGCTTCGTTATTGAACCGAACGAGGACGAACGCCGACCCGCGAGCGATTCGGCCGGCTTGTCCGGCCATCTCGCTGTAATGACGATCGAACTCCAGGCTTTCGCCCGGACCGATCCATCGGGTGGTCAGGCCGCCGCCATCCCAGTCGCCGAAACGGCCACCGAAACTGTCCGTCACGCTCAGATAGCCGTAATCGATCTCCACCAGGATTGGCCGGCTGGTGGTGTTGACCAGTTCATACCAGGCCCGGAAGGCGGCGGCGGCACCGTCGCTCTCCGAGCGCACTTCAAGGTCGGTCAGCCGCAGCATCAACCCGTCCTGTTCCCAGCCGTCACCGATCGCCAGGGCCTGGCTATCATCCGGCGGGTCCTGGGCTACTAGCTCGGGGGCCATGGTTCGCTGCCAGCGCGCGTTTTTGATGCGCGAAAAGGCGTCGACGATGATAGTGACGCTCCTGGTGTCGGCGGGAATACGGCTCTCCTGTTCGACGATGGCTGAGTAGTAGCGGTCGAAATCATGAATCGCCCCCGGCCGGATCCAGAATGAGGTCAATTCCTGGCCATAGTAATCACCGTAAACCGTGCCGAAGCTGTCTTCCAGATGGAGGGTGCTCCAGTCTATGTCGACCAGCAACCATTGGCCGGTCTTGTTGACTAATCGATACCAGACCCGTGCCGCGGCCGCGTCGCCGTCGTCCTGGCCTCTTATCTCGATGGCTCTCGCTGTCAGCGAGATGCCGTCCTGCTCCCAGGGCTGATTGATGGCCAGCGGGGCGACCGGCGCGCTGCCCGACAGGCGGCTGTCGATCTCGAACGTCCACAGGGCAGTACCCTGGCCGGCGGTATTGTCTACCACCAGGGTGACAAACGTCGCGCCACGTGTGATCCGGCTAAACCGCCCGCTCATCTCGCTGTAGCTGCGGTCGAATTCGATGGTCTGTCCGGGGCCAATAGTTTGGGTCATGAGGCCGCCGCCATCCCAATCGCCAAAGCGGCGGCCGAAGCTGTCGAGCAGATAGATACGACCGAAGTCGATATCGACCAGAATTTCCTGGTTGGTGGCATTGGTCAGCGCGAACCAGGCCCGCGCGGCGGCATCGCCATTCTGATCATCATGGATACGCAAATCGGCCAACTGGAGGGTCAGGCCATTCTTTTCCCAGACTTCGCCAACGGCTTTGCTCTCGCCGGCCGGCGGCGGGGAGATGGGCGTGAGTGCGGGGTTGATGTCGAATTGCCAGCGCGCGTTCTGCACGCGTGAGAAGGAATCGACGACAACCTGGACGAAAGCGGCATTGCCGGGCACGCGGCTGGGCTGTTCGACGATGGTCGTATAATGGCGGTCGAAATCAAAGTTTGCGCCCGGCTCGATCCATTCCGAGGTTGTGCCGCCACCGGAATAGTCCACATAGCGCGTGCCGAAGCTGTCTTCGAGATGGATATTATTCCAGTCGATCTCTATCAGGATGCGCTCGCCGGTTTTGTTGATTAATCGGAACCAGACCCGCGCCGCGGCCGCATCTCCATCCTCCTGGCTCCTGATATCGATAGTTCGCGCCGTGAGGGTTACGCCGTCCTGTTCCCAGGGCTGATTGATGGCGACCACGCCCGACGCGCCGGCCAGCGTGAAGGCACCGGCGGGCAGGGTAGGCGTGGGTGGGATGGGTGTTGCCGGTGCTGCCCCAGGTTGCAATGGAGCGTCCGTGGACGCGGTCATGCCGGGCGGCAGGGGAGTCAGTGTTGGCCGCGGCGTGCCGGTGGGGAAGGGGGTGACCGTGGGCAAATCGGCGATGACACTGCCCCGGCTGGTGGCGGAAGGGGCGATGGTTTGTTCAGGTTCGGCCGTGGGTGTGTCCGCCTCATCTCGACGAGTGGGTGATGGCTCGGCGCCACCCCCCACCCAACCGGCCACAGGCTCCGGCAACTCGATGCCTAACATCGGCAGCAGGAAGATCGCTCCTATAGCCGGCCCCAGCACAAGCAGGATCAGCAGCACCAGCCAGCATCCGCGTCGCGAACGTCGGGCCGGCTTCCATTGCAAAAGGTCTACGCCGCAGTGGAGGCAGAAGCGCGTGCCGATCGGGTTGGGCCGACCGCAATTGAGGCAAGGACTTGTCTCGGCCGGTCTGACCGGCGGATCAACTGTCTTTGGTGGTGATGGTTTGGGTGGTGGCGGGGGAATGGCCAATGACCGGCCACAACGGCCACAGAATTGCGCATTTGGTCCGTTGGTCGCCTCGCAATAGGGACAAACAACAGGTTCGCTCATCGCTTGGATTGCCTCCTGATATGGGGCGCGGCCGGTCTCATTGCTGCGCCGAAATCCACGTGCCGCTGTTGTTGAACAGGACGTAATTGCGGGCGTCATTCTCGAGGAAATAGATGATCGTCCCGCCGGCGAAATCCTGGACGGCGAAATTAGTGGTGTTGAATTCGGCCGCCTGCGGTTCGCCGACCCGATCGCGCACCGTGGCATTGTTATTCCACAGATAGCCAAAGCTGCCCTTGAGCCAGTCCGAATGGAAGTAGCCGTCCGGCCCAGGAGAAGAGAAGACATCAAATGAGCCGTCGTTGTAGAGCACGTAGACCAGATCGGGCACTTCTCGCCAGACCATCATGCCGCGTTGATAATACTGGTAGGCGGAATTGGGATGGATTTCGCCGGTGGTGGCGCAGCCCAGTTCGTTCTGGTAGCGCGCCCATAGCGTCGGGCCCCAACGGTCGCCGGGTGACGATTGGCAGGCGACCGACGGCGGGGCAGTCGGGGGGACGGTCGTCGGCAACGGGATGGCGGTTGGGGGTACGGATGTCGGCGGCGGCAGCGGCGTGGGCGGTTGCGATGTGATGGTCGGCAAGGGCGTCGGGGTTGGCCGCAGCGTGCCGGTGGGGAAGGGGGTGACGGTGGGCGCGCTTGTGGTCGTGGTGATGACAGAAGAGACCTCGGCCACGGATGCGGCCTCATCTGATGCGGCCTCATCTGATGGGGCCTCATCTGATGGGGCCAAGTCCGTAGCACCTTCCTCGCCGCCGGCGACCGACGACCCCTCGGCCGTCGATGATTGGTTGTCGGGGAGTGCTGCCGACGCGCGATCCTGGCCGAGCCGGGGCAGCAAAAAGAGCGCCGCGGCCGCGCCCAGAAAGATTAGCCCGGCGAGCAGGACCAGCGGCAACAGGTAGCGCCTGGCCGGCCGGTGTGGCTCGACCGGCGGCTGGTCTACGGCCGGCGACAAGCCACATGAACCGCAAAACACCGCCCCGGTCGGGTTTTCCGCCCCGCAATGGGGGCAGAGGCCGGTCGTTGATTCGTCCCTGGCGGCCGATTCGGCCAGTGAACGGCCACAATTGCCGCAGAAGGGGCCGTTGCCGGTGTTGATAAAGCCGCAGTTGGGGCAGGGTTGTTGGGCCATATTCATGTGTTCGACTTGGTGTCTGTGTCTTCCTCGGCCGACAGGGGCAGCCACTCCGGCGCGAATGGCGCGGAAGCCGGCGGCGCGGAAGCGGGCGGCGTGGTTCGGGGCGGGGCTGCGACGGCAACCGGCGTGCCGCACTCGGCGCAAAACAGCGCGTCGGCCGGGAGCGCCTCGCCACAGTTGACGCATCGTTCGACGGGCGTGCCGCAGGATGGGCAGAAGCGCGCGTCGAGGTCCAGCGCGTTGCCGCACCGGCGACAGGGCATCGTCGCTTTGGCCTGGGGCATGGGCGCGGGCGACACCCCGGCCGCGCCGCATGTCTGGCAGAAGGAAGCGCCGCCCATCAGCGTACCGTGGCCGTTCGGGCAAATAAGCCCCGTTTGGGAGACCGCGGACGGCAGCGGCTCGACATATTCCTCGGCCCGAATCCGTTCGACCTCGGCCTCGGCGCCGGCGATTTGGGCCTGCACCGCGGCCAGGCGCTCGCCCACGGTTTGCAATTCAGGCTGCGAGACCCCGCCCTGTGTATAGAGAAGATAGGCCAGCTTGCCCATCTCGAAATAGAGCCGGTCGGCTTCTCCGCGCAGCGGTTTGATGGCCGATTGGGCGCTTGTCACGCGGCGCAGTTTGTCGGCCTCGAATGCGGCTTTGCCCGCGCCGGACTTGAATCGATCGACGAGTGAATTCATGTATCTTTCTCCCTGACCGCGCGTGATGATTTCCGGCGCGGCCGAATCATTTTTCGGTTATCCTGCCCGACGTGCCGTTCTCGCCCCACTTATCTGGATCGCTGTTCCAGAAAGTAGGCCGTCCGGCGGGTGTTTTCCTCGATGTCCAGTTGCACCGAGACCAGTTCGCTCATCACGAGAAAGAACAGATAAGTGAGAAGCCCGGAGATGACCGAAAGGATCAGCGAACCGAAGGCGACCAGCAGCGAATCATTTGCCAGGGTCAAGAAACTGATAGCGCCACCACCAATGGTAATGACGGCCAGGACGAACCCTATTGTTCGCAGAAGCGACGCAATGCCGCGCAGCGCCTTGTAGCGGGGTTCCATTTGGACGCCGCTTGCAGCCGATTGGCCCCCCGACACAGGGGAAGGGGCTTGCGCGGGGGCGGCCGGCACCGTGATCGGCAGCTTGTTGCCGCACTGTTTGCAGAACTTGACGTTGTCAGGGTTTTCCGTGCCACAGTTTTCGCAGATGATGGTTGCCATTGTTTATTCTCCTAAAAACCACAGATTTAAGCCTCAATTCTGAACAGGTCGCGCTCAGCGGCGCGGCCGCTCCGTCAGGAAAAACAGCTCGGCGTTCATCACGCCGCCGCGATCCAGCGGCTCCACAGCCAGCCCAATCGCTTCGATGCGGCGCGTGTAATCTTCAGACGTTTCCGACACAATTCCCAATACATTGATCAGCCGGTCAATCGCGTCGGCGTCGAGGTAGAAATAGAGCAATCCGTTGCCGGGCAGGGCGCTCATGGTGTCCTTGAAGCGGGGCGCGTCGGCCAGAGCGTCGCTCGGCTCCAGCGCTTTCTCAATCAGGTCTTCCGAGGTGCCCAGGATGACCGCCTTGCCGTCGACGCCATAGCCGAGGAAAGGGCCGATGAATGGGGCATCGAGAAAGCCGACAGAGGCATTGCCGATCTCGTTCGTCTCATAATTAGCGCCGGCCTGGCGCGCGATGTCGTCGAAGACGGCGTCCAGCGCTTCGTGTGCCGTGTCGCCGTCGTCGGCCTGTGAGACGATGAGCAGGCCGAAAGGTTCGCCGGTCATCTCGGCCAACAGCCCCGTGTCGTCGCGCGAGACGGCCAGCGCAAACTCGCCGGTCATCATCTCCAGCAGGTCATACAGCCCGCTCAACTCGCCGTCCTGCTGGATTTCGCCCAGTGCCTCTTCAAAATCAGGCGCCTGGGAGGCGACGTTTTCGAGCGTTTCGGCCAGCGATCCCCCGGCCAGGTAGAACATCGTGTCGTCAGGGATCCGATCGGCCATCCGGTTGTCGATACCGCCTTGTTCCATCCACGCACGTTGGGCGCCATCGAGCGCGTTACGGTCGAACCCTAGCCGGTAGCCGAAGCGCAGGCCTTTGCCGATTAGCGACGCGGAGCCGGCGACCCAGCGCAGGGCTTCGAATTCGGGCGCGGTGCCCAGCGCCGCCGGGTCGATGTAGACCGTGCCGAGCCGGTTGCGGGGCTGGGCAGCCATCGCGTCATGGTAGGCGTCATTGTCGGACAGTGTTCGCCCGCGGCCGTTGGCCCGGTCGAGCGCGTCTTCCAGCGCTTCGCGGCTGGAGGCCAGCACCAGCCGGTTGTCGGCAATGGCGTAGGCCAGCGGCGTGTAGAAATCGGGGCCGACGATCTCGGTGATAGTCACGCCGCCGTGGTTGCTCTCGTCGAACTCAACCCCTTCATCTTCCAGCTGTTCGCGCAGATCGGCCAGGAAGGCGTTGGCCCTGGTCTCGTTGCGCACGGCGGCGGCGACAACGACGGCATTTGTGTCCGCGTCGGTCGCGGCCAGGGCCACCTCGCGGCCGATCCACGGCAGCACGTCTTCGCTGGGGTTGATGTTGGCGTTTTGCAGCATTTCGCCATAGTCGTCATAGACGCTGAAGGCGAAATCGGGCAGGCCGGGGACGGCGATCAGTGGGGCCAGCGCCGCGGCCGATCCCATCAGCCGGTCGGTGTCGCGCAGCTGATTGAGCTGCAGCAGGCCGGGGCGAATGACGACGACGGCCGCCGCGTCGTCGGGGGCCAGCTCGGTGATGCCGCTGTCACGGTGGAGACCGAGCAGGAAGTAGATGGCCAGCAGGCCCAGCCCGACCAGCAACAGCACCCCCAGCAGCGCCACGCCACAACCCAGCAGCCGGCGCGTGCCGCCTTCCTGCTCTTTAGGCGAGGCCGGAGGAGGGGGAGGAGGCGTTCCCCAACCTGTCGCTGCCTGAGGCGGCGACGGTGGCGGCGGGGCCGTCTTTTGCGTCGGCGTGCCGCAGGCGTGGCAAAATTTGGCCGTGTCGGCCAGTTGTGTGCCGCAATTGAGACAGTACATCGTAAACCTTCCTGTTGGTTCGTGATTCGGTCGCGCGCGTGTCTAGGGGTAGCTCATCGACACCTGGTAGGTAAAGTTGTCATCATATCCACCGCCGGAATTCACGATGACCAGATAGTAGCGGCCGTCCTGGGGCAGGGTATAGGTGAGCCGTGAATCGCTGCCGCTGCCGCCGTCGTCGTTGTCGGCAAGTAAATTGAGGCTCTCGTCCAACAGGCCGGCCGCCGGGTCCAGGGATGAATTATTGATAGAGTCTCCTCCATAGATATCGAATTGCACGTCCTGCCCCTGGAAGCCGTCGAAGTAGTAGAGCCTGCCGTTGCCTTCGCCGATGTTGCCCCCCAGATCGAAGAGCGCCTGCTGATCGATTCGGCCGTCGTAGACTTCGTAGGCGACGATCAGGCCGGCCTCCGTGCCGGCGATTCCCACGGCCGCGGGCTGCGCCAATGCCCCCGGATCGCGCCAGAATACATCGGTGAACCTCAGCGGTTTCCATCGGGCGGCTACCAGCATCTGTTCCTCGTAGAGATCGACCGGTCGTTCCTCGCCGTCCAGTTTTGCCTGGCGCACGACGACGTCGCCGAGCCGGTCGCCAGTGATGGCGTTATAGAGGGCCGAGCGGCCGTCGGGCGCGACGACGGCATAGGGGTAGTTGTTGGCCGAGTCGTCGAGTTCGATGAGTTTGGCTTCGGGGGCCAGGGTGACGGCATAGAGGATCGGATCGTCGCCCTCGTCCTCGCGCCCGGCCAGCAGCAACGTGTCGCCGCTCTGGTCGAGCAGCTCAAACTCGGCCCAGTCTTCCAGGATGAAATAGCCCGGCGCGCCGTCGAGCGGGGCAACATAGAGGCTAAAAAGACCTTCGCTATAGAGGCTGAGCAAGACTCGCTTGTCGCCGGGCAGAATTTGAAGGTTGCCCAACAGGCGATCGCTATCGTCGAACAGCGTCACCGGATTGGCGCCCGACCATTCAACGGCGGTCAGCTTCAGATCGCCGTCCGTTTCCTCCCTGATCAGCAGCCGCGGCGGGTCGGCGATTTGCGCGATCATCAGGTTGTCGCCGGAGGCGATTTTAGCCGATGTGCCGGTCGCCAGATTGAACACGGTCACCTCGCCCGCATGATCCTCGTCGGCGGTCAGCACGGCCAACATCGGCTCTTTGCCGGCCGATTGAACGTGCAGGGCGCGGGCCGCGATCAGCGGCCCGCCGCCGGCCGAGGTATAAAGCTCCCACTCGCCGTCTTCATTGGCGCCGACGAAGTAGAACGTGTCCGACGCGCCGGCGAAGCCGTAGCCGTTGAAGGCGCTGAAGGTGTCGCTTTCGAACAGCGTCTGGCCGGCGGCGTCCAGCAGAACGGCCGATTGGCCGTCGTCGGTGCTATTCAGGTAGGCTATGTGGGAGGCGTCGGCCGATGTATTGGCGTAGTCGGTGGCCACGTCGTCGAGAAGCGTGGTCTCGTTGGTTCCGTCCGGATCGGCCACGGTCAATGTCAGTTCGTTCTTGCTGTTGTAGTCAGTCGTTAGAAGGCGTGTCCTCTCGGGAATCAGACCGCACCTGTCGGCGCGGGCCACGCGCTCGGCCTTGTCGCCCGGCGCGGCCACGTAGCAGCGCGTGTCGGAGGAGCCGTATTCCGTAATAAAGAGATCGCGCGAGTTCGGCATCGGGCCGGCAAAATACTGGGCGTTTTCATCGCTGATGATTTCGGTCGGCGCCTCGGCCCCCAGGGCATATTCCATCAGCTCCGTTTTGCCGTCCTTGCTGTAGAAGAATACCAGCCGCTTGTCGTCGGGCAGGAAGTTACCGTATATGCCATCGGAGGTGAGGCGGCCCGGCTCACCGGGCCTGGCATAATCGAAGAGAGTGCTCGAGGTGGTGGTGACGTTCTCGGCGACGACGATGGCCTTCGTGAGGTCGTCGCCCAGCCGCAGGACGGACAGGTCGACTTCGCCGTCGCGATTGGGCGCGGCCAGCAGCATCTCGCGGCCGCCGCCACCGCCGGTCAGTCGGGGCAGCAGGAACCAGGCGGCCGCGGCCAGCGCCACCAGCGCCACCACCCCGCCAATCAGCAGCGGCAGGCGGCCGAGCGAACGGCGCGGCGATGTCTGAGTCGCCGTGGGGCGAGCCGCGCCGCCGGCCAGCGGCCGGCCGCATTGTAAACAAAACTTGTTGTTGTCGGGGTTCTCTTTGCCGCAATTCGTGCAGATCATTCGTTCCTCCTGTCACAGAGCACAAATTGAAAGCGGACGGTACCGGCTAACGTCCTCGCCTATGCGGTTGTTGGTATGATGACTGATTGATGCGCCGGTACCGGCGATTCGGCGGAAACAATCCGTCGCTTCGGCAATCGAGTAATGATCGAACAGCCGACATTATAGGATCATTAGAAAGGATTTGCAATTGATTGATGAAATTTGTTGCTGGTGATTCCCCAAATCAATTTACAGATCCCCCCGAACAGGTTATCATCCCCCCACGACTTCGGCATGCGGGTTAGCCCGTCACCGGCCCAATCACCCTGGCCCGCGGCCGCACCAACCCGACCGATACCCGGCGACCTGTCCGTCGGGCGGCAGACTTTCCAAAACCTGAATCATGAGCGATCGGCTATTCTTTTTCAGTGGACTCCTCGGCCTTGGCACGCTGGCGGTGACGCTTGTCCTGTCGCTCGTTGGCCCCGGCGAGATCGGGCCGATGGCGCCCGGTTTCAACTCCCCCGTCCTGGCCTTTGAATTCGCCGAGAGCGAGGCCGAAGTCCGCGCCCTGTTCGAGCCGGCCGGTTCGGCCGCGGCGATGGATCGCGTCAACCGCTGGGACTTTCTCTACATGGTGCTCTACAGCCTGTTTCTGGCCGTCTTCGCCCTGGCGGCCGCGCTGGAGACTGATCAATATACTCCCTGGATCGCCGCCGTCCTGCCGCTGGTGATCCTGTTCGCCGACGTGATGGAGAACGTCCAGTTGTTCCGGCTGACGGCGCAGCTGGGCCTCGACGGTGGCAGCATGGACCCCGCGCTCGGCCGCCTCCATCTCTTCACGTGGCTCAAGTGGGGCGGACTGGCGCTCTATTTTGTGCTGATCTCCGGCTATTTCCGCGAGCAACCCGGCCTCTGGCGCTTCGTCTGGGTGACGGCCGACATCCCCGCGCTGCTGGCCATCTGGGCTTTCTTCTGGCGCGGCCAGGTGCATGAGTACATGGCCCTGTCCATTGGCCTGCTGTTCCTGCTGCTGGTCGTCTTCGCCTGGTGGCGCGCGCTGACGAGTGGGTTGCAGGCGAGGGGAGTGTAGGGGGAAGGGGAGAAGGGGAGAAGGGGAGAAGGGGGGAAGGGGTGTGTTCGTGGGCGGTGGGTCGGTGGGTCAGTGATCAGTGGGTCAGTGGGGCAGTGGCCGCGCGACGGGAGTCGCGTTGGCGCGACGGGAGTCGCGGGGCGCGACGGGAGTCGCATCTTAATCTTTAATTCGTAATTCGTAATTCGTAATTCGTAATTCGTAATTTATTCAAGGAGTTTGGCAATGGAATTCTGGTTGAACGGCGAACTGAAACAATATGACGGGGACGGAGAGCTGCCGCTGCTGACCTGGCTGCGGCTGGATCAGGGCATCACCTCGGCCAAGGACGGCTGCGCGCCCCAGGCGGCTTGCGGCGCCTGCGCCGTCGACCTCAACGGCAAGGCGGTGCTGTCCTGCGTCACGGCGATGAAACGGCTCGCCGGCGGCCGCGTCACCACCATCGAGGGTCTCGGCGAATACCGCCAAAACGTCTACGCCAACGCCTTCGTCAGCAAGGGCGGCGTGCAATGCGGCTACTGCATCCCCGGCATCGTCATCCAGGCCAACGCCCTCATCAACAAAAACAACATCCCCACCCGCGACGAAATCGCCAAGGCCCTAACCCCCAACCTGTGTCGCTGCACCGGATACAAGAAAATCATCGACTCGGTGGTGCTGGCCGCCGAAGCCATCCGTAAGGAAGAGGAAGTGCCGCCGCCCGTGCCCGACGGCCGCGTCGGCGGGCGCCATCCCAAATACCACGCCGAAGACCTGGTGCTCGGCCGCCATAACTACGTCGGCGACATCTACCTGCCGGGCATGGTCTATGGCGCGCTGCGCTTCAGCGACCACCCGCGGGCCAATGTGCTGAGCATCGACACCGGCCCGGCCGAGGCGCTGCCCGGCGTCATCCGCGTAGTCACCGCATCGGATGTGCCCGGCGACCGCACCATCGGCCTCATCCGCCAGGACTGGCCGCTGATGATCGCCGTGGGCGAGACGACGCGCTATGTGGGCGACGTGCTGGCCGGGGTGGTGGCCGAGACCGAAGCCATCGCCCGCGCCGCGGCCGCGCTCATCCGCATCGAGTACGAGGTGCTGGAGCCGGTGACCGACATGCACAAGGCGCTGCTGCCGGACGCGCCGCAGATCCACGCGACCGGCAACCAGCTCTCGCGCACCGCTTTCACCCGCGGCGACCTCGATGCCGCCCGCGCCAAAACCGCCTACACCGCCACCGGCGTCTATCAGACCCAGCGCATCGAGCACGGCTACATGGAGCCGGAGTGCGCGATTGCCATTCCGACCGAAGGTCGCTCGACCGCTTATCCATTGAACACTGACTCACTGAATACTGACCTACTGACCACTGACCACTCACCACTGCCCGCTGCCGAAGTCGTCCACGTCCTGTCGCAGAGCCAGGGCGTCTATGACGACCAGATTCAGATCGCCAAGCTGCTGGACGTGCCGCGCGAGGCGGTGCGGGTGACGCTGGTGCCCAACGGCGGCGGCTTCGGCGGCAAGGAAGACCTGTCGGTGCAGGGACACGCGGCCGTCATGGCCTGGCTGACCGGGCGCACGGTGCGCGTCGGGCTGACGCGCGACGAGTCGATCGCCATGCACCCCAAGCGCCATCCCATCTGGATGGATTACACCGTGGGCTGCGACGCCGGTGGCAAGCTGACCTACGTCAAGGTGAAGTTCGTCGGCGACACCGGGGCCTATGCCTCGGTCGGCATGAAGGTGCTGGAACGCGCCGCCGGCCACGCCACCGGGGCCTATCACGTGCCCGCGGCCGACATCGAAGCCACCGCCGCCTATACCAACAACATCCCCTGCGGGGCCATGCGCGGCTTCGGCGTGAATCAGGCCGCCTTCGGGCTGGAGAGCTGTCTCGACCAGCTGTGCGAGATGGGCGGCTTCGACCGCTGGCAGTTCCGCTATGACAACGCGCTGGTGAATGGCAACGTCACCTCGACGGGGCAGATCATCGAGGGCGGCGCCGGCGCGCGCGAGACGCTGCTGGCCGTGAAAGAGCAGTTCTACGCCGCCAAATATGCGGGCATCGCCTGCGGCATCAAGAACACCGGCGTGGGCAACGGCATGGCCGACTCGTCCCACGTGAGCCTCACCATCGAATCGGCCGAGCGGGTCATCCTCGACCACGGCTGGACGGAGATGGGCCAGGGCGTCCACACCATCGCCGTGCAGACGCTGTGCAACGAGACGGGCATCGACCCGCGCATCGTCCAGGTGCGCGTCGATACGTCGATGAAGCAGGAAGCGGGCATGACCACCGCCAGCCGCGCCACTTCGCTGGTGGGCAACGCCACCATCAACGCCGCCGCCGGTCTGAAGGAAGACCTGAAGACCCACACGCTGGCCGAGCTGGCCGGGCGGGTCTACAAAGGGGCGTGGATCGTCGACTGGACGACCAAGCCGGGCTACGAGAAGAACGGCAAGACGATCACCCACTACTCCTACAGCTACGCCACGCAGCTGGTGGTCCTCGACGACGACGGCCAAATCAGCAAGGTGACGGCCGCCCACGACGCGGGCAAGATCTATAACCCGACGCTGTTCGAGGGACAGCTGGAAGGCTCCATCCACATGGGCCTCGGCTACGCCATCAGCGAGGAGATGCCCATGGAGAACGGCCGCCCGGTCAGCACGCGCCTGCGGCAGATGGGCATCCTGCGGGCCAAGGAGATGCCGGAGATGGAGATCATCGGCATCGAGGTGCCTGACCCCTACGGCCCCTATGGCGCGAAAGGTGTGGGCGAGATCGGCCTCGTGCCGACGGCCGCGGCCGTGGCCAACGCGCTCTATCAGTTCGACGGCATCCGCCGGACACGGCTGCCGATGGAGCTGCCGAGGCGGGAGAAGGTGGTGGTGAAGAAGAGCGATGAATGACGAGTGACGAGTGGGACATCGGCGGTTGGTGGTCGATTTCGTCCTTCGCCCTTCATTCGGTCACTGCCTTCACATATAAATCAAAAAACTCCAGCGACCGGCGCATGGCGGTGTAGAAGTTGTTGTCGATGTCGTGGGAGTCGTTGTCGTAGAGGTATAGCTCCACCGGCAGGCCGAGGGCGGTCATCTGGTCATGGAGCATCACCGACGCGGCCGCGGGCACGGTCTCGTCGGTGATGGCGTGGTGGAGCTGCAGCGGCCCGGAGATGTCGGCCAGATAGGCGTTGGAGGAGATGGAATCCCAGAAGGCGGGGTTCTCTTCCGGCGTGCCATAGGTGTCGATCAGGCTGCTGCGCCAGCGGCCGAAGCGGAAGGCGGGCGTGCCCTCAAGCGCGCGGGCAGTGGCCGTTGCCTGGGCGGCAGCGGTCGTTGCCTGGGCGGCCGCGGCAGTAGCTGTCACGGCCGGCGCGTCGGCGGCCACCGCCGTGGCCAGCGCCCCGGCGCGGTTGAACAGGTCGGGATAGGGGGCCACGACCCCACCCCAGATGACCCCCGCGTCGATCTCGTCCGACACGACCATCGCCCGCAGGGTGATATAGCCGCCCATGCTGTGGCCCCACATGCCCACGCGCTCCGGGTCGGCGTCGGGGTGGGTGCGCACGGCGGCCATGCCGTTCAGCACGTCGATCACGTAATCGGGGTTGCTGTAGGGGCCGCGCGCCTCGCCTTCGGAGCTGCCGTGGCCGCGGTAGTCGGAGCGAAAGACGATGTAGCCGCTGCGGGCGAAGTAGTCGACGTACTGGACGTAGCGTTCGGTGGTGCGGTAATCCTCGGGCGCGATGTAGCCGTGGTTGAAGACGATGATCGGCCAGCCGCTGTCGGGGCGGCGGCCGTTGGGCACGGTCAGCAGGGCGTGGATGGTGTGGCCGTCGGACTGGTAAGAGGCGATGTAGCGGTCGTAGTTGTCGCCGGGGTCGAGCGTCTGCTCGATGGTCAGCGGGATCGGGGGGTAGTCGCGGCGGCGCATCACCTCGACCATCAGCGGGTGTTCGGGGGTGGGGGCCGGCGATGGAGTCTCTGTGGCGGTAGCGGTCGGCGATGGCGTGGGCGTCAATGCAGGTGATGGCGTTGCGGTGGACGTTGCTGTTGCCGTAAGCGTTGGTGTCGCTGCCGCGGCTCGCCTTTGCGTGGACGGCGGCGTCACCCCGGCCACCTCAGCCACCGGCCCCCGCGTCGTGCAAGCGGCAAGAAGGGCGAGGCTCAGGATCAACAGAAAACGCATAAGAAATTACGGATTACGAATTACGAATTACGAATGAAGAAGTGGTCAGTGGCCGGTGGTCAGTGGTCCGTCGTCGTTCGTCGTTCGTCACTCGTAGTTCGCCGCTTATAGTTCGTCGCTCGTCGTTCGCCCCTCACTTCCGCCGTCCCTTCACCAACACATAGAGCAGGACCGCCAGCGGGGCGACGACGAAAACGACGAGGGCAAACACGATGATGGGCATGGAGATAGCCATAATTCAATTCCCCCGGCTCAACCCCAATTCCTGATTCATCATCGGCAGCGTCAAATTAAACCGCGCGCCGCCGCCGGGCGTGTCGTCGACCCAGATGCGGCCGCCGTGGGCCTCAACCGCCAGCCGGCAGAACGCCAGCCCCAGCCCCAGACCCTTCGACGTCTCGCTCTTGATGCGCTGGAACTTGTCGAAAATGACCTCGCGGAACTCCTGGGGGATGCCCGCGCCGCGGTCGCTCACGGCCACATGCACCATGCCGTCGCCGATGGCGTGGGCATGGACGGCCACCGTCTCCCCGTCGGCGCTGTATTTGAGCGCGTTGTCGAACAGGTTGAGCAGCACGCGGCTGATCATGTTTGGCTCCACCAGCAGCGGCGGCAGGTCGTCGGGCAGATAGGTCTGCAATGCCACACCGCGCCGGGTAAAGCTCGGCTCCTCGATCTCGTAGGCCTCGCGCACCAGATCGGCCAGCGCGACGGCCGACCGCCGCCCCACCGGCTGCCCCGCTTCCAGGCGGTTGATGTCCATCAGCGAGGCGATCAGCCGCTGGAGTTGGCCGCTACTGCGGGCGGCGATGTCGAGCAGGCTCAGCAGCGTCTCGTCCGGCTCGGTTGACTCGGCGCGCATCCGCAGCAGCTCGATGGTGGAGATGACGTTGCCCAGCGGGCTTTGCAGGTCATGGAGCAGCATGGCGATCAGGTCGTCGCGCATCTGCTGCAGCTCCACCCGGCTGGAGACGTCGTGGTAGATCCATTGCCACGTCCCTTCGCGGCCGGGGGTCAGCCGGCGGGCGCGCACCTCGACGTTGAGCGTCATCTGCCGCCGGCGGCCGTCGATGGCCCGCTCGGCGACGACGCGGCTGTGGAAGCTCATCGAGCCGGGGCCGGTCAGCTTGTTGACGTCGGGCAGCGGCTCGTCGGGGTGGTGAAGGTCGCGGATGTTGATCTGCGGGAAGGCGCGCCGGTCGATGCCGAAATAGTTGAGCGCCTGGCGGTTGCCGTCGAGGACGCGGCCGAGATGGTCGGTCAGCAGGATGGGGTCGAACCCTTCGGCGAACACGTGGCGAAAGCGGGCGTCGGCGTTGATCGCCAGCCCGGTGTGATCCATGTGGGGCAGGGGTGCGGTTTCGCTGCTCATGTCAGTTGCAAATTGGGCGTCACGTCCAGGTCGAGGCCGTCGCGGCGGCCGCGAATGTAGTTGAAATGGGCGGCCGCGCCGATCATGGCCGCGTTGTCGGTGCAGAGGGCCATGGGCGGGAAGCGCACCGGCAGCTCCAGCCGGGCGCGCATGGCGGCGCGCAACGCCCGATTGGCCGACACGCCCCCGACGACGTGAACGGCAGTGGCCCCGAACTCCTCGGCGGCGGCGGCCGTCTTCTCCACCAGCGACTCGACGACGGCCGCCTGGAAGCCGGCGGCCAGGTCGGCCACGGGCATGGTCGCGGTCGAATGATATTGGCCCGCCTGACGCATGACGGCCGTCTTGAGGCCGCTGAAGCTGAAGTCGTAGCCGTGGTTGACGTCCATCACCGCGCGCGGGAAGCGGAAGGTAGTGGATGAGCCGTGTTCCGAGGCCTTGTCGATGGCCGGGCCGCCGGGATAGGGCAGCCCCAGCAGGCGGCCGACCTTGTCGAAGGCCTCGCCCGCGGCGTCGTCGAGCGTGGCCCCCAGCAGCTGATATTTGCCGTGGTCGGTCATCAGGTACAGGTCGGTGTGGCCGCCGCTGACCACGAGGGTGACGAGCGGGAAGTGGATGTGGGGCGCGTCCTCGGTCAGCCACAGCGAGTAGATGTGGCCCTCGATGTGGTTGACGCCCAGCAGCGGCAAATTCCGGCTGACGGCCAGCCCCTTGGCCATGTTGACCCCCACCAGCAGCGAGCCGACCAGCCCCGGCCCGCGGGTCACGGCCACGCAGTCGAGGTCGTCGAAGCCCAGATGGGCCACGCGCATCGCTTCCTCGACCACGGCGTGGATGACCTCGACGTGCTGGCGCGAGGCGACTTCGGGGAACACGCCGCCGTAGCGGGCATGGAGATCGGATTGCGAAGCGACGACGCTGCTCAAAATCTGCGTGCCGTCGGCGATGACCGCCGCGGCCGTTTCGTCGCAGGATGTTTCAATGGCGAGAATGCGGGTCATGATTAATTACGAATTACGAATTACGAATTACGAATTACGAATAAAGAGCAATCTTCCTGTTTGCCGGCTTTCGGCCACCGGCCACCGGCCACTGACCTGCTGAATACTGATCTACTGTCCTACTGTCCTACTGTCCTACTGTCCTACTGATCTACTGTCCTACTGTCCTACTGATCTACTGTCCTACTGTCCTACTGATCTACTGTCCTACTGTCCTACTGTCCCACTGTCCCACTGTCCCACTGTCCCACTGATCACCGCCCTCAGCAATCCCTCTTCCTGCCCCGGCAGCACCGTGCGCGGGTCGAGGCGCAGGCGGCCGTCGTGGATGCGGCCGATGACCGGCAGCGGCGCGGCGCGCAGGCGGGCGGCCAGTTCGCCGGCGCTCATCGCGCCGGGATCGACGACCACCACCCGCGTCGGCAGGCTCTCGCCGGGCAGGCTGCCGCCGCCGACGAACGACTCATCGGCCGCGGTGGTCGCCGCAATGCCGCGGCCGCGCAGCCGTTCGGCCCAGCTCTCGGCCTCGGCGGCGATCTCGTCGAGCGGCCGGGCGATCATGCGCCACACCGGAATCGCGTCCGTGTGGCCGGTCAGATAGGGGGTCAACGTGGCCGACAGCGCGGCCAGAGCCAGCTTGTCGGCGCGAACGGCGCGGGCCAGCGGGTGGCGTTTGGCACGGTCGATCAGGCCGGCGCGGCCGGCGAGGATGCCCGCCTGTGGCCCGCCCAGCAGCTTGTCGCCGCTGAAGGCCACCACGTCGCAGCCCGCCCGCAGGCCGTCGAGCACCGTCGGCTCCGGGGCCAACCCCCAGGCGGCCGTGTCGATCAGCGCGCCGCTGCCCTGATCATGGAGCAGCATCAGCCCATAGTCGCGGGCCAATGCCGCCAGTTCGGCCGTCTCCGGCTCCTCGCTGAAGCCGATGATCTTGTAATTGGAATGGTGGACGATCAGGATGGCCACCGTGTCGGGGGTGATCGCCCGCTCGTAATCGCGCGCGCGGGTGCGGTTGGTCGTGCCCACCTCGACCAGACGCGCGCCCGATTGGGCCAGCACGTCGGGGATGCGGAAGCCGCCGCCGATCTCCACCAGCTGGCCGCGACTGATGATCACCTCGCGTCCGGGGCAGAGGGCGGCCAGCATGAGCAGCACGGCCGCGGCGTTGTTGTTGACCACCAGCGCGGCCTCGGCGCCGGTGAGTTGGGTCAGCAGTCGCTCGGCGTGGATGGCTCGCGAGCCGCGTCGCCCTTCGCCCAGGTCGTATTCCAGCGTCGAATAACCGGCGGCCGCTTCGACAGCGGCGGCCAATGCCTCGGCGCTGATCGGCGCGCGGCCGAGGTTGGTGTGGATGATGATGCCCGTGGCGTTGATGACCGGCCGCAGCGTGGGGGCCAGGAAGGCGGCGAGCCGCTCGCGGGCGGCGCTGACCAGCTCATAGTCGGGCGGCACATCGCCGCCGCCGTTGGAGTCTGACAGCAAGCTCGCCCGCGCCTCATCGATGACGGCGCGCAGGGCGTCGGTGGCCAACGCGCGGCCGAATGTCGCCGCCAGTTCATCCGCGCCGGGGGCGCGCAAGAGCCGGTCGACGCTCGGCAGGCCGCGCAGGGCGGCGCGGTCGGGGGTGGATGGGGTCATCATTGCGATTGCGGCGCGCTTTGTTCGGTCACGGCCGCCGCGCGGTTGCGAATTTGCAGCACCATCTCGAACAGCACCAGGACGGCCGCGGCCAGCAGAGCCACCGCCACGCCGAAGGTGCGGTTCATCTGGAGCCAGACGCAAAACGCCGCCCACAGCCCGACGAACAGCGATTGGCGCACCACCGACAGGAACACCGGCGGCTGGTCGCGCAGGTCGGGCGGGTTGAGCCGCTTGTTGAGGTAGTAGATCGGCACCATCCCCAGTCCGGTGAAGGTGACGACGACCGAAGCCAGGAAAGCGATGAGGATTTCGCCGTTGGCAGCGGCCAGCAAGGTGGGAGCATCGGCCCGCTGCTGCACGACGGCCCGCGCCAGATCGATGCGCGTCACGTCGAACAGCCACATGGTGTTGATGATGCGGTCGACGGCCAGCACGCCAAGCAGAAACAGCCCGGCGCTCAACATCATCACCGGCACCACCCCAAGCCTGCGGACAAATCGTTGCATGGGAACATTATACATGAAAGGAGTGACGAGTGACGAATGCCGAGTGAAGAAAAGTACGAAGTACGAACGACGAAGTACGAAAAGACGCACGCTCTTGCGGCCGTGGTCCGTCGTTGGTCGTTGGTCGTTGGTCGTTGGTCGTAATTCAGTCTTCCCAATTCCTGATTCCTGATTCATAATTCCTGATTATGCTCTACTCCACCGACCCCCTCACTCCCGAACAGTTTCTCGACATTCTCAACCGCTCCACATTGGGCGAGCGGCGGCCGATCGACGACCCCGAAGCTATTGCCGGCATGGCGGCCAATGCCGACATCACGATCAGCGCCTGGGACGGCGACACGCTCGTCGGCGTCGCCCGCTCCGTCACCGACTTCACCTATTGCTGCTATCTGTCCGACCTGGCCGTCGATGTCGCCCGGCAGCGGCAAGGCATCGGCGTCGAACTCATGGCCCGCACGCAAGAGATGCTCGGCCCGCAATGCAAGCTCATCCTGCTGGCCGCCCCCGCCGCGGCCGACTACTACGGCCACGTCGGCTTCGAAAACAACCCCCGCTGCTGGGTGCTTGCCCGCGACAAGCACCTCAAACGTTAGAGGCCGCACGTCGCCGGATGGAGCGGTCGCCGAATCAGGAATCCTGTTCTGGTTCAGACGGTGACGGGATGCTGTTGGGCAGAGTCTTTTTATTCGCGGAGCGACGGCGTAGACGAACAAAGAGGTAGACGAGGCCAATGACGATCAGCGGCACGATGATCGGATCGCCCCCGGCATTCGCGGTAATCGTTGCGACCAGAAAGAACAGGCTCACCCAGGGAACTGCCCCCTTCCACCATCTCTTTTTCTTTGCTTGCTTCGCGACGACCACAGATTGGGCGGCCGCAGCTTCCTTGGGGTAGAGATCGTCGATCGCCTTCTGAATTTGGGCGCGCCGCGCGGTCAGTTCGAGTGACTCGCTTCGCAAATCCACCAATTGCGTTCTGACCGTCCACCTGATCTTCTTGTCGGTGTTGCGATTCAGCGCGTTGATCTCGGTCTTGACATTGCCCAGCCGCGTCTCGACCGCCATGAGTTCATGCGACAGGCGCGTGTGCTGCAACTCGCGCAGGGTATTTTCCTCGCCGGCCTGGATGCTGCGAACGGTGTTGAGGCTCGACTCCTCGAGCGACTGCTTGAGGCCCGCGATCTCCTGCGATAGCTTGAGGGAAACATGCCCCGCCGAATGTTCAATGATCGACGTCGTCCCGCAATATTCGCAGGTGACTTGTTCGGCGCCGGGCGGAACCTCAATGACGGCCCGGCAGGCGGGACAATGAACAGGTTGTATCTGCACGCTATATCTCCTGGTGGTGTGATAACGGATCGGCCCCATACTCATCGGCAGAGTCGGTCAGGACGCCGGCTACCGGGATTATAGCAAGACTTGGCCCCAAATAACGTCACAATTCCCGCTCCAGTTCATCATACTTGCTGCTTGACAATACTGTGCGCCGTATGGTATATTATTACTGTACGACACACAGTACTAAGGAGCACATAGCTTATGGCCGAAATAGACGAACAATTCGACAATTTGCGCCTGGAACTGCGGCGCGGCGTGGTGGTGCTGGCTGTGCTCAGCCAAACCGACACCGCCCGCTATGGCTACGACCTCATTCGCCAATTGGCCGAGCGCGGCCTCGACGTCGAGGAAGGCACGCTCTACCCGCTGCTGCGGCGGCTGGAGAAGCAAG
>DAOMSB010000005.1:0-90874 GCA_035446145.1 Promineifilum sp. (SeqCode) | reverse complement strand
TCTCCAAGCGGGCCTTTGTGCCCAAAATCGACTTTCTGACCAGTCCCGGCCACCTGAATGGCGGCGACGCTCGCCGGGAACTGGGCATGCCCGGCTACGGACCGGACAAGGTCATCACCGACAAAGCGCTCTTCACATTCGACAATCCCGAACGGGAGATGATGCTGGTCGAACTGGCTCCGGGCGAGACAATCGAGAGCGTGCAGGCCGTTGTCGGCTGGCCCATTCGCGTCGCGGACGAGCTGCGCGAGATGATGCCGCCCTCGGCCGCAGAACTAAGCGTCGTGCGCGATCAGCTGGATCCGCAGGGGCTTTATCGTTGAGTTATGGTCTCTGTCAACAAGCCTTAGAGGTTACATGCATACAAATGTTGAACGTATCGCATCGTTGTTGAATATTACAATTGAGGTTGCAGTTGACTATTATCGACAAGTACTTGAACAGTTGAACGACTCAGTTCCGACATACATGGTTAGACGAAGTATCAATCTATATCTCAATCGATACCCGGGAAAAAAGCCATCACCATGTGATATAGCTGACTACTTTTACGAACTCCATGATAGATTTTGGGGTTACGTTGAGCAAGATGAGGCAGATCATATGGTTTCCGACTGGTTAATGGAAAAAGAATGGGATGATTTACCATGGCCAGAAGAAGAACGACATATCATGCACATTGCAACCTATGGGTATGCATTTGGTAAGGAACCAGAGGATAATCCTTGGGAGGATACTTGCGAGGATCCTTGGGAGATGGAACAACAGTCCAAAGAGCACGATCTCGCGTATGAATGGCATGTCAAACGAAGCGACAAACGATATGAAGAATCAGCTTATCTGGATGATGAAAATGATCGAAGGATACAAGTTCAAGAAGTCTGTAAGCGTCACTCTGTAACCTCCTTGTTCCATTTTACTCGACGCGACAATCTCGCAGGTATACTTCAAAGGGGTATTCTGAGTAGACGAACTTTAGAGGGGCATTCAATTGAGAATGCCATAATAAATGATCAGGATCGCCTTGATAATTATCCAAACGCAAGCTGCCTCAGCATCAGTTTTCCCAATTACAAAATGTTCTATAAATATAGAAACCAAACACAATCTGAATGGGTGGTACTAGAATTGCATGCATCAATACTATGGAAACTGGATTGCGCGTTTTGCCATACGAATGCGGCCGCAGCAGAGGTTCGGAAGATTCCATTGGAACAGCGTAAAGGTGTCACAGCATTGGAACAACTGTTCAACGATCCTCTGATAGACCTTCCTCAAGCAAAAATTCCTTCCAACTATACAACCAACCCTCAGGCTGAAGTCTTGGTCTTCGACCCGATCCCAACACGCTACTTGAAGGCTATTCACTTCCAGGACAAGACTTCTTTACAGCCTTGGGAAAAGGGTGATATCAGATTATTTTGGTGCAAGTTCGTGTCAAATAAAACGTACTTTGAACCGCGTATGGATTATAAACAGTGGCAATCAACTTAATTAGCGTTCGGGGAAAACGGCACCTACGACGGATTATTCTAAAATCATCAGCATAAACTATGGCAATACGACCGATTTTTGTCCCCGATCTAACCGGCTTCCCTTATGTTAGGATAGTCAAGGTAGAATTTGATTGGTATCCTGGATTCTCTAGCACCCAAGCACAAAAGTCAATTGCATCGTTACACGCTACCGCTGCGCAACTTGGTTTCTCACCTGTGCTCGAGATTTCGTCCAAGTCAAAAGACAAGTTAGGGGTGTTCTTAAGTGCCTTCAACCTACAAATACAGGTTCCTAGGCATCCTGGTATGTCAGTTGAGTGTGCATTTCAAGGAAGCAAAATCTTTAAATCCGGGGGGCCTTATACTGACTTGTATTCTCGAAGCAGTCGAGAAGCCAAGATGGATGAACGCATTCGAAGCGGGAAAGATGTTATCGGCTTTAATTTCATGGGAGAGGACTTCCCAACAACGCCACTGACTGCATTCTATGATTGGCTATACATTCACGCGCTCTGGCAGAATCAATTATTAGCGGATCAGTTAGGTAAATTCAAAGCCTTTTCAGACATTGCATTCAATCCAAAAAGGTCGGTCAATTGCCAAGCCCGATCGGCCGCACTATACGTCGCGCTGTTATCAATACTGGATATCAAAAAAGCTATTGAGGATAAAGCCTATTACTTGAGTGTGGTATGCAACGAAATACCTCAACCTAAAAAGGAAAATAGCGAAGCGACTCAACTCAACCTTCCTTTCAAATCCAAATAGCTTTTCCCTGCAATTCACCAATACAGGTTAAAACCATCCCATGCTATATTCCCACCCCCACGGTCATGTCTTCTATCGCACGATGAACCACCCGCGGCCGATGATCGCCCGCGGCGAGGGTATCTATCTGTACGACAAAAGCGGCAAGCGCTACATCGACGGCAGCGGCGGGCCGCTGGTCGTCAATGTCGGTCACGGCCGCGCGGAGATCGTCGAGGCAATGACGAAGCAGGCTCAGGCCGCCGCCTACGTCCACGCTATCATGTTCACCAACGAGCCTCTGGAGCAGTACGCCGCCGAGCTGGCCAAGGTCGTTCCCTTGCCCGAACCGCGCTTTTATTTCCTCAGCAGCGGCTCCGAGGTCGTCGAAGGCGCCATCAAACTGGCTCGCCAGATTCAGATGGCGCGCGGCGAGGAGAAACGCAACATCGTCCTCAGCCGCTGGCAAAGCTACCACGGCATGACGCTGGGCGCGCTGGCCGTCAGCGGCCGAGCCGGGCTGCGCGCGCCTTATCTGGACATGTTCCACGATATGCCCCATATCCCCACGCCCTACACCTATCGCCACCCGATTAGTGGAACCGATCTGGCCAATCGACTGGAAGAAACTATCCTGGCCTACGGTGCCGAAAATGTTGCCGGGTTCATCGCCGAGCCGATCAGCGGCGCGTCGCTGGGCGCGGCCGTACCGCCCGACGATTATTGGCCGCGCATCCGCGAGATCTGCGACCGCTACGGCGTGCTCCTCATCGCCGACGAGGTGCTGGTAGGACTGGGGCGCACCGGCAGTTGGTGGGCGCTCGATCACTGGGGCATCGTGCCCGATATCCTGGTCACATCGAAAGGCACGGCCGGGGGCTACTTCCCGCTGGGTTTCATCGCCGCCAAGGGCGAAGACGTGGAACAAATCCGGCAAAAGCTGGGCGATTTCAACCACGGCGGCACCTTCAGCCACCACGCCGTGGGCGCGGCGGCAGGCCTGGCTACGCTCAACATCCTCCAGCGCGAAACCCTGATTGAGCATTCAGCCACAATGGGCGCGAAATTGGGCGCCCTGTTGCGTGAGCAGATCGGCGCACATCCCAATGTGGGCGATATTCGCGGCCGCGGCCTGTTCTGGGGGATCGAACTGGTGCAGGATCGAGCGACAAAGCAGCCCTTTCCGCTCAAGGACGGGCTGGCCCGACGGCTATGGAACCGCGCGTTCGATATGGGGCTGGTGGTCTATTACTCGACGGGCTGCGCCGACGGCAAAGACGGAGACGTGATCATGCTGGGGCCGCCGCTGATCATCAATGAAACACAGACTAATGAAATGGTAGGGATTTTGCGCGACGCGCTTTACGCCGAATTAAACGTCTAATTCGGTCGCAGCAGAACCTTGTGTACGCCCGGTCGAGCGGCATACTCGAACGCGGCCAGGCCGTCCCGCAAGGCATATTCCGCGTCCACGAGCGGCCGCACCTGAACGCCGGCTCCGGCCATCAGGCTGCCGGCCGCTCGTGCGTTTGCCTCCAACAGGCGCAGCGCCGGCCCAAACGGGCCACAGCGCGAGCCAACCACGTTGATCTCACCAACCACGAGCTTGGTCAGGTTGATATTGGCGTTGCCATGGAATGTGCTCTTGAGAACCAGCGTGCCCAGCGGCCGCACCAGGCGCAAGGAATGGGCGAACCCGGCGTCGTTACCCGTAGCTTCAATGACCAGATCCATGCTATTGTCGGATAACTCATCGACCAGGCCAACCGATAATCCAAGGCGCTTTGGCAATTCCAGCGATTCCGGGCGGCGACCCAGCACGATGACATCCCCGCCGGCCAACGCCAACACCTGAGCCACCATCAGCCCCAGACGCCCCGGCCCCACGACGGCCGCGCGTTGGGTGGGCCGTATGTGGACTTGCTCGCGCACGCGCACGGCCGCGGCAAGCGGCTCGGTGAAGACAGCTTCCTCGTCGGATACAACATCGGGCACGGAAAACAGGTTCGCTACCGGCAAGACAACCCGATCGGCAAAAACGCCGTCGCGATGGTGGATGCCCAGCGTCGTGCGGTCGGGACAGTGCTCGGGGCCGTCGCTCTGGCAAACCAGGCACTGGCCACAGCCGATATTGATTGACCCGACCACTCTCTGCCCGATCCACTCCGTCGGGGCCTGTGCCCCCACCTGCTCGACTACGCCCACGAACTCATGGCCCAGGATACCGTTGAAACCACCGGCATACCCTTTCACAAGTTCCAGGTCCGTTGAACAAATGCCGGCCAAAGAGACGCGAATGAGCGCCTCTTCGGGGCCGGGAATCGGCTGGGGCCAATCGGCATGGTAAGCCAGTTGACCGTCGCGTAACACAAGCGCTTGCATGGCGTCTTTATGCGGCGCGGCCGCGGGTGCTGATCCGTTCTTCCCAAGTCACCAGGAGCGGCACGGCGATGAAGATCGAGCTATAGGTTCCCAACAATAAGCCAAAAAACAGCGTGGCAATGAAAGGTCTGACCGACAGACCGCCAAACAACAGGATGGCGACCATGACAAACATCGCGTTGAGCTGCGTCACGAGAGAACGGTGGATAGTCTCGACAATCGAACGATTGGCGATCAGATCGATCTTCTCGAACGGACGCCGAGAGATATTTTCGCGCATACGGTCGAACAGCACGATCGTATCCTGCAACGAGAAGCCGGCGATGGTCAACACGGCCGTCAGGAACAGCGCATCGATCTCCCAACCCAGCAACAATCCGGTGATTGCCGCAAACCCCAGGACAATAAAGAGATCATGAAGGAGGGCGATAACGGCCGTCGTGCCATATCGGAAGGTGTTGGGCACCTGCCGAAACACGACGACAATGTAGAACAGAATGACGACGGCGGAGAAGGCCACCGCGACGATAGCCGCCCGAGTCACCTCATTGCCGACGGCCGCGCTGACGCTGGTCACCGAGGACGCTTCCTTGCGCAAGGGAGCCATTTCACCAAGGCTATTGAGGATGGCCTGCGCCGTCTCGGGAGCAACAAACTCGCCGCGGATCTGCCAGGCATTTTCCAGGTTTTCGCCGCGCAGGGCGATGATCGAGGGGCTGGTGATTCCGTATTCGGCGAAGACATCGCGAATTTGGTTCTCTGTTACGGGTTCCTCAAATTGCACCTCGAATCGAGTGCCGCTTCGGAAGTCCACACCAATCCGAAATGGGGAGCCGGTCATGACTGCCGAGGCGATCATGGCGATCAGCCCCAGGGCCAGCAAGGTGCCGGAGAACAGGAAATATCGGCGACGATTCTCTACGATATGATAAACAAAAGACATGACTTTCTTACCTCGCCGACGATTAGACGCCCATCAGCCATTTCTGGCCCTGAAGGCGGTTGGCGTTCCGGCCCAGGAACACGCGCACCAGTGTGCGAGTGACCAGCACAGCCGTGAACATGCTGATGAAGACACCAATAGCCAGGGTGACGGCAAACCCCTCAACGGTGCTTGCGCCGAAATTGCGACCGAACGTCCACAGGATCAGGCAAATCACCAGGGTAGCGACATTTGAATCGCGAATCGAATTCCAGGCACGTGAGAAGCCGGTATCGATAGCATCTTCGAGGTGCGCGCCCCGGCGCATCTCCTCTTTGATACGCTCGAACACAAGCACGTTCGCGTCTACGGCCATACCTGTGGAGAGCAGGAAGCCGGTGATGGCCGGCAGAGTCAACGTGACTCCCACACCCATAAATATCGCAAAGCTGAGCAGGACGTAGACGATCAAAGCGACGTCAGCCAACACGCCCGGCAGGCGATAGTAGATAAGCATGAACAGCAAGACCATCGCCACGCCGATTGTCCCGGCCTGGATACTGGCGTCGATGGATTGTTCGCCCAACGTGGCCCCGATCTGCCGGGTACTCTCGATGCGCAACGGGATCGGCAAACTACCAAAGCGTAGCTGGGTGGCCAGGTGCTGGGCTTCTTCCAGGGTGAAGTTGCCCGTTATCGTGCCGCGATCCTCAATCACCGCGCTGATCGTCGGGCTGGAGACGACACGTTTGTCGAGAACGATGGTGAGGTACTTGCCCTGGTTGGCGCGCGTATGCTCCGCGAATACCTTCCCACCCTCTTCGGTCAGAGTGAAATCCACGAAGTACTGTCCCAGTTGATCGGACGTTACGCCTGCATCGCGCAGGCCGGCGCCGGTCAGGATCGTCGGAAACGTCGGCGGCTCTTCAGTCGTGGCAACAGCTTCACCATCGACCGTTTCCGACTCGCAGCGAGACGGGCCTTCATTCAACGAAGTGCGAATACACATCCCTTCGGGCAAGGAGAACTCGCCGGTATCCACAAACTCAAGGAGAGCAGTCTCCTGAATGAGGGCGAGGGCTTGTTCCGGGTCCTCAATGCCGGGCAGCTCGACCAGAATACGACGATTGCCCTCGACCTGCACCAACGGCTCGGTAACGCCAATCGCGTTCACGCGCCGATCCACGATCTGGCGGGCCGTGTCCATCGCATCCGACGTCACCACCTGGTCCGCGGGGACATCCGCCTCCATCAACACCTGCAAGCCACCTTGCAGATCAAGGCCATAGCGGATGGGGAACCGGGGGTTTGTGATCACCCAAATAGCGCCCGCCACCAGAATGATGATGAACGCCAGCCAAACAATATCTCTCTGACTTCTCATTAAAACCTCGATGTCCGGACACCTTTTGCGTTCGGGCAAACCTGTTCATTATAGCCATCCCCGCAGGTCTCGCAATGAAAATTCTAATGAATTTATAGCGTGGACATCGCAACCTTCCAGCGATTCACAAAAATCACGGCAGACGCCATAGGTGGACGCGGCATAGATGATGTAGAACGTCCCCTCTTCGTTCACCATCGTATAAGCAGCCGTGCATGGTTCGATGACGGGTTCCTGGGTTCCCTCAAGATTCAGCGTAGCCGGAGCGACGCAACGGAATAGGCTATCGGGGTCGTTCAGCCTGGCCTCATCGGCCACAGCCACCAGACCCGCCTCCAGAGGGCGTTCGGCATGGCTGTATACCCGCGCTCGCACTCCGCCGATCTCCTGATAGCAGTCGATCGCCTGATCAAGCGTGCCGACCGTGACGGCCAGTTGCGGATGGCCGGCCAGAAGCGCCGCGCCTTCCGCCAGTGCGCCGATATAGCCGGTGATGGTTTGCCCCTCTACCTGCCGATAAGCGGGCAAATCGGGCAATAACCGGGCTGCCGGCGGTTCTGTCGTGCCCCGCTTGAAATCATCTATGAGAAAGATCGCCAGCGCGGCCACTGCTGAGCAGAAAATGACCGCGCGTAGCATCCGCTTGAACCGGCTCTCTTTTGGAATCATGTCGCACCTGCCTGTGATAGATTTGGACGATCTATCAGTCAGGACGACAAACGAGAGCGGACTGTTCCCCTATAGTGGCGGCAACAGCAACCCCTGCGCTCCGATAACGCCCAAAAGCGCTACGGCGGCGATAACGATGATGGAATAGTAAACTTTTCCCAGGGTAGTGCCCGCGCCAGGGTGACGCCAAAGCATGACACCGGCCGCGATCATCAAAACAGCCATTAGCAGCATAAATACAGGCACCCACAATATAGGCGCGGCCGAAGCGGGCAATGACAGCGCCGTCATCAACGTCTGATCGGTGGCTACAACCATCACAATGGAGCCAATCAGGCCGACAGCGAAAATCAGGCCCAACACCCCAAACAGCAAGACAACAATTCGACTAATCCACCGCACTCGCCGGTCTTTCGGGGCACGTTGTGGTGGGGGATCACCGCCAAAAGCACGCGCGGCGAACACGAGAGGCCACAGGAGCACCGGCGACAGGACGATCACCAGCAAGATGCCGGCCAGCACAAACGCTGAAATGGTTCCGGAATCCAGGCTGTTAACCCCGGCCAGCAGCGGTACGGTGACTGCGTTTGGCGGAACTGCCTTGAGCGGTTTCTGGGCATCAAAGCAAGCCCCATCAGGCGGGTTCATGGGATCATCAAGAAACGCCCCAACTACTTCATTGGCGCACTGGGTCATAAATGCGACTCCATGGCTCGCCGTCGGATCGACCAACGCTGTTCCGTTCGGCAACCCGGCAGCGACGGCCGCGGCAAATGCCGGGGGCGTCACCGGATCAAAACGACCCGACAGCAGAAGGGTGGGAATATCGCTAATCACCGGGGCGTCCACCGACGGCGGCAATAACTCAACTTGCCAGCGGGCGCAGGTGTCGAGATAGGATTGAATTTCGTCGCGGGCCGTGGCTGCAATTTCAGGACGCAAGGAATCGACGGAAATCGCCGCCGGGTCGATATCGGCATCTTCGGCACAAACCACCGAATAGTACATACCCTCCGCTATCAACTGATCGAAGACGAACAAGGGCCACATGTTCTCTATGTAGCGCGTATCGCCCTTCTCCAAATCAGCCACGACCTTGGGCATCACGGCGCTCATTCGCGAGACGTAGAGCATCTGGAACATGACGGAGCGCAGCGCGGCGCCATCCATGTAGGTCTCATATTTGTTGCCGGTTTCGGGGTCCCGCAATTGAAGCGTGACCGGCTTATCATCAAATTGACGCACAAGGTTAAAAAAACGCTCTTCCAAATTAGGGTACTGCTCGCGGCAATCAGGGTCGGCCTCGCAGGCAGCGAATACCTCATCCAATACCCGATTCTCACTCGCCGGAACCTCGCTGAGAAAGTTAATATCCGGCGCAATTACACTATCGAGGATGACGGAGCGAAGTCCCTCCGGGTGATTACGCATCAGGTGAAGGCCCAGCAGAGTGCCATAGGAAACGCCGTAGAAGTTATACTCATCGTAATCCAGCGCCTGAACAACCAGCGGCACATCGGCCGCGTTTTCCAGGCTGTTATAGGCCGAGAGATCGATACCCTCCGATTGCAGCCGCTCGAAGCATGCACTCAAGGCCTCGTTATAAAGCCGGTTCCCCTCTTCCTCGGTCGCAGCCAGGGTTTGAGGCAAGACCGCCGCTGTCTCCGGGCAGCTCAACTCCGGTTCGGCATAAGGCGTGCCGCGCTGGTTGAAAATGATGATATCGCGATTCGCGGCGATATCCGTGCTGGGTACGAGCAGGGTAAATATCTCAAACGCATCTCCGCCCGGCCCACCCTGGGCAAGCACCAGGGGATCGGGATGCGGGTTGGGCGCAGTTGCCCGGCGAACAGCGACGGGGATGCGGATCGTCGGCCCATCCGGATTGGCATGGCGCTCCGGCACCACGACGTAGCCACATTCAAAGCCAAGCGACTCACCACCAATTTTCGTCAGACCGAGGTCGATCCCGCCAAACATGCAATCCGACGGGATAAAATCCCCCGGAGCCTCCTGCGCGGCAGCAGGTAGAGCGCCAATCAACAACAACGGCAGCAGCAATACTGCTACCAATCGTGCATAAAAAGTGTCAGGTTTTCTCATAAAAATAGTTCCAGCCTCGTGGACGACTCGATGCGCTATACGTATTGAGTCCTCGCAAGGTTTTAGCATACCCTGGGAAGGTGGGCAACGATGCCCAGGAAGGCTAATTGCCGATCATCCGCAAAGCGATGCCCCTGTAGCCGCCTATGGTACAATCAGCGACATTAACCCACGCCGATAGGTGGACAATGCAGTACGATCTGGTATTCGAGGGCGGCGGCGCCAAAGGCATGGTATTCGTCGGGGCGCTACAGGAGTTTGAGCGTCTGGGGCACACGGCCGGGCGGCTGTTGGGCACATCAGCCGGAGCTATCGCCGCCACCTATCTGGCGGCCGGTTTCACCGCCGACGAGATGATGCGCGCCCTGAAAGAGAAAGATGAATCCGGTAAACATGTATTCACTCGCTTCCTGGGCCGCCCAAAGCCCTTCACCAAAGAGGAAATAGCCCACAGCGAAACGCGAGCAGCTCTGGAGAAAATCAATCTACCCTGGATGCCCGATTTCATTGAATCCAGATTCGATCGCTTCATCCTCAGCCTCATGACCCAGGAAGAACTCGCCCACATTTTTTCATTTGTCGAAAGAGGCGGGTGGTATTCGGCCGATGCGTTTGTGGAATGGGCGCGAACCAAACTCGATCAGGCAACGCCCGACGGCGAGGTCCGCCGGTTGAGCAATCATACCTTCGCCGAGTTCTATCTGAAAACGGGCCGCGAGTTGTCCCTGGTGGCGGCCGATACGACCGCCCATCGCCTGCTGGTGCTGAACCATCGCACCGCGCCCCGTCTGCCGGTCGTGTGGGGCATGCGCATGTCGATGAGCCTGCCCTTGCTCTGGCAAGAAGTCATCTGGCAGCCGGAATGGGGCAACTATCTGAGCTACTCGATGGCGGGCCACCGCATCGTGGACGGCGGCTTGCTCTCCAACTTCCCCATCGAACTTTTCCTCTCCAGCGATCCCTATGTCGTGTCACTGATGGGGCCAAAGACCAGCCAGGGAATGCTTGGCCTTCTCATCGACGAAGAGTTGAGCGTCCCAGGCATAGACCCTGACCCCTCCAATGAGGCCAACGGCTCGTTGACCGATCTGCCGCCAGTCGAACGCATTATCGGCTTAATCGACACGGCGACGCAAGCCCACGACAAGATGGTTATCGAGGCGTTTGAGCAGTTCGTCTGCCGCCTGCCGGCAAAGGGATATGGAACAACCGAGTTCGATATGAGTGACTACCGGCGGGATGCCTTAATCACTTCCGGGAAACACGTCATGGCCGATTACTTTCGCACCCGAGAGACCCAGGGCATGAAGGGGCCGGATGTTGATGAGATGGAGCGGGCCTTCAGGCAGGCGGATCGCCTTGCAAACAAAATCCTCCACTAATCGCAGCCGGTGAAATAATCAGCGAACTGACGACTCAGGTCGTCGAAGCCTGATGGCAGCGAAGATGACCAAGGCCAGCGCCACCAGTGTGATAACCGCTCCTGCCCCATAGAGCCACGGCCGAAAAACCCACTCCACCGTATGCTCCCCGGCCGGCACACAAACGGCCCGGATGGACGTGTAGGCCGTCAACGGCTCCGCCCTCTGGCCATCGATCCGCACCTCCCAGCCGGGATAGGCGTTTTCCGCCAGCACAAGCAGCGCTTCTCCCGCGCTGCTCGTCGCGATCTGCCAACGAGTTGGCCTATGGGTCATTACGGTGGCAGTACCGAGTGGGCCACCTTCAAGGGTGCAGGGTGGCGGAGCGTTCAGGATGGCTACGATTGCGGGGTCAAATCCGGGTTCATGGATTCGGGTAATTATGGCCACATCCTCGGCAATGATTTCAACCTGATTAACCAACCTGGCCAACGGCAATGCTCGCGGTCGGCTATAAACCCAGGCAGCCCCCTGCTGTCCCAACAAGATCAGCCCTTGCTCTCCCTGAGTAAACTCATCCAACGGCCCACCGGCCAAAACATGGGACGCGCCAAGGATATCATAGGCCGTTGAACGCGGATCGGGCACCGACGAAGCCAGAGCAATATGGGCCGCGGGTTCCAAAGAGTCATAGCCAAAGACGCTTGGCCAATCGACCCGCATTGCGCCGTTCTGACTAAACAGCGGCACGCCCCACGGCAACACGCGCCCTTCGACATCACCCACCAGTTGGCGGCCGTCCGTCCAGATTGCCTCCGGCACAGTTGGCGCGGTTCGCACCATTGGGTAGGAAAACCACCAGGTATCGATTGTGGCAAGCGCCACAAGGGCAACGGCGATAAAAGCAAAGCGCATTGTGTGGCGAGAGAGCGCGCCATGGGGCCGAGATACTCCGTTGGATGAGCCTGGGGGCTGACTTTCCACCTGATCCCCGGTCAGATAGGCCCACAACAACGCACCGCCTGTCCCGACAACGACCAACGCGAGAGAGTAGCCACCAATTTGGTGCCAGAGCCGGCCGCTGGTATCGGTAGGATGCACGGCCATGAACATCGCCCCCGTGGCCGCCAGCGCGCTGAACAGGGCCAGGCCCAGCACGATGACTGCCGTCGGCCAAAACGGTTTAAGCATCCTTCGCCGTCTATCGGCGGGCATTTCGCGCCAGACGGTTAGTGTATGGGCCAAAAGTGCCGAGGCAGCGAAGAGATAGAGAAAGGCCGCCCGCCCCGGCGCGCGCACCAGGCGGAACGGCGGAAGAAAGCGATAGACAAGCTCATACAAAATACCATATCGGCCAAGCGCGAGCCATAACCCGAACACGATGAGCAGCAGGTAGAACCAGGAGAGTTTGGTCGGCCGTCGCAGCGCCAGAAGGATGCCCAGGACAGCCACCAGGCCCGCGTAATAGGTCAGTTCCTCGAAGGTTGGCACGCTCCAATAGCCGACCCGCAGCGGTTCGCCGAAGAATCCCGGAACCAGCAGCGTGACCAGATGGGCCGGCGGCAGAGAATAGTCCGTGGCGAATTCATAATCGGCTTCCGCAACCCGACCGGATGTGGCGCTGAACTGGAGAAAGGGCGCAAGTTGAACGGCCGCCAGAGCAAGCCCGACGATCCCGGCAATAACGGCCGCGCGAATGACCGTCGTTCGAGCATCGCGCCGCGTGATGAACAGGAAGGCGGCAAAAGCGGCCCAGATCATGCCCACATACAGGAAAGAGGGGATATGCCCGGCCAATATCGCCAAAGCGAACGGCACGCCGGCCACAACGGCCGACGGCCAACTCTGCCGGTTAACCGCCCAGACCAGCGCAGCCAGCATGAGCGGCGTCCAGATAAAGACCGCATAGACGGGTTGGTGGCCCGCCCATAGCCGCCCGGCCAGCAACCCCCCGAAGGCAAACCCAATCCCGGCCAGCACGCTCGGCAACCATCGGCCGCCCATGATACGGCCAAACACATACATGCCGAAGCCGGCCAGCCAGACGTGAAATACCATGTAGAGGCTGACGCCAACCCGCAAGGGCAGGATCAAGTTAATCCAGTTAATGGGGTAAAACGTGTTCTGCTGGGGTTGGGCCAGAAAGGGGAACCCGCCAAAAGTATCCGGCTCCCACAAGGGCAACCGGCCGGAGAGCAGCGCCTCGCGCACGGCCTCCCAATACACGTAGTAATAACCAATCATATCGTGCCCGGCCAGCACTTGCCCGGCGGGGGGCAGGAGAACGGCCGCAAAAAACACAAGGCCAAGCCCCAGGAACAAGAGAGCGGCCGATAAGCCGGGCCGCTCTTCTACAAAGCGTATCAAGCCGTTCATGTCAATCTGCGTTTCATGAACACGGCCACCGTTCGGCCGGGCAACATGTCCTCATTGGTGTAGTAGGAAATATCAACGCCTTCTACTCGATATCCGACGGCGTGATAGAAACGGATGGCGGGAACGTTCGTGTTTTGTGTCTCGCAGATGAGCGAGCGCAATCCGGCCGCCTCGGCCGACGCAGCAAGTCGCTCCATCAATCGACGGCCGATGCCCTTGCCCCGATACGTTTCGGCCACATGAAACTCCCATACCCACAGCGTATTGTTCCATAGCCGTGGCTCAGCCAAAGCCACGCCCACCCACAAGCCGTCGTCATACGCCCCCAGGCAAAACGGGTTGGGGATGAGCGCCTCATAGCCCTTCAATTCTTCTTCATCGAATGGAAACACAAAACTCTTTGATTCGGGCAGAGGCTCCAAGGTTAGCCTGAATACGGTTTCTACCTGCCCTTCATGGTATTCGACTCGATAAATCTCATTCGTGGTGTAACCTGAGGCGATCTGCCGAAGACGCGATGCGCTGAATTTCTCCAGGGGATGAATCTCGATCATTCTGAACTACCTTGTGGGGGATTATGTCAGTATCCGAACAGTCTTCCAAATCAACACGTCAACGCCGGCTAAATTGCGGCCGGGCAAACTGTCGGCCGTTCGGATATAGACCGATTCCCCGCCAAACCTGACCCACGATATTCGTCCGAGGCCAGGTAATGCGCACTGTTCAGCTATTGGGTATTATTGGTCGTGAACGGCCACACGAGACCCGACCATCGCATTGTTAGCCGACCCGTAAGGTTAAATCTATATTATGGAGATGGTGTGCCCACTTTACATTGAGGGCACAAACATTCCAGAGCAGGATAGCGGAGCATGACAGGAAACAAAAACAACGCCATCTACGTGGTCGGCCACGTGAACCCCGATACCGATGCGATCGCCTCGGCGATGGGCTACGCCTGGCTGCTGCAAGATCAGGGCCAGAACGCCATTGCAGCGCGCGCAGGCCATCTGAACCCACAAACAACATGGGTGCTCAACCACCTCAAGATTGAGCAACCGACGCTTCTAATCGATGCCTCACCCCGATTTTCAACGATTTCCCATCGCCTGAATACGGCCGCGCCGGAGCATCCATTGCGCGAAGTCTGGTCCATCGCCAATCGCACCGGCGGCGTTGCGCCAATCGTCGATAGCGATGGCAAGCCATACGGCCTGGTTACGGTCATCAGCCTGTTCGACTTCCTCAGCCGCACGATCGGCTCCCACCCGCGACGCGAGGAAATGCGCATCGGCGAACTGATGGATATGCCGGGCCAGGAAGCCGTCGACCGCACCGTGCCGCAATTCCTGGCAAGCGCCCGTATTCGCGATGCGCTCAATCGCATCCTGCGCGAGGAACGGACGGAGTTCTGGGTCGTCGACGAGACCGGCCGCTATGTGGGCATTTGTCGCCATCGTGAAGCGCTCAACCCGCCGCGTATGCAGCTCATCCTGGTTGACCACAACGAGCCGGGACAGGCGGTCGGCTCGATCGACGAGGCCGACATTATTGAGATCGTGGATCACCACCGCCTCGGCAATCCATCCACGCGCATACCCATTCGCTTCACGGTTGACGTCGTCGGCAGCACCTCGACGCTCATCTCCGAGCGCATCAACGACGCCGGTCTGAGTGCGCCGCCTGAGCTGGCCGGCTTGCTGCTGGCCGGTGTGCTGTCGGATACGCTCATCCTGACCTCGCCGACGACAACGCCGCGCGACCACGAGGCGGCCGAGCGGTTGGGTCGATGGGCGTTCGTTATCGGCTCTCCTTTGGCCGGGGAAACGGTTCAATCGTATGGCGAGAAAGTCATCTCGTCCGGCACGGGCCTGGCCACTCGCGAGCCGGCCGACATCGTCAGCGCCGACCTCAAGCTCTACGAAGAAGCCGGGATGCACTTCGGCGTGGCTCAGGTTGAAGTGACCTCGCTGGTTGAGCTGGATGAGTACCACGACTTGCTCAAGGAAGCGCTCATCAAGTTGCGCGACGCCAAGGGACTGGATTTCGCCGTCCTCATGGTGACCGATGTGGTGCGCGGCTCCAGCCGTTTGCTGCTGACCTCGGACGTGCCCAGCCTGGGTGGGCTGCCCTACCCCAAGCTTCCCGACGGCACCTATCGTATGCCCGGCGTCGTCTCGCGCAAGAAGCAGCTGTTGCCCGCTTTGCTCAGCGCACTGGAAGGCTAACCCATCGTTGGATTACGTTTTCCTGCAATGCTCCGATGAAAAGTGCCGCTTTCGCTTCCCGGCTTCAGCCGTGGAAGCGAAAGCGGCGCGCTGTCCCCGCTGCCGTGGGGCCGTCTTCGAAACAGGCACAACACCTCTTGGAAAGCCCGAACATCTCGATCCCCTGCCGGACGACCGCACACTGGTTGGCCTGCTGGATAATATCCGCAGCATCCATAACGTCGGCTCGATGTTTCGCACGGCCGATGGCGCCGGCGTAGCGCGCCTGTATCTCGCCGGAATCACCGCCACGCCCGAACATCCCAGGCTGGCCAAAGCGGCTCTTGGCGCAAACGAGACCATCCCCTGGGCCTATTTCCCCAACGGCATTGATGCGGCCCTAACGCTCAAGGCCGAAGGCTATCGGCTGTGGGCGCTGGAACGCCTGACGACGGCGGAACCCTCGACTCCCCCCGTCCCCGACTCCCCGGCCAAAATCGCCCTGATCGTCGGCAACGAAAAGGCCGGCATCGACCCCGGTATCCTCGATTTGTGCGACGCCGTCCTGGGCCTGCCGATGGCCGGGCACAAATCATCGCTCAACGCGGCCGTCGCCTTCGGCATTGCTCTCTACTGGCTACGATATGGTAAAATAATCCAACCAACGGTAAATCGACCGGCGGGAGCACAACATGGTAACGATCGGCAAGCTGGAAAACACACCGGTGGGGAGGATCTGGGTAGCCGCGTCAGATGATGGGCTGGTGGGTGTCAACCTGTGGGACGAGCCGGAACGATTCCTGATCGGCATCGCGCGCATGACGAGCGAGATCCCCGATCCGAACGCTCAACCCAACGCAATCGTCAGAGCGACTATCGCCGAGCTTGAGGCCTATTTGCACGGCGAGCTTCGCGAATTCACCATCCCGATTGAATGGGCCATTCTCAAGCCTTTCCATCGCGAGGTGCTGGAGCAGGTGATGGCGGTGCCCTATGGCCACACGACGAGCTATGGAGCCATCGCCCAGCGCATCGGCCGACCGGGGGCAGTGCGGGCGGTGGGTCGGGCAAACGCGACCAACCCCATCCCCATCATCATTCCCTGCCATCGCATCCTCGGCGCGGACGGCAAGCTCCACGGCTATGGAGCCAGGGGCGGCCTGGAGACAAAGGCATGGCTTCTCAGGCTTGAGGGCAGTTGGCTGATCTGAGTTGCGCTACTCCGGCCAGGCAGCCGCCAAACGGCGCACCCCCTCGACGATCTCGCTCTCACTCAACCCGCTAAATCCCAGCAGAAATGACGGGGGAGCCGGCCGCTCCAGATGATAAGGCGCGCCGCCATAGACCCGTACCCCCAACGCAGCCGCGCTATGGGCAAGCCCGGCTTCATCAATAGGCGTATTCGCGTAAATCATCACGTGCAGTCCGGCCGCAACGGGGGAAAAGCGAACGCGGTCGCCCAAATACTCATCCAGCGCAGTAACGAGCGCGACCCGCTTTTCGCCATACAACTGGCGCAGATGGCGCAGGTGCCTCTCGAAGTGACCTTCGGACAGAAAGTCGGCCACGGCCGCCTGGGTCAGCGTCGGCGCGCCACGATCGACCAGCTCCTTGGCCCGGACAAACGGCGCTACCAACGTTCGGGGCAGCACGAGATAACCCAACCGCAACGCGGGAAACAGCACCTTCGAAAACGTCCCCAGATAAATGACGCGACCATCTTCATCCAGCCCCTCGAGCGCGGAAAGCGAGTCACCTTCATAGCGCAGATCGCCATCGTAATCATCCTCAATGATGATGGCCGAATGCTTCCGCGCCCAGGCCAGCAGCGCCAGCCGCCGCACCAGCGGCATGGTTCCCCCCTTGGGGAATTGATGCGACGGCGTCACAAACGCCAACTTTGCCTGACAACCAAGCGGAATGTCATCCACCGGCAGGCCCTGATTATCGACCGACAGTCCCACAAGCCTGGCCTGATGGAGCCGAAACAGGGCAAAGGCGTCGCGGTAACCCGGCGTCTCGATCAACACCTCATCCCCGGCATTGATCAGCAGTCGCGCCAGTATGTCGATGGCCTGTTGCGCGCCGCTCACAATGACCACATCCTCAGGCGTGCAGCGCACGCCGCGTGCCCGCACCAGGTAATCAGCCACAGCCTGGCGCAGCGGATAGAAACCGGCCGCCGAACCGTATCGTGACAACATCGCGTCATCCGTGGAAAGATAGCGGCCCAGAAGCCGTCGCCATACGTCATAGGGAAAACGTTCGGCGAAGGAGCGGCCGAAACCAAAATCGATCTCCGGGCGGCCGCCATCGCCGCCTCGCTCAGCCTGCCGGGTCAGGGCGATTGCCCGCTGGCCCCAATTCGTAAGCACCGGCTTGAATTCCGTCGCCTTTGCTTCTGCAATAGTGGGTATCTTCGCGGCGACGTAAGTTCCCGCCCCGACGCGACTCTCAACAAACCCCTCGGCCGCCAGTTGCTCGTAGGCGCGCGAGATTGTGACGCGCGCCACCCCGGCCTCACCGGCCAAAATTCGGGTTGAAGGCAAGCGCGCGCCCGAGACAAGCTCTCCGGTCAGGATCGCCTCACGAAGCCGACGATACACCTGTTTGTAGCCGGTTTCGGGGCTATTACGATCTATGGTTATGCGAACCACATTGCGACTCCATTGACATTTAAGTATGATAGATGAAGGATATTATGCCCTATCGCAGCACAGAAAAGACCCGCCTCAAGAAGGACGCCAAGCGAACGGCAATGATGCAGGCCGCCGTGCGCGTGTTCGCCGATAAAGGATACCACGCGGCCACCGTGCGCGACATCGTCAATGAGGCCGACGTCGCCATCGGGACGTTCTACTTCTACTTCCCCGACAAGGAAACCCTGTTTGTCCATCTTTTTGAGGAGACGGCCGCCTTTTTGCTCCAGGCCATCGAACAAGCGATAAACAGTCGCCCTTCGCTCCCGGCGCAGCTTGAGGCGGCCATTCAAGCCTACATCAACGTCGCTTTCTATGAGCCGGCGGTAGTCCAGTTGTTGCTCGTTGGGGGCGTGGGATCGGTGCCTTCGCTGGCCGAGCGCCGGGCCGAATACCGCGAGAAGCTGATCCGCGTCTGGCAGCGCCCCCTCATGGCCGCGCTGGAGCAAAAGAAAATTGAGCCGCAAAATGTACGTCGAACCGCCGAGGCATTGGTCGGCGGATTTGACGAGATCATCTATCACCTGCTCACCGCGGCCGGCACCGAACGCGAGGGACAACAGGCCGTCGGCGACATGGTGCAATTCGGCCTGCGAGCGACCGGCTATCTCTACACTTAATTCAATTCTATAGAGCGACCACGGTAGCCTGCGAACCTGAGGCTGTCTTTTCAACGTCGATGCGCGCCGGGAACTTGTCGCGCAGTTCGTCGATGTGGGTGATCACCAGGATAGAGGCGAATTGATCCTGAACGGCGTTGATGGCTTCCACCAGTCTTTGCCGTCCTTCGGGGTCCTGGCTACCAAAGCCTTCGTCAATGACCAGCGTCTGTAGACGGGCTCCAGCCCGGTGAGCCAAAACACGGGAAAGGGCCAGACGAACGGCAAAATTGATGCGGAACTTCTCGCCCCCGCTATAGTTCTCATAGGGCCGCTCGCCTCCGTCGTCGGATATCCTGATATCCAGCGTCTCGATCTGGCCATCCTGTTTGGTCCTGGACGCCCGCTGAGTATCAAACTTGATCCGCATATCGCCGCCAGTCAGGCGATCGAGGAGTTCGTTGGCGCGATCTTCGATCTCCGGCAAGGCGGCGTCAATCAACATGGCCTGAACGCCCCGGCGGCCGCACGCCTCTTCCAGTTGCCGCAACAAACCCACGCGCCGCGCCAAGGCCGTTTTCGTCGCCGTCAACGCCCGGCGATCCTCGCGCCGAATATCCAATACCTCAACCTTCTGGCGAGCTGCTCCAACTGCCCTGTTAGCCACAACCACCTCTTCGCGCAGCCGCAGCAATTCAGCCTCGGCCGCCGGCAAATCGCCGACGCCTGCTTCCAGCTCCTGCAAGGCACGATCTGACTGTTCCCGCTGTTGTTGAAGCTCCTCCAGACGGGTGGCGACGCGCCCTTGTTGTTGCTCCAGTTCCAGCACAGAATCCGTCAGCGGCTTCATGGCCGCCTCGGCGCGGAGCAACTCCTGGTGATCATGAGGAGCGGCGGTGAGTCTGACGCGGGTGGCGCGCGCAGCTTCCAAGGCCGCAGAGTCATGACCGACGCCGGCCAGGTGCTCCCGAAGTTCGGCCAGGGTCGAGCGTTCCGCTTCGGCATATCGTTTCTCAGCCACCCTTTTTTGCGTATCGACAAGCTCGGGACGTCCCTTTTCCTCCCAGACCTTCATCACACGGCGAAGCTCTTCGCTACGGGTATTGTCTCTGGTGACCAAGGCTTCCACCTGCCTGATCTCCGCATCGAGGCGACGCGATTCCTGGGCCGCAAGTTTTGTGGCCTCAACCCGCGCCGTCAACTCATTCTTCTCGCCATGGTCCGACAACCACCGATTAAGCTCTTCGATTCTGGCCGCCTCGTTGCCGTCTTGCCAGGCCCGGAGGTGCTTGTCGATGTCGTGCAAACGGGTCTCATACCGGGTGGCTGCCGCTTGTTGGGCATCGCGATCTTTTTCCAGCTTCGTCTGCTGCTTCAAGGCCTCCTTCAATTCGACCTCTTCCTGTGCCATCCGTTCAAGAGCCGCCTTATTGCGCCGGAATTGGTCGCCAAACGCGATACCATCTGTGTTTAATTTCGCGAGCACGGTGTGCCGATGATCGTCAGTCATCGGCTGCCCGCAGAGTGGGCAATCGGTCTCGGACCCCAACGCCGCCATCGTGGCTTTCACTTCATCCATCTCAGCTCTGAGACCCTTTTGCTCCGTCTCAATCCTCGACCTCTCGACGGCTATCCCTGCCAGCTGCTCCCGCTTCGTCGCCAGATCCGTCAGTGTGTTCGTGAGCATGGTCAACTGTTCGGCCGCGGCCGAACGACTGGCTTCAAATTGATCGCGTTGCTGCCTGTACGCATCGATCTCCCCGGCACGTGCATCCAACTGAACGCGCTCTTGCTCCCATAAACGGCGAGTCAGGTCAATCTCCTGAAGTTGATTTTGGGCCTCTTGCCAGATCCGCTCCTGCTCGGCAAACTCGGTATGTTGGGTCTGCAATCCGGTTAACTGAGCCTCAAGTTGAGCCAGGTTCGCAGTCAGATCAACAGCACCCGCGGCCGCCCTCGCCGCTTGCTCTTCCTGCCCCTCCAATTCCTTGACGCGTTGCTCCAGTTGCGTTTCGGCGCGAGCAATTACCATTTCAATCGGGTGCATTTGGCGCACGATAGCCGCGTGCGTCTCAGCCCGTTCCTGAAGGGTCGCATAGCCGGCGTCGGCCGTTGTCCATTCCCGGTAAGCGCTCTCAATTCCCTCGCGTCGTTCAAGTATCGCCTGGAAGCCGGCAAGCTCGGCCCGACGCTGAACAGCTATTCCATCGAGTCGCGCTCTTTCCCGCTGCAAATCGCCCAGCTCAGCGGCGAGCCGGCGCAGCAATTCCCGTTGCTGGTCGGCCATGGCCTTGTTTTGTCGCGCCGAAGCGACCAGTGCCTCATGTCGATCTCGCTCGGCCGTGGTCGTTTTTGCTCTTGCCTCAACCAGCTCCAGCGCCTGAGCCAGACTTTCTTCCTGGGCCAGCTCGGCCTCGACCTCGGCCAGTTGTCGCTCAATCGACCCGGCGTCGTTCTCCGTAGCCTTTCTTCGTTCGGTCGCCCGATCCTTGTAATCGTCCCACTGGCTCACGCCAAGGATTTCAGCCAGGATTTCCTTGCGTTTGTCGGGCGTCTTGGTGGTGAACTCATCCGCCTTGCCCTGCAGCAAAAAGCTGGCGTTGGTGAAGACGTCGTAGTTCATTCGCAGGAGCTTCTCGATCTCAGCCTGCGTCTCCCGGACCTTGGCCTCGGTGCGCACTTGCCAGCGCTCGGCCGCGTCATTGGTAGCCCGTGCATGAAACTCAAGCTCAACCGACTTCCCCGCCGCCTTGCGCCGAATGATCCGGTAGATCGCGCCCTCAAGCTCGAAGACAAAGCTCACCTCGGCGATGCCCCCTTTGGCGACTTCGGTACGCGTGATCAGATCATCATCGCTCTTGACGCGGCTCTTGCCGAACAATACCCAGGTGATGGCATCGAGCAGCGTGCTCTTGCCCGCGCCGTTGGAGCCGGAGATGCAGGCCAGGTGAATGCCGCTGAGATCCAGTTCAACCGGATCACGATACGAGAGAAAGTTGCGCAGGCCAAGTTGAACGGGAATCATTGGGAAATATCGTCCAGGTTAAGCTCCGCCAGGGCGCCGGCGGTTGGCGCGTGGATGCCGAGTACCTCTTCGGCCAGCGTCAGGAGCTCATTAACCTCACCATCATTGTGGTTCTTGCTGCCCCAATACAGCCGCAACAACTCATACGGCCCAAGGGACTCAACGGCAATCAGCCGGCTGATTCTGGAGGTGTTGCCGCCGGTGCGATTCTTGACGATACGCAGATCAAACGCGCCGGCGAAATGCTCATAAATGAGCTTTTCATCCAGCAGCGCGTCGAGTTCGTGCGGGTATTCGAGTCGCAAGCGACAAATGGCACCCTCGATTTGTTCCTGGGCCGGCAATTTGCTCATCAGTTGGTCCATGAAGCCGTCGGCCTCTTCGAGCCGGATGAGCTTGTCGTAGAAAGGCCGTGTCTCAAGTTCGACGAAACGCCATGAGGTAGGTTTGCCTCGCTCCACCTCAGCCAGAACAAACCCCTTGGGCTCGCGCCATTCGCCAAAGTCGATCCGTTCAATCGAGCCGGAATAGACCACCGGGGGCTGTTCATTGAGCGACTGGTGTTTATGAATATGACCCAATGCAACATAATCGAAGCGAGGGTTGGCGACCAGACCTTTGCTCAAAATCAAGTCCTGCCCCAGCATCACCATCCGCTCGCTGCCAAAGGTTGCGCCGCCAATGCTTGCGTGGGCAGTGAAGATGAGCGGCAAGTTGGGGTCAATTTCGTTCGCAATGGTCTTGTCCAGCCCATCGCGAATCCGGTCAACGATGGCAGTATGGATCTCATCCGTGGTCTTCCCCGACATCTCGTTTCGTGCCAGAAATCGACTGCGGGTGACCCACGGCAGAGCCAACACCTGGACCGGTACGCCGAGCTGCTCCGGCCCAAATACCATCAGCTTGTCGGCCACAAACACGTGGGGCACGGCCAACGTGGCAAACTCTTGCAGCGTATGCGCGCGATAATCGGCCGGGGCAATATCGTGATTGCCGATGAGCAAAATCGTCGCGATTCCGGCCCGCGAGAGCCGCATCATCCGCTCCCCCCACGCGCGCTGAAATGTCGGTTGCGGGTTGCGATCCTTGTAGGCATCCCCGGCAAAGATAACCAGATCGACGCGCTCCGCAATCGCCGCATCAATGATGCTGTCTAATGATTTGAGGAAATCGACGACGCGATAGGGCAACCCCGTCTCAGGATCATGTCGGCCGTAGTTCGCGATATCGATGTGGGCGTCGGCAAAATGCAGAATTTTAACGGCCATAAGCGGTGTAAATAAGCGATGTTATTGACGCGACAACGTCAGGCGATAATAAACGGCAGGATTAGGCAAGTCCTTCGGGAAGATGCGCTCGGCAACTACATAGTAACGGCCAGGGGCCAGCGTCAGGGAAACGGTCTTCTCGCCACCGTAGAGCGTCGTATTCCCTCGGCCGCGCAGCACCTTGTTCGAATCATAGACGGAGATATTGAAGTTGCTATCTTCCGGGATGTTGCTCAGGACAATTCGGGCACGGCCAAACGCGGGCCAGTCAAAGAAATAGGGGTTATAAAACTGGGTTGAACTGGAGAAATTACCTGAGAGCGGCGTATTCGGCGGCAGGCCGATGGCGTTGTTCAACAAATTTTCCGCGCCCAACGATGCAACAAGCGGAAAGACGATCGTTTTGGCCAGCGGCGCAAATCCGGCACCAATTGACATTTTCTCAACGGCCGAGATAACTCGATATTCCCTTGGGGGCGTGTTGCCGCCAAAGACAAAAAGCCGATCGCCCCAAAAGGCCCCACGAGGCCAAACGCGCGCCGGATTTTGCGGCAGCCCACCGAGACTGAATTCGCCGCCCAGAACCTGCCAGCTGTTCGTGAGCGGGTTATAAAATTCGGTTTCGGGCACGCCGCCGTTGGCGTCAAGCCCGCCGAAAATGTACCAGTTCCCATCCGGCCCAATAGCGCTGCCCGCATTATATCGCGGAAAATTCAGATCACCGGTCGGCTGCCAGCTACCCGTGGTTGGGTTGAAGCACTCACCTGTCGTGAGCAGGACGGTCACCGGATCGCCCTCGTCATCTTCGCCGACATCCAGGCCGCCGGCCACGCACAAGCCCCGATTTCCGGCAAACACCCAGGCGGCCGTGTGCGCATAGCGTGGCGCCAACATGGGCGGGGAAGGTTCCCATTGGTTTGTGGCGGGGACAAAACGGTAGACATTGTTGATGACCACCGCATCGGGATCGGGATCCGGGTCCGATGAAGGATAATTGGTAATGCCGCCCGTCACATAATAAGCCAGATGACCCGGCGCGGGCACGGCGGCCGACCAGGCGAACATTTCGCCGTTGGGCAACAAGGCTTGCGGGATTGAGGCGATCTGCTCCCAGTAATCAGTTGCTATGTCGTAGACATAGTGCGTATTCGCATAATTCGATTGATCGCCGTTGAAACCACCAGGGATATAGATCTTCCGCCCCAGACGGACGGCCGTCGTATTCGATAGCCCTGGGCCGGGAATGTCGGATAGCTCCCGCCAGCTATCCCCAAGCGCGTTATATAGCAAGAATCTGTTGCTGATTTCCGCCCCACCGGCCACCCTTGTCTGGCCACCAATGATAAACATTTCGGGGCCGTCGCTGACGAGCGCGTGACGAGTGATGCCCCCAAACGGCATCGTGCTCGCCTGATTCCACCGCTCCCCTCCCTCGCGCAAGACTGCGGATAGTTGCAGAAAGGCTGCGCCCGGTGCGCCGGAATGATAGTCGGCTACCTGGATGTAATATGTGTGGCCACGCGTAACCGGAAATGTGGCGCTGGACTGGAAGCTGCGAAAATCATCGCTGCAAGCCAATGATTGCAAGGCATCGCAGCTTCCGGTGAAGACAGCCAACACAGTATCGTAATCAGTGCCTTCAGTCGTGATGGTGACTGTGCTTGTGTCGCCGGCTACCAGTTTATACCAGGCAGTGCGATAGCCCTGAGGACTAGTCGGAGCGCCGAACATGCAGGACAGAACGGGATCAGTGGCCTCCTGGCTGAAGAGATTGGTCAACGTGCCGCTGCCATCGGCCGTGTTCCGGAAAGAAAGCTCCAGGGGGGTGGCCGCAGAGCATTGGTCGGCCGCGGGCGCTGCATCCGGCGCTTGGGGAGACAAGGGAAGATCAGTTACCTTAATCTCCGTGCCGATCCAGTTCTCGGGGGGCTGAACAATGAGGGGTTGGTCATCGACTTGTGGAGAACGATCATCCGCCCACGCGCCGGTAGCTACCACTACCCACGTTACGATTACGAATAGAGCAACCAGAAAGGAACGCATATGCGGCCAATAATAGCAAGCCCAACCCGAAAAGGCACATGGCTTAATGGAGCGGGCAGCGACAGGTGGATCAAATATCGACGGGCGAGGCGGAGAATCCTCCTCCACGCCCGTCGATATAGTTAGTTTGCCTTGCGCAACGTGATACGAACCTGTTCGTCACCGACCTCTATGGACTGATTATAGGCAGGATCCTTCACCCCACCCGATACCAGGCCGACGGCCAACGTCTCCTCGCCGATATAGGCGGCGAAATCCTTGATGGCCGCAGCGACCTCGCCCTCGGCCTCATAACCCAGTTCGATCCGGTCGGAAATATCCAGTCCCGCCTTTTTGCGCATATCATTGATGCCGCGGACGAGATCGCGGGCGTATCCCTCGCGAATCAATGCCGGCGTCAGGTGTGGATCGACAGCCACCGTCACTCCCTTCTCGCCGGCGACGGCAAGCCCGCCCAGCGGTTCCGTTTGCACCAAAATGTCGTCACCGCCCAGACTGAGGGTCTGATCATTGATAGTCAGATCGAGCGTGCCGCCGGATTGCAAAGTAGCGGCCGCGACAGCCGGATCCAGTGCCGCCAGCGCGTTGCGCACTTCAGGGAATAGCGGCCCAAGTTTCGGGCCAAGCACACGATTGTTGGGCAGCAGGCGATAGCTGACCAATTCGCCGACCTCCGAGACGATCTCGATCTCCTTGACGTTGATCTCTTCCGCCAGCACGTCGGCCAACTCCAGCAAATCATCACGCTCTTGCTGCGAGCCGACGAACACCTTGGCCCGCGCCAGGGGTTGGCGCAGTTTGCCCGCCGTCCCGCGTGCCGAACGTCCCAGTGCGGCAGCGGTAATCGCCAGGCGCATCTTGTCCAGCAAGCGATGATCGAGCGCGCGCTCATCGACTTGCGGATACAGCGTGTGATGGACGCTCGCCGGCCGGCTGTCGTCCACGGAACAAACAAGGTTCTGATACATCTCCTCGGTGACGAAGGGGATGAACGGAGCCAACAGCTTCACGAACTCAACCAGCACGTGATAAAGAGTCGCATAGGCCGCTTGCTTATCCTGATCGGTTTCGCTCTTCCAGAACCGGCGGCGGGAACGGCGCACATACCAGTTCGACAGATCATCGAGCAGCATCTCAAGATCCGCGACCGCTCGCTCGGCGTCCCAACGATCGAGAGCGGCACGCACATCAACCGTGGTTTCGTCCAGTCTGGCGACGATCCATTGGTCAAGCTGGGCGTTCCCCTCGACGGGTGAGCGAAAATCGCGATGCGAGCCGTTGGGCAGCCAGCCGTCCAGGTTGGCATAGGTGACAAAAAACGAATAGACATTCCACAACGGGATCAGGAATCGCCGCCGCGTCTCGTCGCCGCGCGTATAACCGAACAGCAGGTTTTGCTCCGGCTTGCACCCGGCATAGAGCCAGCGCATGGTATCGGCGCCCATTCGCTCGGCCGCCTCGTTGAACTCGATGGAGTTGCCCCAGGACTTGTGCATCTCGCGGCCGTCTTCGGCAAAGAGTGTGGCATAACCGAACAGATTGCGGAAAGGCGGCTGTTCGGTCATCACCGTGCTCTGGGCCAGCACACTATAGAACCAGTTCCGGAATTGGCCGGGGAAGCTCTCGGTGATCAGGTCTGCCGGGTACCACTTGTCCCAATACGCCCGATTTTGCCGATAGCCCAGCGTGCTGAAAGCAACGATGCCCGCGTCAAGCCAAGGGTTGCCCACATCGGCGATGCGGCTCGCCTTGGCCCCGCATTCCGGGCAGGCGATCTTGATGGCATCGATGTAGGGTCGATGCGGGGTGTGGCCCTCAAATTCACTCCAACCTTCAATGGCGCGCTCGCGCAACTCATGCTCGTCGCCGATCACCGTGAAGTGGCCACATTCATCGCACTCCCAGATCGGAAGCGCCAGGCCATAATAGCGCTTCTTGCTGATCATCCAGTCGTGCATATTACGCAACCAGTCCATCTCCCGGTCGTATCCGAAGGATGGAAACCAATCGATCCGGTCTACTCGATCCATGATCTGATAGCGCAGACTGCCGCTCTTTTCGGCCGCAGTCAGTTCAGCGCGTGGTTTGTCATAGCTCTGTCCCATGCTGATGAACCATTCATCGACGAGGCGATAGACCAGCTCGGACCCGCAGCGCCAGCAATGGGGGTATCGATGGGCGTATCGCTGCTTGCGATAGAAGAACCCGGTCTCGCGCAGTTGGGTGAAAATATCCTCAGCCACACCGGCCACTTCCCGACCGCTCAGCCAGCCAAATTCGGCCACATAGATCCCGTTTTCGTCCAATGGCGCGATGACGGGAAGGTTGTGCTCCTTGCTCAGCATGTAGTCTTCAGCGCCACAGCCCGGCGCGATGTGGACGATGCCGGTGCCTTCTTCGGCCCCCACCTCGCGCCACGGGACGACGCGGTGGGTATAGCCCGCTTCGGCGAAAGCGGCCTGAACCCTGGGCAAGTCGTCGAATGGCCCGACGTACTCCCAACCAACGAGATCTTCGCCCTTCATGCGACCGATCACCTCGTTACCCTTGCCCAACAGAGTGTTCTTCATCGCCCCTTCAGCCAAATAGTACGTCCAGCCATCCTCGGCTCTCACCTTCACGTAATCCAGGTCAGGCCCAACGGCCGCGGCGACGTTGCTCGACAACGTCCAGGGGGTTGTCGTCCAGACCAGCAAGGCCTCATTCTCGCGGCCCACGAGCGGGAAACGGACAAAGACCGAGTCGTGGGTCACCTCGAAATAGCCGTCGGTGACGATCTCGTGCTGGCTGATCGCCGTGCCGCATCGGGGGCACCACGGCATCACATCCTCCCCCTTATACACCCAGCCATGCTCATGGCATTTCTTCAGGAAGCCCCAGATCTGGTAATTATTCTCATTGCTGAATGTGAAGTAGGAGCCACCCAATTCAGGCAGACCCAATTGCCCAACCAGCTGCTCGACCGTATCGGTCACAGGCCCTTGTGGTCCATCGAGCGTGATTACCTGACCGGGATCTTCGTTCAGTAGTTCACCCAGGCGCCGCAACACGTCGGGATCGTTCCAATCCATCCAGTAGCCGAGACGCCGGGATTGCTCCGTCTGCACGGCCGCATAGCGGAGCACGCGCGACTTGCAATATTTCACGAAATTCGCCAGGCCATACTTTTCGATGTCGCGCTTGCTGGTGAAACCCAACTCTTTCTCGGCGTTGACCTCCACCCATAGCCCCTGACAATCGAACCCGTTTTGCCAGCGCAAATTCTTGCCCTGCATGGCATAGTAACGCTGGTAAAGGTCCTTGTAGGTCCGCCCCCAGGCATGGTGAACGCCCATCGGATTATTGGCCGTGATCGGCCCGTCGATGAAACTGAAGATGCCGTTTTCGGCTTCACTCTGTGCCCGCAAGCGACGCAGCTCATTAAATGCGTCTGTCTGCCGCCAAAATTCCAGGATGTCCCGCTCCAAGGCTACAAAGTCGACCTTGTTGTTGACCTCTTTAAAACCCATGTTTCTCTCCTCATAACCTCATACGTTCGTTCAGCTGTAACGCACGAGACGCTCGGCCACGGCCGTCAATCCATCATCCCGAAGGAGGCGAAGCGGCCGCCCTTCGGGATCGATCCAGACCGTCCGGCCCTGCTCCTTCCAGCTCACTTGCAACGGCCTGACCGGCAAAAGTTCCCCGGCTACATCCTCCAGGATTGCCTCGCCCAGTTCGATCATGACCGGCATTTCGACCAATTTCATTAGTTCCGATGGCTCGGCCGCGGCGGCACTCATCGTGACCCCGGTCGACTCGCCAACGCTCAACGACAACAGCGCAAGGCCGGACCCGGCCGGAAACCAGAATGCTCTATCTCGAGCGACATCCTGATAGGCAACATCATCCACCTGTCTGGCGGCGATAATCTCGCCCTGATTCCACACAAGTGAGCCTGACACTTCGGGGCCATTACCCCACAGGCGAAACTTGAGTTGTTCAGGCCGGCCGGCAGGGTTCAAGGTCACGTGATACAGACTCGAACGGCCGGATTCCGCCTCGCGCGCATCTAAATCAACACGGAGAAACCGATAGCCATCAACCGCGTTCGTGATGCGCCACAATTCGACTGCGCCGGTGGGCACACCGTCCCGCTCATAGCGCAACCGCCCGGCCAATAACGGCCGCTCATACGGCATCTCATGAATGATGAAGCGCACTAATTCGCCTCCAACTCCAGATAGATCCGCTTGTTGATCTTGCCCTTGCTCTTGTAATCGGTGATACGAATGCGGCCAACTTCGCTTGTATTGGCGACGTGGGTTCCGCCGTCGGCCTGCAAATCAAGCCCGACCAGTTCAACCGTCCGAATCTCAGTGATGCCCTCCGGCAGCAGGTTAATCTTGGTCCGGATGAGGTCGGGAATGGCAAACGCCTCTTCGCGGGGCAAAATGCGCACGCGGACGGGCCGCGCCGCCGCGACCTCCGCGTTGACTGCCTCCTCGATGGCGGCCACAAGCTCATGGCGCATCGTCTCGAATTCGAAGTCCATTCGCCCTTGCAGCGGGTCCATATTGCCGCCGGTAACCTGGGCGCCATAATCACGGAAAACGACACCGCACAGGATGTGCATGGCTGTGTGCGTTCGCATCAAGCTATAGCGGCGCTCCCAGTCGAGGACGCCCGTCACAACCGCGCCTATTGCAGGTAGATCTCCCTCAATGAAGTGCGCCGGTTCGCCATTCACCTTTTTGACGGCCGTAACGGACCATAGATCAGACTCGACACTCAGGGAGCCGGTATCGAATGGTTGCCCGCCCCCGCCAGGAAAAAAGACCGTCCGGTCGAGGACGACGCCACCGTCGACATGACCAACGACGGTGGCCTGGAATTCGCGCATATAGGCGTCGGTTGTATAAAGCAACTCAGTCATCATGCAATCATCCTTTGCGCAATACCCCACAAAACAAAAACGCCCTCGTCCTCTCAGGGACGAAGGCGTAAACTCTCCGTGGTACCACCCAGCTTCCGGGCAAAACGCCCGACACTTTATTCGACAACGGGAAAATAGTTTCCCATCGTCGCAACCCCGCTAACGTGGGGCGAATCCGGCCAGGTCTACTCGGCACTAGGCCTTTCGGCTGGCGGCTCCCGAGGGATTTTCGGCCGGTGATTTGCGCCTGACTCACACCCTCTCAGGCTCGCTTGGCAATTTCTGACCGCCTACTCGTCTCGATCGACGCCGTTGAATATGGAAATAAGTATATGCATACGACCGCTTCTGTCAACCGCTTGCGACGCCCAGGCATCGGCGCAAATCAAAACGCCAGCAACCACTCAATGCGCTCGCGAATCTGGTCGATGCGAGGGATCATACCGTCCATCAGATTCGTGTTGAACGGCACAGGCACGGATGGCGCGGCCAGCCGCTGCACCGGCGCGTCGAGGTCCAGGAAGGCGTCCCGAACGACCGCGGCGGCAATCTCCGCGCCAAACCCAACCAGTTCAAAGTCCTCATGCACGATCAGGCAGCGTGCCGTCTTTCGCACCGAGGCGAGAACCATTTCCTCGTCCCAGGGCACAATGGTACGCAGATCGATGATCTCGATGCTCTTGCCCACCTGCTCGGCCGCCGCCTCGCAGCGTTCCACCATGGCTCCCCACGCCACAATCGTCAGGGACTGCCCTTCACGCACGATTCGCCCGCGGCCAAAAGGCAGGACGTACTCATCACCGGGATAAGCGCGGCGGGCGGAAGCGGCGTCGAGCATCGCCCGATGCTCGAAAAACATTACCGGATCGTCACCGCGCAACGCGGCGCGCAGCAGGCCGGCTGCATCTTCAGCGTTCGATGGATAAGCCACCTGCCAGCCAACGCTGTGGGCAAACGCGGCCTCGTCGGTGACGCTGTGCCAGGGATCGCCGATGCGTCGGAAGCCACCCGGCATCCGCACGACGACCGGCGCGGCAAAGCGGCCGGCCGTGCGCCAACGCAGCGAGCCTATGTTATGCAGCTGCTCCGTCGCCGGATCGGCGTACTTGCGGAACTGAATCTCAGGCACGGGCATCAGCCCGGCCAGAGCCATCCCCACCGAACGGCCGATAATTCCCTCTTCCGACAGGCTGGTATCAAACACCCGCTCCTCGCCATGCTTTACCTGCAATCCCAACGTTGCGGCATGAACGCCGCCCTTATGCCCGACATCCTCCCCAAACACCAGACAGCGCGGATTAATGCCGAGTTCCACGTCCAGCGTGCGACGGATAGCCTCGACCATCGTCAGACGACGCGGGTCCGGCTGGTGCGGTATGTCACCTCCTGCCGGTAATTCGATCCCTTCGGCCGCCAGTCCACCCACCTGTGGCCTGGGCGATCCGGCCGCCCATACGCGATCCGTGATACGGGATACATCCGGCTGGGGTTGGGCCATTGCCTTATCACGCGCCAGATTCACCTCGGCTGCTGCTTCCTCCTCCAACCGTTGCCACGACCCCTCATCCATTTGCGAAGGCACCAGATAACGCTTGATGGCGGGAATCGGATCGCGCGCCCATTCGGCCGCGCGCTCATCCTCCGATTTATAGGCCTGATTGTCGACGCTCGAATGGCCCGACAAGCGCGGCACGGTCAGCCGCAACAGGGCCGGGCCGCGCCACTCGCGCACAAACGAAACGGCCTCGGCAACAAGGCCGGCTGTCGTCGCCGGATCGCAACCGTCGCCGTCCCATATCTTTAGCCCCTGGAAAGCGGCCAGGTTGGCGGCAATATTGGCGCCCGGCGTCTGCAACCTGCTCTTAACGGAGATAGCGTAACCGTTGTCCTCGATGACGAACAGGAGCGGCAGGTTCAGCGTCGTGGCCATCGTCAGGGCCGACCAAAAACCGTTGGCGGCAACCGATCCCTCGCCGCCAAAAACGACAGAGATGCTGCCCTCGGCCGCGGCGTCGCGCAGGATCGAGCGCCGGTAGCACAAAGCCTGGGCATATCCGGCGGCGGGCGTGAATTGCGAACCGACATCGGCCGCCATCGGCAGCACCAGCGCTCGCTCGCGGCGGGGCATATTGAACACGACACCCACATCCCGGCCCTCGCTCATGCTGCCCACCCGCGCCATATCCGAGGCAAACGCCTCTTCGGTGGTCAGCCCGCTGCCAAGCATAAACGGCCGCGAGCGATAATAGACCGATGCAGTGTCCATCGAGCGGTTGAGCATCTGCGCGATGAGAATCTGACCCAGTTCATGTCCTCTGGCCGAAAACTGATAGGTAACATGGCCTTGCGGGGTCAACTCGCGCTCTTCCATTTCGTCCATGAGGCGCGAGATGAGCGCCAGCCGGGCCACCTCGTGCCAGTCGAATTGGAAAGCGTCTTGCGTGGTCACAGGCATTTCTCCTTGTATCGTGATATGGAGGGGGATCGGGTTCCGTAGGTGTTCAACGCTATGTTATCTTCGAATGCCGGAACCGGCCAAACGTCGGGTGCGGCATGATCCTGGCTCGCCGCGGAGAGTTATCGCTCGCTCAGGCCATCACCACATCCCGTTTTCGCGCGATGAGCCACAGGGCGACCAAACCCAGCGAGAAAGCCAGGCCGACCGCACCAACCAGCAGCATCTTTCCAGCGGCAAATAACGCCCCGGTGCTAAGGCTGCCCAGCGCAGCGGCGGCCGACGACCACGTATCGCTCATCCCTTGAACGCGCGTGCGCTCGCTGGGCGCCAGCCCCACCGCCAGCAGCGCGGAACCGGCCACGAAGCAAAAACTCCAGCCCAACCCCAGCAGAAACAAGGCGATCGACAAACCGGCAACAGAGGTGACGAACGGGCTCATCAGCGAAGCGCTAATCAACAGAGCCGCCCCGCCGACGATAATCTTGGTCGCGCCGAAGCGATCGATCAATCCGCCGGCTGCCCAGGACAGGCCATACATACCTAATTGATGGGCCAGGATGACGAACGAGATCGAGCCGGTGCCGTGACCCGAATGATGCATGTGCAAGGGAGTGATGACCATAATCATGACCATCACCAGCTGTCCAATGGACATGGCCGCCATGCCGAGGCGCACGTGCCACACTTTCAAAAGTTGAGCTAATGGCCGCGCCGGCTCGTCATCTTCCCGGCCGGTGTTAATCCGTTCGTTGGCGTCCATCATCCGGCTGATCGTCAGCGGATCAGGCCGCAGGAACAGGAACGTGACGACAGCGGCCAGGCCTGACACGATTGTGGCCGCCCAAAACGGGCCGCTATCAGGCACAAGCCCGTTGGCGGCGGCCAGATTCACGGCCGGAGTGACCAATAGCGGGCCGGCCAGCGCACCGATTGTTCCGGCGAAGACGATCCAGCCCAGTATTTTGGCCCGATGCTCAATGGGGCTTACCTCGGCTGCCGCGTAGCGTGACAGATCGGACGCGCCACGAGCCACGCCGGCCAAACCGGCCCCAAGGGAAAAGATCCAGAAATGCCCCGCGCCAATCGCCCAGGCGCCCATAGCCGTGCCGATGAAGCCAACCACCAGGCCCGCAGTCAGCCCAATGCGCCGGCCCATGCGCCCCATCAGCCAGCCTAACGGATAGGCGGCCGCAGCGCGAAAAAGCAGCCCCATCGTGCTGGGGATTCCGGCCGCGCTCTCGCTGCCACCCAAATCGGCGGCAATAATGGGCATGAGCGTGAAGAAAGCGACCTGGGCCGCTGCTACCAGACTCGAGACAGCAAAAATGACTGCAATCAACCGATTGCGTGTGGCAGGTTTGATTTCTTGAAGCATCGGGGAATTCTGATGCGTTGGGCGGATTTCTGCAAATTGAAGGTCGCTGCAGCGACACACCTTATTGCGGTTACGGTTGTTACGTTCGCTTAGCCCAGGCGACGCAAGGTGATAAACCGGCTACCACCCTCGACGAGCGTCACCCGCGCCCGATACGTCCGACCGTCGGCCAGAATCATGTCATGCTCCACGCGCACGCCATCGTCCTGAATGCTCGGCTCCGCCACCATTCGGATTAGGCCGACATGGTCGATCAGGTCCATGATCGGCCGACCGATGACGTTGCTTTCCGGCAGGGTGAACAACGCTCGCGCCGAGGCATTGAGGACCAGCATCCGGAAATCTTCATCGACGACGATCACTGCGTCGTCGATATGCTCCACGATCTCGCTCAGCACGGTGCGTTCGCGAGCCATCGAATGGTACATGTTGGCATTATTGATGGCTATGGTCGCGTAGCCGCCCAGCGCCGAGAGCGCGCGCGTATCGTTGCTGTCGAAGGAAGAATCCTTAATCTGGTTCGTGACGCCGAGCACACCAATCGGCTTGTTTTGCAGGATGAGGGGCACATAGATCAGCGACTTGACCAGAAGTGCCGTATGGGTGCGTTTCCATTGCGAGTCTGCGCCAATAGCGATGGCGCGCTTGGTCTGCAACACCTTGCCGGCCAGGCTGTCCGTCACGCGCTTGCGCATTGAACGCGCCTTGGAATCCAGGTTCTTTGAAGCGCGGATGTATAACTCGCCCCGATCCTCATCAAGGAGCATCAAGGAGCCTTCTTCCGCGCCGACGACATAGACTGCCGCCTCAACCACGCGCTGCAACACCTCTTCCAAATCAAGTGATGAGGACACCGACTTGCCGACGCCATAGAGCACATTCAGTTCCTGCGCGCGCCGCTGGAGCTGGGAATTGCTTTCCATCAACTGAGTGACCAGCTGATCGCGCTCCTTTTGCAGGCGATTCTCGCGCAGGGCTTTATCCACCGATTGACTAAGCTCTTCTGCATCAATCGGCTTGATGATGTAATCCTTGATGCCCAGGCGGAAGGCGCGGACGGCGGTATCCTCTGACCCTTCGCCGGTGATCAGGATAGCCGGGATGTCAACGCCACGTTCGCGGAGCTTTTGCAGGACCTGCAGACCTGTGAGACCCGGCATCTGCTGATCGGTTATCATGAGATCAGGTTCTTTGGAGATGGCCAGTTCCAGACCCATTATGCCGTCCGAGGCGGCGAGCACCTCAAACCCTTTGGGCCGAAGAATATTCTCGACGAGGAAGTCCCGAATTTCCTGGGAGTCGTCAATAACCAATACTCGTTCGTACATAACGTTTGCTGCTTCCTGACGCAACACAGACGGACAACGGAATATATATTACTACTCGGATAATATCGAGGCAACTGCAGCCGTTTCCCTTGTCGAGCAGCCGGGAGTGATATAGCATGCGCTCCCAATGTTCATTGTGGGTAACAAGAAACACGCGCAAATCACTCGGCAATGGCGTCTGTGGCTCCTGGCCGGCTTATTGATTTTTGCCGCCGGATGCCGCGCCAATACCGCGTCTTCCTCAATCGGCGAGGGAACCCCGCAGCCGACTGCCGGCAGAGTCCAGGCCATTATGACCCGGATCGTCGGTCAGATCGCTTTTGCCACAAGCACGCCCGATCCATTGGCAACCCCCGTGCGCGTCGAGCCGCTCGCCATACTCGACATCAGCCTTATTGGACAGCTGCCTGATCTCGATCCCGGTCTGGCCGAACGTCAATCCCAACTCGACTTGACGCAAAACCTGTTCACCGGATTGACGAACTTCAATCCTGAGACAAACAGTATCGAGCCTGAATTGGCATCGACGTGGGCAGTCAGCGACGACGGCCGCACGTGGACATTCAATCTACGTGATGACATTTACTGGGTTCGCCCCAAAAGCCCCGGGCCTGGCAGCCAGGCTCTTTGGTCTGCGACTCAGATTCGGCCGGTCACCGCAGAGGATGTTGTCTATGCCGTTCAACGCTATTGCAGTCGTCAGGTCACAAGCGCGGCGACATTTTCCCTGTTTCTCATCGAGGGTTGTGAGGCCGTCTACGCAATCCCGGAGCCTGTTGAAGCCGACCTGAAAACCATCGGCATTGAGGCAGTCAATCCCACCTTGCTGCAAGTCAGATTAACGAAACCGGCCGGCTTCTTCCTGACGCTCACCAGCATGCCCTTCTTTCAGCCGGTACCCAAAGATCTCGTCGAAGAAATGGGCAACGAATGGTTGAACCCGGCCGGAGAATTCAGCATCGGTTGGCAAACGCCCAGGAATCTGATCACCTCAGGTCCATTTCTGCCGGTATCAACACAATTGACATTCCAAACCGCTACGCTTCATCGCAACCCGCTGTGGCCCAAGGACCTCGACAAACCGGGAAATATCGAAGTCATCAACATCAGCTTCCTGGATGAAGACACTGAAGCCTTCGCGATGTGGCAGGATCGCTTGCTCGATATCGCGCCACTGCCCACCGCCGAGCGAGAATCATTTTTGCAACGTACCGAGGCCAAGGTGCGTACCATTCCCGATCAGGTCCTGTTCTATCTTGGGTTTAACTTCAACAGCGGCGTCTTTCACGAGGTCGAAGTACGCCGCGCCTTCAGCGCGGCGATCAACCGGCAGGAACTTGTCACCGAGCTATATGGCGGTCGCGGCATCGTTATGCGTCACGCTACCGTCCCGGGCATCGTCGCCGCCATCCCCGCGGACGAACTCGGCGTCGGTTACAGCCCCGACTTCGCACGACAGCAAATGGCTGCCAGCTCATTTCGCAATTGCCGGCTCATGCCCGAGATAACGTTTCTGGTGAGCTCGGCCGACCTGTCCTTGCGCCAGGCAGAGCTTGTTCGCGACATGTGGATTAAGGAGTTGGACTGCCTGAAAGAGAGCATCCACATCAAGCAAGTATCGTTCGGTGAACTATTGGTCGGTACACAGCCGGACGCCACCGCCCGACCGGATATGTGGGAGTTTGCCTGGGCCCCTACTTTCCCCGACGCCAAAAATTCGATTACCGATCTGCTTCATTGTCGCGACAGCGAAAACCGCCAGAATCGGGAATGTTCCGACGCCGATTCTTTGCTCAGTCGCGCCGGCACGACCGTAGACACAACCGAGCGCACAGGACTTTATCGCCAGGCGGAATCTATCTTCTTCAACGAGACGGGCAGCTTTCCTATCATCCCACTGTATATCCGGGCGCGCGAGATCGTCGTTCACGACTGGATACAGTTCACGCCGGTGGCCTTTGGCGGCCAGCAGTGGGATCGTATTCTGCTCGATGTCACCTTGAAGGAACTGGAGCGAAGCCGCTAGATGGACGAATTAAGCGCCTGGGCCACAACCTTTGGAGTCACATTGACTCCCCGTCAATCTGAGCAGTTCGCGCTCTATGAGACTCTGCTCCTGGAATGGAACGAGCGCATCTCCTTGACCGCTATCCGCGACCCGCGCGAGATGCGAATTCGCCACTTCCTCGATTCGCTCTCCTGCGTCACCGCGACCGGACCGTTGGACGAGTGTTCGCTGATCGATATCGGCACCGGCGCGGGCTTTCCCGGGTTGCCGCTCAAGATCGCCTTCCCCGGCCTGCGCCTGACGCTGATCGACAGCGTGACTAAAAAGGCTCGCTTTTTGGAGCTGGTCGTCAATGAACTGGGCCTGGGCGACGTATCCGTGATCGCCGATCGTGCCGAGAACCTGGGCCAGGATGCGCGCTTCCGGGAATCATTCGATTGGGCCACGGCGCGCGCGGTGGCCGATCTGCGAGTATTGGTCGAGTTACTGCTGCCTCTGGTGCGTGTGGGCGGCCATGCACTGGCCCAGAAAGGGGAGAGCGCGCCGGGCGAACTGGCCGCGGCCGAAACTGCTATCTCCATCCTGGGCGGAGGCGCGCCAAGCCTGTCGGCCGTGCACCTGCCCGAAACGGACAAGACCCACTACCTTGTCACCATAGCCAAGCAGCGGTCGACACCCTCCGGCTATCCTCGTCGAACCGGTGTCCCTGCCAAGCGTCCTCTCTAAACCTGTTCAAGCGAAGCACGTCCATCGCGCACCAGAAGCCTCGCCACCTGCCCCAGAAACTCCTCAGGGAACATGCCCGGATCCGTCGCCGTCAATAACGCCTGAGCCATCCCTTTCCCGCGCACCTGGTCAGCTACATAGGCCAGGAGCGCTGCCCGACGGTGCAGGTCGAGTTCAGCGATCACCTCGTCGAGTAACAGAATGGGCACATCGGCCGTTTCCGCCTTCATCCAGTTGATCTCGGCCAGCTTGAGGGCCAGAATAGCCGTGCGCACCTGACCCCGCGAGCCAAACTGCCCCAGGTTCTTGCCATTCACCAGAATCGCCCAATCATCCCGGTGTGGCCCGACCGACGAAGAACCTCGCGCCAGATCGACAGCGCGAGCGACCTCCAGTTCGGCCGCGAATCGCGCCTGGACTGCGCCGAGGTCTTCATTCGCCTGAAGCCATTCGCCGTCGGCAAGTTGCTCGTCGGCCGTCTTCCGCCCATTGGCATACCAGCCGGGCATATACCCCAGCCGCAGGGATTCCTTGCCGCCGATCAGGTCCTGGAAATAGATCTCCTGCGCCTGCTGGGCCATATCGCGAATGAAACGCCCTCGCCGGCGCAAAACCCGGCTGCCGGGTTCGATCAATTTCTCGGTCAGGACTTGCAGCACATCGGCCGCATGGCGCATTTGCCCTTCAGCCATCCGGCGCAGAAGCGCGTTGCGTTGCTCCAGCACCTTGTTGTAGGCCGACAAATCGCGGCAATAGTTGGAATCAACCTGACAGAGCGTGACGTTCATGTAGCGTCGCCGGTTGGCCGGCGCGCCGGTCGCCAATTCCACATCCTCAGGCAAAAACAAAACCACGCGCAATTGACCTAACAGATCCATCAACCGCACCTTGCGGCGGTTGATCAACGCCTCGCGCCGAAAACCACTCGCCCCGTTGCCCATCAGGCTGCCGTGCTCCTCCATGATCAGGCGCATCTCCAGATGAGCCGGCGCGTCGGGTCTCTCCACGTCGGCGACCAGGCGGCCGACAACGACCGGCTCGTCCGTCTCCAGAGCATCCCAATTGATTAGCTGCTGATCCTGGCTGGCGTGGGGCGAACGCGTCGTTGCCAGAAAATAAATCGCTTCCAGCAAATTCGTCTTGCCCTGGGCATTGTCGCCATGCAGCAGAATGATCCCGCCCGGCAGATCCAGCTCTAGGCGAGAATAGTTGCGAAAGTTCGTCAGCGAAAGTCGGCGCACTTGCATGGAAGGAAAGATAAAGCCAAACAGGCCGATTGGCAAACGTCGCTATCCTCATCCAAATAAAGAGAGGCTTGAGAGGGTTTGCGACACCCTATCTCACATGCTATGCTTTCCAATCATATTTGCGTCAGAATTGCGGCGCACTCATCGTTGAGAGAGCAGCGTATCAGGTAGATCAATGAATTCGCCGGACATTATTTTTATCGTTTTGGACACCCAACGGGCCGATCGCCTCGGTGCCTATGGGCATCATCGGCCGACCAGCCCCAATATCGATCGCTTCGCTGCCGAGGGGGCGCTCTTTGAACAGGCCGTTTCGCCCGCCCAATGGACCATCCCCAGCCACGCCTCACTCTTCACCGGTCTGTATCCCACATCCCACGGCGTCACTCAATCTTCCCAGAGCCTCAGCCCAGGGCGTCCTCATTTAGCCGAGGTAATTCGCCGTCTCGGCTACGAGACGATTGGTTTTTGCAATAATCCGCTCGTCGGCGTCCTGAATAACGGCTTCAAGCGTGGCTTCCAGACGTTCTATAACTATGGGGGCGCGTTTCCCAGTGTCCCGGATTCATCGAACCCCTGGCCCTGGCCGGTCAGTCTGATCGCCGAAGCGTACACCCAGTTCCTGCGTCGGATCTCCTATCCTATCCAGAACTATATCGGCCGTTCCGATTTGGCGTTTAGCATATCGCTCCATGCCTGGCTGACCCCTTTGTGGTCGAAGATAGCCAATTTCAAGGGTCAGAATGAGCGGTCTGTGCAGGACGTCGTCCATTTTCTGGATCGGCGCGAGGAACAGAAACCCGACGAGCCGCTGTTCCTGTTCATGAACCTGATGGAGACGCATCTCCCGTTCTGGGCGCCGGGTGAGTTCGTCGATCGCATCGCGCCCTATTTCCGGCACAGCAAGGAAGCCCGTACGGTCATGCGCGCCTGGAATCGGGAAGCCTATCGCTGGGCAGCTCCCCTCGCCGAACCACTCAGCGAGATGGAAGAAAAAGTGCTCAACGATATGTACGACGCTGAGGTCGCCTATCAGGACCATTACCTGCAAAACCTGTTCGATGCGCTGGCCCGGCGCGAGCGCTCCAACGATACATTGACCATCATCGTGGCCGATCACGGCGACGGCCTGGGCGATCATGATTTCTTCGGTCACGCCTTCGTGGCTTATGAAGAGCTGGTCCATGTGCCGCTCATCGTTCATTGGCCCGGCCGGATAGAGCCAAACACTCGCGTCGATACGCCGGTCAGCACGCGCCGCGTGTTCCACACGATCGTCGATGCCGCGGCCGCCGGCCGGAACGAAGCGCTCGATGCCGCGCTCGAGGACGATGCGCCGAACGTCCGCCGGCTCAGTCTGCGGCACACTCTGGCCGGCCGGGACCCCGAACAACAAACGGCTTTCAGTGAGATCATCCCGCCTATGAACTTCGTGAAAGCGATTGAGGCGCGGCAGCCGGAACTTCTCTCCCGGTTCCGCTGCCTGTCCACACGTCGCGCAGTCGTGCGCTCCTCGCGTGAGGACGATGGCGTGCCGTTCAAAATGATCGAAACCGACGATATAGCCGAGGAGCTATATAACCTGACCGCCGATCCGTTGGAACTGGATAATCGGTTTGCCGGCGAGCCGTCGCTGGTGGCGGGCCTCGAACTGACCATCGAGCAAATGGTTCAGCGTGCCACACGGGACCGCAGCGCGCAGCCTGCCGGCGCGACAATCGACATCGACGGCGACGAGCTGCTCCGCCAGCGGTTGCGCGGCTTGGGCTATCTGGAATAATTAGGCGGAATCCGGCCGGTCCCCGCACCGGATCCGGTCGAAACATTATCTTTATTGTAACGGGTGAACTATGCTGGACGGAATCAACATCGATCCGATCGCCTTCACAATCCCCATCGGCGGCGGATTTCCCATCTATTGGTACGGTATCATTGTGACGGTGGGCATCGCCGTCGGCGTTTTTTGGGCGGCGCGAGAAATTGCCCGGCGCAACCAGAATGTCGATGAGTTTTTCAATGCCCTGATCCTGGTCATTTTCAGCGGCTACGTCTTCGCCCGCCTGACCTACGTCTTGCTGGAGATGTTTGGCGGCCGTGGCGACCAGTTCAAAAGCTTTTGGGACGTGATCAACATCCGCTCCGGGGGCATCAACATCCTGGGCGGGTTCATCGGCGCGGCCATCGTCGGCTGGCTCTACATTCGTTGGCGGCGACTGAACTTCTGGCAATATGCCGACGTCGCCGGACCGGCATTGCTCGTGGCTCAGGGCATTGGCCGTTGGGGCAACTTCATCAACCAGGAACTTTATGGTCCGCCGACGACGTTGCCGTGGGGTATCCTCATCGATGCCCCCTATCGTTTGGCCAAATACGCCGATATGACCCAGTTCCCGCCGGAGACGCGCTTCCACCCGACGTTTCTCTATGAGTCGATCTGGCTCATACTGGGCTTCGTGGTATTGATCGTCCTCAACAACAAGTTCCGCGACAAGTGGAAGATCGGAACTCTGTTCGGCCTGTTCCTCATGTGGTGGGGCGCGGGTCGGGCGTTCCTGGAGTTTTTCCGGCCCGACCAGGCGACGATCGGTAATTCGCCGATCACCTATTCATTCCTGTTGGCTCTGGGCCTGGCATTGACAGGCCTGTACATCGTTCTGTCGCGCAATAATCGTATGCCGCAGATCTTCAGCCGTCGCCGCCAGCGCGTCGTTAAACCCAAACCGCGCCGCGAAAGCTAAGGGATAACCGGCAGTCACCATGCCGGAAGAGGGTGAGTATGAGATTCGCATCTGAATTCGGCGAACTCGCGCTGACGTTCGACGATGTGCTGCTCGTGCCCGGCTACTCGCAGGTGCTTCCGGCCCAGGTCGACCTGCGCACGCGGCTGATCGACGGCATCCATCTGAATGTGCCGGTCATTTCGGCGGCGATGGACACCGTCACCGAGGCCCAGATGGCCATCGGTCTGGCTCGGCTGGGCGGAATCGGGGTCATCCACCGCAACCTGACGGCCGAGGAACAAGCCGAAGAGGTCAACAAGGTCAAGTGCTCCGAATCGGGCATAATTGACTATCCGGCCGGCGTGACCGACGAGCGCGGCCGCTTGATATGTGCTGCTGCCATTGGTGTCGGCGAGAAAGCCCTCTCCCGACTCGATCTGCTGGTCGAGGCGGGAGTCGATACCGTGGCCATCGATACCGCCCATGGCCACACGCGACTAGTCATCGACACCATCCGCCAAGCGAAACAACGTCATCCACGCCTGCCCATCATCGCCGGCAACGTCGTCGGCGGCGAAGGCGCAAACGCACTCATTGATGCCGGAGCCGGGGCCATCAAAGTCGGCGTCGGCGCCGGATCTATCTGCACCACCCGTATCGTCGCCGGAAGCGGCGTGCCCCAGATTTCAGCCATCAGCGCCTGCGCGGTGGTCTGTCAGGCGCGTAACATTCCCCTGATCGCCGACGGCGGCATCAAATACAGCGGCGATATCGTGAAGGCGCTGGCCGCCGGGGCCGATGTGGTCATGCTTGGCTCTCTGCTGGCCGGGCTGGAAGAAAGCCCGGGCGAGATCATTCTCTACGAAGGGCGGCGCTACAAGGTCTATCGCGGCATGGGCAGCATGGGCGCCATGCAGGGGCACGGAGCCGATCGCTACGGCAGCGGGACGCCTTCACCCGCCGGGGGCCAAATCCGCGACAAGCTCGTGCCCGAGGGCGTCGAAGGACAGGTACCCTATAAGGGCCAGCTTCGAGACGTGATCTACCAGATGATGGGCGGCTTGCGCTCCGGGATGGGTTACGTCGGCGCGGCCGACCTGACCGAGCTGCGCGAGAAAGCGCAATTCACACGCATCACCAACGCCGGTCTACTGGAAAGCCATCCGCACGGGATTCTCATCACCAAGGAAGCGCCAAATTATCAGGCGCGTCGTTAAGCATCTACCAATGCAAGGACGCCGGGCCGCAAAGAAGAAGAGTTCTTTATGGCCCGGCGTCTTTGCGTTCAATGGACCAGCTCATGAATAAAGGTGTCATCTACGCTGCCGCGTCATACGTTGCCTGGGGATTGCTGCCCATCTACTGGAAGTCGCTTCATAATGTGCCCGCCAGCCAAATCCTGTCCCATCGCATCGTCTGGTCGCTCCTGTTCGTCGGTCTTATCCTCACCTTGCGCCGCAACTGGGACTGGTTGCGCCCGGCGATCGCCCGGCCGCGAGTTCTGATGACCTTCGTCCTGTCCGGCATCTTGTTGGGCATCAACTGGTTCGTCTACATCTGGGGCGTCAATGCAGGATTCATCGTCGAAACAAGCCTCGGCTACTTCATCAACCCCCTGGTCAATGTGCTGCTAGGCTATATCTTCCTGAAGGAACGCTTGCGACCCGTCCAATGGCTGGCTCTAAGCGTCGCTCTCGGCGGCGTGCTCTATCTGACCGTTAGTTATGGAGCCTTCCCGTGGATCGCCCTGACGCTGGCCTTCACCTTCGGCACCTACGGTCTCCTTCGCAAGACGGCCGCGCTGAACTCGGCCGAAGGGTTATTTCTGGAGACGGCCGTCCTCTTCCTGCCGGCGTTCGGCTTCCTCCTGCTGCAGGAGCGCGGCGGCGTGGGAGCCTTCGCCCACGCCGGCCTGACGACTACATTGCTCCTCATGGGCGCAGGGGTTGTCACCAGCGTCCCGCTGATCCTCTTCGCCTCCGGCGCGCGGCAGATCACTATGACCACCCTCGGACTGCTGCAATACATCGCGCCGACTCTGCAATTCCTGATCGGCGTGCTCATTTATAACGAGGAGTTCGGCATGTCACGCGTCATCGGCTTTGGATTGATCTGGCTGGCGCTGATCCTGTATACGTCTGAAAGCATCCTGCGTCGCCGCGGCATGGCAAAACCGTCTGCAGCGAGTGGTTGAGTTTTAATCAAGAGGGGATACAGAGCGAGGCAGGGGGCTAGACACAAACGGGCAATCCTGTGAGGATTTGGACTATGGCATGATTTATCGTGAGGTCCTAACCGTTCAGTCTTTGGATGTTGGGATGAAAATCAAGGCGCTTGATCCACTCGTATAATTCCGCATCGGTCAACTTGCGCCCCTCGCCACTCACGGCGACGAGCGTCGCTTCCATCATGTTCGTGCCAAATGATCGTCCCTCGAGACGTGGAGTCGTCGTGACCAAATAACTTGCGCCTGCGTTACGGAAGATGGCCACATCCTCAGGCGTGGTCGTATTGGTGCAAATGATCTTCCCGTCGAGCCGCGCCGGCATGAAGCGCTTGATGAAATGACAATCACCGGCGATGACCGAAGCCCATTCGTACCATTCGCCAAATTTCGGCGTATTAACCTCCTGCTTTTCGCCCGTCGGATAGATCCATTCGAAGGGCAAGCGGGTGACGATGGGAAAGAGGAGCGTCGCCGCGCGCTTGATGGCCGCCTCCGAACGCAAGGGGATGGGCAGGCTCAGGGCGAACATCAGATCGCCGAACACGCCTTCGTAGCCATTCTCCAGGAACGACATCGACATGCCCCACCGATCCGCGCCACTGGTCATCAGAACCCGCCGAGGTTGTGGCGGCCCAATCTGTGCCTCCATATAGGGTACGACGCCGCGTTCCAGCGTGTTCTTAAGGCCCGAACCGTCGACTATCGGTGTTTGTTTGACATAACGCACCAGCGACATAACAGAGTGCATACGATAGTGTCTGTCGTCGATAGTCAGTCCCAAGTCCGTGCCGCCAACGCCGAAGGCGTCAACCTTGCCGTCCAATTCCCCAAACATCTCGGCCGCGCGCGTCATATCACCATCCGTGCCGATGCGCTCGATCGATACACGCTCGCCCAATAATTCAATCTCGACCGATGAATTCCGTTTGGAAGATCCCAGACTGATGCTGACTGCTCGTTTCATTGATCGCCGTCCTGCTGCATGAATGAATCTATTCCATCACTGTTCAAACCCAACTCGCTCAATTGGGGTAATCAGTACAAACCGTCGCCTTAGTGGATCTGATCAGAGCGGTATGGCGTCGGCCACCACCGCGGCCGCTTCGATAGCGGCCTGCATGCGCGCCAACCAACGCGCGAATCCATCGCTAAATGGTCGGAACCCGCCCTCTTCCACCACCACCAAACCACGATTGGCCAGTATGCGCATTTGCCGGCCGCCCATGCCGTCAGACACCCGTATCAAGGTAGTGGGATAATGGGATTGGGCCAGAGGCGAGATAGAGTCCCACAACTCTTGCCAGAACGGCTCAGCGGCGATCTCAAATTGCCGAACCACCTCCCCACGCGAATAATTTCCACCGGCTATCGCATCGAAGAGATAGAGACCGGCCAGATGCAGGAAGAAGGGGTGCGGCCCCGCATGGAGGTAGAGGTACTCCGCCGCACCATCGGGTACGCTCATCCCGGCGCGCCGGATGGGGATCGCCAACAGAGAAAGAGCGGCCGATTCATCCAGCAATCCCAGGTTCACCGATTGGAAAAGCTCATAAAAGGAGGATTTCAAATCCGCCTGAGCCAGGATGTCGGCCGGGGTGGAGTGGGCAGCGACTACGAATTGTACCAACCCCTCGCGCCCCAACTCGTGCCAGGCGGCAAAGAAGCCGTCATCGAAGCTCGCCGACCGCCATGCCAACTGCTCAAGCTCATCCACAAACAACACGGGATGGAATCCGGCGGCGTTCAGCTTGCGGACAGCCGTCACGAATTCGGCCAGGTTGCGCACAGGCACACTGTTGCCCGGCCGCACGCGCTCCCACCATTGCAGCCAGATCGCATTGAGAAGGCTTGCCGGAGTGTGGTTGACGGCGTCCTTCATATCGACATAGGCAACGAGGGTCTTGTCTCGATCGCCAAGCGCATGCGAAACGTGATAGAGAAGCGAGGAGGCCCCAAAGCCGCGATGGCCGATGATCGCGACATGGCGGCTGTCCTCAAGCAGACGACTGACCTGCTCCGTCTCTACCTCGCGGCCAAAGAACATAGCTTCGTCGATCACACGCGCGCCGGGTGTATAAGGATTGTCGACGTCACGAGATGGCGACGAATCTTCCACCGCCAAGACCACGTCAGGAGTGGTTTCCTCATCGGCAGCTGATGATGAACCGACGGCAACCTGACGGCCGGTTGAAGACGTCGTCCATCGCCACGTCAGCCCCGAATCAAGCGATTGTCCAATGCCACCGGCAACCTGATCGAGCCAGGAGAGTTCCTGCTCTTTGCCCTCGTACAGCCCGGCAATGGCTTCTGTCAGATCGGGGCGCAAGGCAATCGTTGCTTCGGTCAGCCCACCCATGCGTCCCTGTCGCTGGATAAACCCGAGGAATTCCCGCATCTTGTCTCGCTTTGCACCGCCCGGAAACGCGCCAAATGCCACCCCAAACTGGCGGCACAGCGCGCTCATTTCCGCTTCGGAAAGATGAGCATCCAGGATATCGAGCAATCGCATCGGGTCCATAAAGATTTCCGAGCGATAGTATAACGATAATGTGTATTTCTCCCCAACTACAACGCCCGCGACGAACTTATTTTTACGAAAGGGTCAACAAAGCGAACCGATACGCTTGATCTCAACATCGAAAATGGATCTCAACAAAATATTGTCTTTTCCTGCATGTTGAGACACAATACATGAAGAGGTGCGGGCACCAGGGTGGGAAGATAAAGAGTCCGCGGTTCGCCGCAGTGTGTGGTCTTCAACCTGTGACCTTTAATTTCCGGGATCGCTTTATTAAACCATCAGTGACCGTAGCTTACCCTTTACTTTCTGTTTCACAAGGAGAAGAGAAAGAATTATGAAACGTATAGCTCTGTTGCTCACCGGGTTGCTCTTGTTGTCACTGCTTGCTGTTGCTTGCGGTGGCGGAGCCGCCACGCCGCCGGCGCAGGAAACTGCCCCGACCGAAGCACCGGCCGAGGAGGCCGCCCCGACCGAAGCACCGGCCGAGGAAGCTGCCGGCGATTGCACCGATGAAGCCGTGCTTTGCATTGGCCTCGTGACGGACGTGGGTGAAGTAGACGACAAATCCTTCAACCAGTCAGCTTGGGAAGGCGCGCAGCAGGCCGCCGAAGCGCTCGGCGCGGCCGAAGTTAACTTCATTGAGACCTCCGCTGCCACCGACTACGGCGCCAACATCGCCCTGTTCGCCGATCAGGGTTACGACGTCATCGTGACCGTAGGGTTCGCCATGGGCGAGGCTACCTTGGCCGCGGCCGCCACATATCCTGACATCGACTTTATCGGCGTGGATCAGTTCCAACCCGAAACACCTGTCGCGAACGTCGCTGGCCTGGTCTTCAACGAAGACAAGGCGGGATATTTGGCTGGTGTACTGGCCGGGTCTCTCAGCCAGACCGGCACCATCGCTGCTGTGCTGGGTACCGATCTGGTTCCGGCTGTAAGAGCCTTCAACATTGGTTACCAGAATGGCGCCCTGTCAGTTAACCCCGACATCAAGGTTATCGCCACCTACCATCCCGGTGGTTTCGAGAGCGGTTTCACCTCTCCTGAGGACGGTGCCGCAACTGCCCAACAAGCAATCGCCAACGGCGCGGACTTCGTTTTCGGTGCCGGCGGCAAGACAGGCAACGGCGCGATCATAGAAGCAGCGTCCCACGAAGGCGTATGGTGCATCGGCGTCGACTCCGATCAGTGGGGAACCGTGCCCGAAGCGCATCCTTGCCTCATAACGAGTGCGATGAAGCTCATCACCCCTGGGGTCGTCGATTTGATTACGAAGTCGGTAAACGGCGAGTTCCCGGGCGGGAATTACTATGGGCTGGTCGGTCTTGCGCCTTTCCATGATCACGAAGACGCCGTTCCACAAGAAGTTAGGGATCTATTGGCCACGACTGACGCCGGTTTGCAGGACGGTTCAATTTCAACGGGGTTTGATCCCGCCACAGACTAGACGGAAGATAAAGCTGCGAGCTTAGATCTATTGAAAATCTAATGCTTATTTAGTCTTTCAATGTGCGACGTGCCCGATACGGCACGTCGCACATTGTCTAGGAGGTGGCGTTGACGACAATTCCGACAACTAATCCCGACGAAGATCGGAAAAAAAAGTGGTTGCGACAGATTTGGCACGGTATCAGCATACCGGTGGTCGCCGTCTTCTTGGGGCTTCTTATTGGGGCTATAATCCTTCTGATTTCCGGCGCAAGTCCTATTGAAGCTTACAGCGCACTCTTGAAAGGCTCGTTCGGCTCTCCTGCGGCCATTCAGAGAACACTTGAAAAGACAACTCCGCTTATATTTAGTGGGCTTGCTGTCGCCTTCGCCTTCAAAGCCGGCCTTTTTAATATCGGTGCACAAGGGCAATTATTAATTGGAGCCATTGTAGCGGCCTTCGTCGGGTATTCGATCGAAGGGTTGCCCCCTCTCATTCACATTCCACTCGCCCTGGCAGCCGGTGGACTGGCTGGCGCGCTCTATGGTGCAATTCCAGGTATATTGAAGGCATACACTGGGGCGCATGAGGTCATCGTAACCATCATGCTCAACTATGTAGCCTACAACATTACGAACTATCTGGTCAACGGACCGTGGAAGGATCCATCGCCAACCAATGTCATCGCCCGCACGGCAAGAATCTTGCCATCAGCCGAACTTCCGATTATCAATCATATACCTCTGGGCTTTATAATCGCCGTCCTTACCGCGGCGCTCGTCTGGTGGTTAATTTATCGCACCACATTGGGGTTTGAGCTCCGCACCGTCGGCCTGAACTCCAGTGCCGCCCAATATGCTGGAATCCGAGTCGCGCGAATGATCATCCTGGCTATGGTAATCAGCGGTTTATTGGCCGGGTTCGGCGGCGCCGTTGAAACATTAGGCATCGTTCGTCGTTATGAGCCTGGATTTAACGTTGGCCTCGGCTTCGACGGAATCACCGTGGCTTTATTAGGCAAAACCAGCCCATTTGGCGTCATACCTGCCGCCTTGCTGCTGGGAGCCATGCGCGCCGGCTCCAATGTAATGCAGCTCGAGGCCCATGTAGCCAAAGAGATAATCGATATCATAACCGCAGTAATTTTGTTCTTCGTCGCGGCCGACGTGATCACCAGACGGATCATTCGACAGCGCACGGCTGATGATGATCAAGTGACACTAAGCACAGGGTGGAGCGGGAAGTAAGGAAACGAGATTAAGAATTACAGATTAAGGATCCAGATTGGTAATCCAATCCTTAAATCCTGATTCATCATTGTTTGAGAGGGAACAATATGGAACTGACTGCATCGCGCCGAAATGGATCAATCAGCTGGCTGGTAAAAAATAAATGGCTGACCCTGATTGCCATTATTGTCACTGGATCCATTATTTTTGCCTACGCGACAAACGATGTAGTGACGATAGCCGTGTTAGCCAGGACAATTCGCGAGTCGACTCCTCTCATCCTGGGTGCGCTATGCGGCTTGCTGGGCGAGAGGAGCGGCGTTGTAAACATTGGTATCGAGGGGCAGATGCTCATCGCCGCGTTCATAGCCTTCCTGGCCAATGTCTATACCGGCAACTTGGTACTGGCGATAATCATCGGCGCACTGGCCGGCGCGTTATTAGGCGCATTTTTAGCCTTTATGGCCGTCACGCTGAAAATGGACCAAATTATCGGTGGTACGATTATCAACATCCTGGCCGTTGGGTTAACAGGCTACTTTTACGTAGCCGGCCTGACAACTCGCGGGAAGTTACAGCCGATCTCTCTCGGCCCGCTGGCTGATATTCCACTTATTGGCCCGGTCCTGTTCAAGAATCCGCCGATCACCTATCTGGCAATCATTCTCGTATTCGTTGTCCATTACGTCTTGTTCTATACACGGTGGGGGTTGCGAACTCGCGCGGTCGGCGAACATCCCAGCGCGGCCGACACGGTAGGCATCAACGTCTACAAGGTTCGCTACATCAACGTCATCCTCGGCGGAGCTATTGCCGGGCTGGGTGGAGCATACCTTACTCTGGAGGGCGTCGGATCCTTCGAGCGAATGATGACCAATGGTCGCGGCTTCCTAGCGTTGGCGATCCTCATCTTCGGCAAATGGACACCCTTTGGAGCATGGGGCGCGGCCTTGCTGTTTGGCTTTACCTATGCTTTGCAGACCCAGCTTCAGTTCTGGGGGGTGAATCTGCCGCCGCAATTCATCGGTAGCATGCCCTATATTCTGACGATCCTCGTCCTGGCCGGGTTTGTGGGCCGATCTCGCGCGCCGGCCGCCAGTGGCGTTCCCTACGAGAAAGGCTAATCGCGCATCGTCAAGCTCATTAACAGGCATGGGAAAGGCCATTGAATGAACAAAAATAACACCCAACGTGTCGACGAAGCTCCCATCGTGCTGGAAGCGCGCGGCATCACCAAACAGTTCCCCGGCGTCCTCGCCAACGATCGAATCGATCTGACCTTGCGTAAAGGCGAGATATTGGCCCTGCTCGGCGAAAACGGCGCGGGCAAGAGCACACTGATGAATATCCTCTACGGTCTCTATCGCCCCGACGCGGGTGAGATCTGGATCAAAGGGGAGAAAGTGACACTGCACAGTCCAGGTGACGCGATCGAGCGTGGCATTGGCATGGTTCACCAGCATTTCCAGCTCGTGCCCGTCATGACCGTGGCCGAAAACGTTATCCTGGGTGCGGAAGTGACCAGAACCGGGGGTTACATCGACAAGCGAGCCGCCAATCGTCGCGTGCACGAGTTGTCGGAGCAATATGGGCTGGAAATTGATCCCACTGTCGAGGTAGATGATCTCCCGGTTGGCCTGCAACAGCGCGTAGAGATCATTAAAGCGCTCTACCGTCATGCCGACATTCTCATTCTCGATGAGCCGACGGCCGTGCTGACACCGCAGGAATCGAATGAACTGTTCCGCATCATGCACGACCTGACGGAGAAAGGTGTCTCGATCATCTTTATCACCCATAAGCTGAAAGAGGTGCTGGCCGTGGCCGATCGAATTGTCGTCCTGCGTGGCGGCCGCAGCGTAGGTGCCGCCCTACCGGCCGAATCGACGGAAGCCAGTCTGGCCGAGTTGATGGTCGGCCGCAAGGTCATCCTTCAGGTGGACAAGGATGAGGCCCATCCCGGCAAAAAGGTCCTGGAGATTAAGAACCTGAAAGTTCTGGACGACCGAAAGCAACTTGTCGTCAAAGACCTGTCGCTTGAAGTGCATGCCGGTGAGATCCTCGGAGTAGCCGGTGTTCAGGGCAACGGCCAGCGCGAGTTCGTAGAAGCTCTGACCGGGTTGCGGTCGATCGTCAGCGGCAACATAGAGATCGCGGGCGAAGACTCCACCCAGTTCACCCCACGGGCCATCACCGAGCTGGATGTCGCCCATATCCCTGAAGACCGCGAAAAACACGGGCTGGTCATGCCCTACTCCATCGCCGACAACATGGTTCTCAATCGCTATTATCACAAACCATTCTCTAATAACGCGATCCTGAACCGGCAGGCAATCGCGGAGAATGGCACGGAGTTGGTCAAGAAGTTTGATGTGCGCACCCCGTCGATCTACACCCACGCCGGGAACCTGTCAGGTGGTAACAAGCAAAAGGTAATTGTCGCCCGGGAATTTTCACGGCCGGTGAAACTGCTCATCGCCAACCAGCCTACCCGCGGCATCGACGTCGGTTCCATCGAGTTCATCCATAACCAGATTGTGGCCCAGCGCGACGCGGGCGTGGCCGTTCTTCTGGTATCGGCCGAACTGGACGAGATCCTTAGCCTGGCTGACCGGGTGGCCGTCATGTTCGATGGCCATATCGTCAAGACGCTGCCTATCGAAGAAGCAACCCGGGAACGCGTCGGTTTGCTGATGGCCGGCTCCGAAGCCTGAAGCTGAGTCGTAGACAATACCGGCTTGTTGCGCTATACTTTCGACACGCTATGAACAACGTGACACGAGATCTGAACGTTCTGAATTTCCCCCCGCCGGCGGCGAACGATACGCCCGCGGCATCGAGCGATTGCTAACCCATTTCGCCAACAAGCAAATAGTGGGTAAGTCGCCCAGCCGCATTGATCGGCTGGGCTTTTCTTTTGTATCGACAATGCCAGGTAGCGACCTGAAAAAGACGCGGAGAAGGATACCATGATTGAAGACGACGTTCTGTACGTAACATCCGAAGGGCTGCAACAGATGAAAGATGAGTTGCACAACCTCAAGACAACTCGCCGCGAAGAAGTAGCGCTGAAGCTGGAAATTGCCATCAAGCAAGGCGACCTGAAAGAAAACGCGGACTATCACGACGCCAAGGAAGAACAGGGCTTTATCGAGGCTCGCATTCGCCAACTGGAGACCATGATACTACAGGCCAAGGTGATCGAGAACAAGGGGCCGGCGGGTGTCGTGCGCATCGGCAGCACCGTCACCGTATCCGAGGACGGGTATGACGAGATGGAGACTTACACTATCGTCGGCGCGGCCGAGGCTGATCCGACAGAAGGACGCATCTCCAACGAGTCGCCGATCGGCAGCGCGCTGCTGGGGGCCAGGAAGGGCCAAACCGTCAGCGCCCAGACCCCCGCGGGACAAATTGCCTTTAAAATCCACGACATCGCCTGACAAACGGGGTTGACAGGGCCGGCAAGACTAATGGCCGTCTTCAGATTGAGCAACATCATGACCGAGATCCGCACGATTGAAGCAAAGAACCACATCGGTGAAGCTGTCCAACTCAAAGGCTGGCTCCATAACGTCCGCCGGTTGGGCGGCGTCAATTTCATCGTCCTGCGCGACGGCTGGGGAACCATCCAGGCCGTCACTGAAGATGATGCGGACCTTGCACCTATCGCCGATCTCGCTCTGGGAACGGTCATCCGCCTTGAAGGGTTGGCCATTGCCAATGCGCAGGCACCTAATGGCCTCGAACTGCAACGGCCGCGGATCGAAGTCATAACACCGGTAACTGAAACGCCACCGCTGCCGCTCAACAAACGCCGGCTGAACGCCGCCCTGCCCACACTGCTCGATCACGCCGTCGTCGCCAATCGTCACCCGGCGCGACGGGCCATATTCAGGCTGTCATCCGGCGTTATGGCCGGGTTTCGCGCGACGCTGGGGGCCATGTACTTCACCGAAGTGCAGACGCCCAAAATCGTCGCCTCGGCCACAGAGAGCGGAGCCAACGTGTTCAGGCTGGATTACTTCGGCCGCCCCGCTTATCTGGCCCAAAGTCCCCAGTTCTACAAGCAGATCATGGTCGGCGTCTTCGAGCGCGTGTTCGAAGTCGGCCCGGTCTTCCGCGCCGAACCTCATGATACCGTTCGTCACATCAACGAATACGTCAGCCTGGATGTCGAGTTCGGCTTCATCGAAAATCATTTCACGGTGATGCGCCTGCTCCGCGAGGTGATCGCCGGCATCTTCACCTATCTGATCGACAACTATCCGGATGATTTGGCCTTGCTTGAAGCCAACCTGCCCATCATTCTGCCGGAGATACCCCACATCCACTTTGCCGATGCCCAGGAGCTAATCCTGAGTCGTCATGGGGTCGATGTGCGCGGTGAGCCTGATCTGTCGCCACAGGACGAGCGCTGGTTGGGCGAATGGGCGTTAGAGACACATGGCAGCGACTTCCTGTTTGTGACCGGCTATCCAATGGTCAAGCGGCCGTTCTACACCCACCCTGACCCGACGCGACCGGATTATTCCAACTCCTTCGACCTGCTGTTTCGCGGGACTGAGCTGGTGACCGGCGGTCAGCGCTTGCACCGTTACCAGGACTATCTGGCCGCGCTCGACCGGGCCGGTTATCCCCATGAGCCATTCGAAACTTACCTCGAAGCTTTTCGCTATGGCATGCCTCCCCACGGCGGCTTCGCCATCGGCCTGGAGCGTCTCTTGATGCAGCTGCTGGGTTTGCCCAACCTGCGGCTGGCGACCCTTTTCCCGCGCGATCTCCATCGCGTAACGCCATAACCACAAGCCCATTCCGCCTCGCCGGTTAATTTCCAGGCAGGGCTATATAATCGGCCCCCGTCCGGGTTAGAAGGCGTTGACGGGTGAGGGGGTTGTAGACACCTAACCGAAGTTCCGCGGCCGTGGCGTCCAACGCGAGAAGCTGCACGATGAGATCTCCCTCTCGCCAATACTCGGCCGGCGCTCCGAGACGATCATCTTGCGCCACCACCTGCCCTGCCGCATCCACCGCGTGAAGAAAGAATCGCAGCGGTTCTTTGGATGGAGCAATGACACGCCAGTAGGTCATTATCTCGCACGGAGTTCCGGGTTCGCATCCCGCCACCACTTCGTTACCCATGAAGACAAGTTGCCCACCAAAATCGACGTCGGCCGCAATCCGCGGTTCGACGGCCGGTTGGTCGGGCATTCTGTAGAGAGTGAATTCGCCGTGGACTTCTTCCCACGGTTTCACCAAGCCCTGAAGAGGTGTGGCCAGTGGCAAGATACTCGGTTTCACTATGCGAATGGGCTGATCGTCAGCCGAAGCGGGGATAATGAGGCTTTGCGTCGGATCGAAGTAGCGCAGCGCCAGGTCGTCGCGCCGCAGACTTAGCGCCATCGTCGGCGGATCCATCGTCTCCGGCGTCCAACCGCCGACAGCTACCGCCCCCGACTCATCGCTATGATCCAGATACGCGGCCGCCTCGGTGAGGGCGGCCTGCCATACAAAACGCACCTCATCATTCGCCGGCCACACGCGCCACAGATCGGAGTACGTGCTCCATGCCGACCAGACAAGCAAGAAGCCTAACCCCACGGTTACAAGTCTTGTATTCGCCAGGCTTGTGGCTAAATCTGTGGATAACTTTTCCCGTATTGTGGATAATTGGAGGGTGTTGTGGATAAATACGAGTGGAAACAGCATCAAAACCGGTAGCAGGTTAATAATGCGGATGTTGCTGGGCGCGTCGACGGTGACCAGGCTGGGGATCACCGACGTCGCCAGCCATAATAACATGAAGGCATGGCGCGGGTCACGCCACCGCCAAAGACTGAGTGCGACGCCGGCATAGAAAAGAAGCCCCATGACGGGGTCAAAGACCGGTCGCCCGGCGACGTTCTGTCGCCAAAGCGGATCGCCCTTGACGCCAAACATGCCCACGATGCGGGCCGCGTTCTCCAGCACCGGCCGAAAATCTCCCGACAAAAACGCTCGCAGTGGCGCGTCAACTTCAGCGACGCGTACCTCTGCGCCGGGATTCGACAGCAGAAAAATAGCCAGGGGCGCAGCGACCACAATAAACGTTAGCCAGAACAAGGCCAGCCCGCGCCAATGACGGCGGAAAATAGGTCGATGCCATACGAGCAAATAAAAGGAATATAGAGCGAAGAATATCGGCACGGCCCGCGCCGCCATGTAGGTGTGGATGCTCAATCCGGCAAACAAACCGGCCATACCCAAGCTTGTTGCGGCCGTTCTATCATTGCTCTCTGGATCATTGTCAGGCTCTGCGCCAATGGGGAAGGCCCGCCACCACCAATAAGCCGCCAAACCGGAAAATACCGGCAGTGAGATGGCCCGCAACGCCAGGCGGCTATAGAACACTGGCCAGAAAAGCACCGCCAGGAATGCGGCCGACCACAACGCCACACGTACGCCGAACAGCCGGCGCCCAAGCGCATAGGCAACAGCCACCAACAGGATGCCGAAATAGGCCGACGGCAGACGCAGGGCCAGCGCATGATCGCCGACCATCGCCCCGAAAGCCGCCTGCACGTAATGATAGAGCGCTTCGTGGCCGTAGGCCTCGGTGAAGTAGATCGCGTGCTGCCCGGCCAGAATGTCCTGATTGATCAGCCAGTGGGCGACCTCATCATGTTCCAGGCCCGGGGGCGTCGCGCCTTGTGGAGTAGGAAAATTATCGAGGCCAATAAATCTAAAAGCGGCGGCGGCAAGCAGGATGGCCACCATGAGAACCAACGCCAATCGTTCAGGCGCATATCCCGCAGAATGCTCGACGGTTAATTGCTCACCAGACTGGCTGTGGCGCATCGTCAAACCCACCCCAGCCGGCGAGTGAGCGCACCGGGCAATATCGCCTTGATGGCCTCGCGTTCTCTTGGCTCAATGATATGCAATACGACCAGCCCGATCGCATAAACCGCAACGCCCAACACGAGCGCGGCGATCAAATGCAATTGATTGCCCAGCCACATGACACCGAGCATGGCAAGGGTCAGGAACACGGGACGGGCGATGAGACGGAGCCAATCGATTCCCGCGCCGCGCCGGCGCAGGAAGTAGGCGAATATCGCCAGCAAGACCAACTCGGACAGGACGGTGATGATGCCGGCAGCGACAAAGCTATAGCGAGGGATGAGCAGCCAATTGAACACGACGTTAAACCCGACGGCGATTGCGAATGCCCGCGGCTGCACGCGCTCCATGCCCAGGGCGATCAGCACATAATTGGTGACGCTATTGAGCCAGCCAAACGGGATCGACCAGATGACGACTTGCAGGGCTACCGCGCCCTGAGGCAGGAACTCCGAGCCGCCGAGCAAGCCGACCAGTGCGGGCGCGGCGAATGTCGTCAGCGCAGCAATCGGTAAGGCCAGCAACAGCATGAGCTTGAGCGACATCCGGTACATGCGCCGCGCCGACTCCATATTCTCCTTGATCGCCCGCGAAACGATGGGGAACAAAGCCAAGGTGAAGTAGGACGGGATGATCTGTAGCGCGTTGAACCATTTCCAGGCGACGTTGTACCAGCCGACGACCTTCTCACCATCCGGCAACAGTTGTCTGAGCAACAAGACGTCGATGGAGATGAAGATCGTTTGCAGGAGATGGATCAACATCAGCGGGAAGCCGAGCCGCACCATTCCGCGGATCATTGTGCCGTCAAGTGTCCATGGACCGTGGAGATCAAATCGCCGCGCCGCCAGGATGGCCAACAAAACCAGCGTGATCAGATTAACGACGATCGACACCCCGGCCAGCCCCACGAAACTGTATCCGGCCAACAGCACAACCACTCCCAACCCAACCTTCAGAATCGTCGTCACGGTCGACATCGCCGCGGGCACCTCGGCCTCTTCATAGACGTAGAACAGACCGGAAACGCCCAGCGCCATGCCGGAGAGCACCATGCCGATCATCATGAAAATGATGGCGGTGGTCTCGGCCGAGGAGAGCGGGTTCGTCCCCTGTGACGCGACGAACATATAGGCTGCGATCGGCAGCGCACCGATCAGAGCCGTGAATATCCGCAGCACACTGGAATTCAGCAGGAAGCGGCCGGCCAGACTGCGATCCTGAGAGACATCGCGAATAAGCAGGATATTGAGGCCATAGTTGGCCACGATCTCGAAGATGCCGGCCGTCGCTATGGCCGTGGCAAAGCTGCCTGCGTCGGCCGGGCCAAGCAAGCGCAGGTAAAACGCCGCGAACACGAAGTCAATGGCCTTGTTAAACAGGTTCAAAACCATCGGCGCGGCGCTGTTCTTGGCGACGCTGCGCGTCGTTGAAGTGGTCGATTCAGGGCGATAGAAACGACGCCATCCCCATACGCCGGCGGCGAACAGAATCAGGATGCCGCCCATGAACGACATAAGGCCACCAAGCTGGAAGCTGCGCGGGCTGTAGCGATAACGAACCGTCCACTCGCCCGGTTCCAGCCGCACGCCGCGGAAATTGGCGTTCACCCGGACGATCTCCACTTCGCTTTCGGCATCGTCGGCCGCGCCGGCCGGCCGCACGTAGGCGCGCCAACCGGAGAAATAGGAGTCGCTCAGGATCAGCCACGACGGCTCGGCGACCTGAACTGTCGCGATGATTTCATTGTTCGACGCGTTGGCGATCGACGCCGGCAGGGGGACGCCAGGCTCGGCCGCAGCTGGGAGAGGCGTGTCCGACTCCACCACAACATAGTAGCGCGGATCGTATTGTGATAGGGAATCCAGAGCGTCGGGGACGTGGACTTCAGCCGTGGCGGGCAGCGCAAAGGCGCGCGGCACGACGGCCAGATTTTCGTAGATAGTCACGCCCTCGCCCGCCCACACCGGCCGGAGCTTGGGCAAGTCCAATGTCTCGGCCGAAACGATGTACTTCACAGCCAGCGCGTCCAGCAAGGGCGACTCGACGGCCGTCGGGGAGCCAAGAGGCTGAATGCGATTGAACTGAAGCCCGTTTTGCGGCTCAATGGCGACCATGTAATCGGTGTATTGTTTGGGGATGATGGAATCGTAGCCGCGAATGTCCATCAGATCGTGGTGCCAGGGAGTGTTGGCGTTGAGTGTGCCCGCCCCAATCGTATCATAGGTCGTCAGCCGCCATTCGCCGGGCTGCTCCTTGAGCCAACGGACAGCGGCCGGCGTGTAATCCAGCAGCGCCGGATCGGTGGCGGCGTTGAATCCCAGACTGGCGAAAAAAAGGTCCAGAACGATTAACCCGCAAGCCGCGACAATCCAATAGCGCGTGCGGCGCGCCAAAAGAAGGACAACCCCCGACGCCAGGAGCAGCCCCCCAAACGCCAGCAATTGCCAAAACAGGTATCCGTAGAAGATTTCGGCCGACGGGAAAGCATAAGTCGCGCCGGCCAACCCCAGGAACAACCGCTCGATTAGCGGCCGAAACGCATCATGGAACAGCCAACTCGCCATAGTTCCGATCAGGACAGCGCCACCTAATAACAACGGAACCAAAGCAAACCCCTGTGGGCGCCATTGCGATCGCCATTCGGAACGGGCAGATTCCCCTGCTCCCCTGATCCCCTGCTCCCCTGCGCTTATCTCGGCCCCTGGCAAACGCTCCGCGCCAAAACCGGCCAACACCGACACCGACAGCGCCAGCGGAAAAACCCACCGAAAGGGTGTATGGAGTTGATTGATGAATGGCAACCCATAGAAAAGCAGAGCGTAGAGAGGTGTGCCAAAGATAAAAGCCAGAGAAAAAAACGACAGCCCGGCAAAAAACCACATCCGCGCGCGCTGGAGTGCTGAGAGTCCGCGCCGGCGAAACAGCGCCCAAACACCCAGGCCTGCCAGCAGCAAAGGCAGGATGCCCATGTAGGCCGCCCCCTCAACGTAGTTCTTCGTCCCCCAACTCGTCGTAAATGCGCCGTAGGGATTTAGCTCGCCGAAGGAGTTCCGTTCAAGCGGAACCAGCTCGCCGGAGAAAGGATCGCGGACGGCGTGATCGGTCGGATTGCCGAAGAAATCGGGCAGCAGAAATGTGATGGCGTTGCGCGGCGGGTAGGCCCAACTCCGTACCTCTTCGAATGACGCGGAACCGGCCCGAAAATTAATCCGCCCTACTTCAAACAGCGGCACTAGCTGGATCGCGCCAATGAGCAGGCCCGTGCCGACCATGGCGGCGAGCCAGAGAAAAGCCAGGGACGAGCGCCGGACGACAAGCGAGATATCGGACGTGGCTACGCCCGACTCCCGGTTCGCCACTCGCGATTCATCACGGGCGATCCAGGCTTGCGTTCCCACACGCCACAAAGCGTATAGACCCATGACGAGCAGGGTGTAATAGGTGAACTCGGCATGCCCGGCAAGAATCTGACATCCCAGAGCGATGCTACCCGCGGCCGCCCATAACACGACGCGATGATGGCGTTCCGACAAGCCGAAGAGTGTGGTAATGACCCGCTCAATACAGCCTAACAGAAGCGGCAGCCAAACCACGGCCGCGGCGATCATTGGGAAGACGGCCGCGCTGATGATCAGGAACTGCGCGCCTTGATAGACAAAGCCCGCCAGCGCCGCGCTTCCTCGCCGCAGACCGAGGATTCGGCTGAACAGATACATGCTGATGCCCGCCAGCCATACCTGACTCAACGCAAACCAGCCATAGGCCTTGGCCAGTGGAATAACGAGAAACAACAGGCTGAACGGGTAGAGCGCAGCGTGTTGGCCATTGGCCAGAAAAGGCGCTCCGGCAAACAAATAAGGGTTCCATAGGGGTATCTCGCCCCCTTTGAGGCTCGTCAGCACAAATCGCTTCCAGGCGTAATTCTGGATGATGAGATCGCCGATGAGCGCATTGTGGGGAATCGTCGCGTCAAATTCGGCCGCGGCCTCGCGCCAGGGGGGCCATTGAAACAGATTATCGGCCGGGAGCATCGTTCGCGGGCCAATCGTGACTCCCGCATAAAGAAGCAACGGCAGGATCAGATAAGCCAGAGCGATGGCGATGTCCGGCCGGAGGGCGCGAAGGCGATCACGGATCATACAATGGGTTCTTTTTCGATGCGGAAGACGCACGCCGCCGCGCCAACCGCCCGACATTCGGTCTGTGTCACGCGGAACTCCTGTCCACGGCTAAACGCGCTCAACGCTTCCTGGAGCAAACCCACGATCAAATGGCATAATGGCGTTTTGGTTTCCTGCCCCCAACAAACCGCGCAACGCTCTACAATGTAGTCGAAATAGGTTCCGTGGTCGGCCACGCGATGGGTCTGGTCGCTGTGTTGGGTGAAGACCCGCGCCAGCGCAGGCACACCAATCTTGAGGCGAGTCTGCAACGGCAACAGACGGAAGGCCAGCTCATTAAATCCAATCGGAATATCAAAAGCGTCGGCAAGGCGATCGTACATGGCCCGGCCACTGCGCAAGGCCAGCCCCCGAGCACCCCGTGGCCCATAGATAACTTCCATGGCCCGATTAAGGTTGGAGACCACAGCCATATCGAAGCCCAACGCCAAATCATCGGATGGCGGGGTATCAATAAACGCGCCGCACCCGGTCAGGTTCAGCAAGGCATTTTTCCCGTTGCGGCCGATCGTCTCTTCCAACGAGTCGATATACACGCGGCCAAGCCGGTTACACAAATAATAGCCGCTGAGGGGAACGATGTTTTTCACAACAAATATCCGGGCGTGACAGGCTGCCGGCACAGGGCCGAACGGAAGCCAAGTATAGACGGATGGGAAGCGGATGCAAGCCGATCGCGGCTTCATAGGGCAATAGATGGGCGAGTATATCCACGGCGCAACTCTCCGGCTCATTGCCCTCATTCCCCTTCTTCGGCATGCTCCGCTATAATGGAACCTATGGCACACGCGACGATGAGTTTTCCACCGGACTTTTTATGGGGCACCGCCACATCTTCCTATCAGGTCGAAGGCAATAACACGAATAGCGATTGGTACGCTTGGGAAGCGGCCGACCCAACGCGGATCAAGGGCGATCTGGGTTGCGGGCAAGCTTGCGACTGGTGGAACAACGCCGAAGCCTATCTCGATATCGCCGCCGAAATGGGCAACAACGCCCACAGGATGTCGCTTGAGTGGAGTCGCATTGAGCCGGAGCCCAGCGTCTTCGACCCGGAAGCGATCGCCCGCTATCGTGCTATCCTGCAGGCCTGCCACGATCGCGGCCTGGAGCCGATGGTAACGCTGCACCATTTCAGCAATCCGATATGGCTGGTTGAAAAGGGCGACTTCAATAGCGAAATCGTCGTCGACTACTTCCGGCGTTACGTGGCCAAAGTCGTCGCCGAATTGGGCGATCTCATCCCCAAATGGGTCACCATCAATGAGCCGATCACCTATGGCGTCCTGCGCTACCTGAACCATGAGTTCCCGAGCGGGAAGCGGACCGGCATTGGGGCATTATTTGAGGCAATTCACAACATGCTGCGTTGCCACGCGGCCGCTTATCACACCATCAAGGAAAGCCGGCCGGATGCACTGGTAGGCACAGCCAATAATATGCAAGTCTTTGAGCCACGCGCCGGGGGCAGCGCCATCGATCGCTTTTGGGTCAATCGAATCGACCGGCTCTACAACGATAGCTGGCAAGACGCGCTCCATACCGGACGCTATCACGGGATCATCGGCAGCAAGCGCATCAAACATCTGGCCGGCACATATGACTTTGTCGGTATCAATTACTACACCCGCTTCTACCTGCGGTTCCCACCGCCACCGGGATTCGTGGATCGTGAATGGGGGCCGGACGCCATCGTCAGTGATGGGCAGTATGGAGAGATTTATCCGCGTGGCCTGTTCATCATGCTCAACCGTGTCTGGAAACGGTACGGCAAGCCTGTTTACGTGACGGAAAACGGCGTGCCGGACGCAGTCGATCGAATCCGGCCGGGGTTCCTGCTGAGCCATCTCCAGCAAATCTGGTACGCGGTCAACTTTTGCTATCCGGTGATGGGTTATTACCATTGGTCATTAGTCGACAACTTGGAGTGGGATCGCGGTTGGACGCAGAAGTTTGGATTGATTGAAGTTGACCCGATCACCCAAGAGCGGTCATGGCGGCCAAGCGCCTATCTCTATCAGGAGATTTGTCGTAGTTACAGCATCAGCGATGACATGGCCAGACGATACGCGCCGGAGATGCTCCCGATTATGTGGCCCGGCACGGAGCCGATCAGTTCAGATCTGCCTGTCCGCTGACCTTCGCCTCTGGCCGGCACATCATCAACTTATCAAACTCTCAATGGGCAACTCCCCAACTTGCCCATTCCATGTTATAATTCACTCGCTATTTAATCGAAACCCTCGGCCGCCCGGCGCGGCGGCCGTTTCCCGCGGCACCGCCCGGGGCACCCTTATCATGGAGACAACCGATGTCAGGACATTCAAAATGGTCCACCATTAAACACAAGAAGGCCGCCAGTGACGCGAAGCGCGGCAAGGTCTTCACCCGAATCGCCAAAGAGATCACCATCGCCGCGCGCGAAGGTGGCGGCGATCCGTCGTCCAATACGGGACTGCGGCTGGCTGTGGCCAAGGCCAAGGAAGCCAACATGCCCAAGGACAACATCGAGAAGGCTATCAAGCGCGGCACCGGCGAGATCGAGGGCGGCGAGCTAGTCGATATCGTCTATGAGGCCTACGGGCCACATAGCGTCGGCATCCTCATCGAGGTCGTGACCGACAATCGCAATCGCGCCATCGCCGACGTGCGCCACGCCGTCAGCAAATATGGCGGCAGCATGGCCGAAGCCGGAGCGGTGTCCTGGCAGTTCAAGCGTAAGGGCTACATCAGCATCATCGATCGGGTGGATCAGGATGAGTTGTTCATGGTCGCGGCCGAAGCCGGAGCCGATGACATCCAGTTCAACGACGACATCACCGAGATCTATTGTGAGCTGGAGTCCTTCCGCGCCGTCCAGGAAGCGCTGGAGGCCGCCGGCTACAAGATGGATGATTTCTCGCTCATCTACGATCCGGCCAATCGCATCGAACTGAGCCAATCTGCCTCAATGCAGGTGCTGAATCTCATCGAGAAGATCGAAGACCTCGACGACGTTCAGAACGTCTATTCGGCCCTGGAGATGAGCGACGAAGTTCTGGCGGCAATGGAAGCCGCTTAACCTGCTGAGGTTTTGAATTATCCATGCGCATCCTCGGCCTTGACCCCGGCACCGCCACCACCGGCTACGGCATCATCGACGTCGTAGCCGGCGAATTGAAGCTCGTGGAGTACGGGGTCATTGCGACGGCCGCGGGCGAGCCGCTCGAGCGACGGTTGCAATCCATCTTTCGACAACTCAATACATTGATCGCCACCTATCGACCGGATCGAGCAGCCGTGGAACAGTTATTCTTCGGTCGCAATATCACCACCGCCATCGCCGTGGGGCAGGCGCGAGGCGTATTGCTGTTGGCGCTGGCCGACGCTGCCATCCCGATGAGCGAGTATTCCCCGCCAAAGGTGAAGGAAGCCGTCACCGGTTATGGCAAGGCCGAAAAAGCCCAGATGCAGCTCATGGTGCGCCACCTGCTGAATCTGGAAGAATCGCCTCGCCCCGACGACGCGGCCGATGCGCTCGCCGTCGCCATCACCCACGCCCGCTACGTCGCCTTTGATATGGTGATAGATGGAAGCGGCTTGCACTCGTAACTCGTCGCTCGTAACTCGTAACTCCTCATGATCGCCTCGCTCAGCGGAACCGTTCAGAAGATCGAACCCAACAGCCTCGTCATCCATATGGGCGGCGTTGGCCTGCGGGTGTTCGTGCCTCGCACGGTGCTGGAAGACGTGGGGGGTGTCGGCCGCCGCCTGACGCTGCACACCCATTTGCAAGTCCGCGAGGACAACCTTTCCCTCTTCGGCTTCGAGAGCGAGGAAGACCTGCAACTCTTCGAGGTCTTGCTCGATGTCAACGGCGTTGGCCCGAAAGTGGCTCTGGCGATCCTCGGCACGCTCAGCCCCGAGCTGCTGAAAAGTGCCATCATGCGTGAGGAGACGGCCGTGCTTCAGCGCGTACCGGGTATCGGCAAAAAGACCGCTGAACGCATCATGTTTCATCTGCGCGACAAGCTGGACCTGACCGGCGCGGCCGAGGTGCTGCCGCTGGTCAGTGATGTGGACGCAGACGTAATCGACATCCTGACCGGACTGGGGTTCAGCATCGTGGAAGCCCAATCCGCCCTGCAGCACGTCCCCCGCGAGGTGTCGGCCATCGACGAACGGGTGGGAGCAGCGTTGCAATATCTCGATCAGATTTGAGTCGTTCCAGGCCTTTGAGGCATAGTTTCGCGCCTCATAAGCCCAAGGGAGCTTCAACTTGACCCAATTTCCCTCTCTTGACGGCTTCGGCCCAACACGCCGCACGCTGCAGCTATACGCCCAGGCGCTGAGCAGCCTGGCCCGTGCCCATGCCCCGGCGCACCCCAACTGGTGGCACATCAGCCTCAAGGTGACACCGCTTGGCCTTGTCACAGGTAACATTCCTTGTGGCGGCGGCGGCATTCTGGTCGGGCAGATGGATTTCCATCGCGCCTGTATCTCGCTCATCGGCAGCGACGGCCGCTCGTGGTCGATCCCGATGGACGACGGTCTAAGCGGCAGCAGTATGGGCGAGCGCGTGCTGGCCGCGGCGACCGAGGCGGGTATCTCCGGCGAAGTCGACCGCTCTCGCTTCGCCGATGACAGGCCGGGTGTTTATGATCCCGATGCCGTCCGGCGCTTTTTCACGGCCGTCGTCCGCGCCCAACGCGTATTCACTCGACACCGCGCCCGGCTGGGCATCGACGCGGGACCGGTGCAGCTTTGGCCCCACGGCTTCGACCTCTCGATGGAGTGGTTCGGCACCCGTGTGGAGAGCTACAAAGAGGGTGACAAGACGCTGGAGCTGCCCGCCCAGCTCAACCTCGGCTTCTATCCCGGCGATGATGATGCCGGCTCCTACTTCTACTCCAGCCCGTGGCCGTTTGACAGCGACAAGCTGCTCAATCACGAATTGCCCGGCGCGGCCGTCTGGCACACCGAGGGCTGGCAGGGAGCAATGCTCCCCTACGCGGCCGTTGATGACGAAGATAAGCTGCTCAATTTTGCCGGAGCTGTATTTGACATCGCCTCGCCGCTGTTAACCAAATGACCACAACACAAAACAACGGTAGCTGGAAATTTCGGACACTGGAGCGGGTGCGGCAATTGCGCGTGAAACGGCGGAACGAAGCAGCCGGGCGAATTATTCGCGATTATTTGCTCATCATCCTGGGCAGCGTGTTGCTGGCGATCAGCATGCATCTCTTCTTCATCCCTCACCGACTCGTCGCCGGAGGGCTGAGCGGCACGGCGCAACTTATCAACAATTTCACCGGTTGGCCCATCGGCACGGTGTCGTTCGTCCTCAATATCCCGCTGTTCGCCCTCGGCTGGTTCTATCTCGGCGGCCATCGGTTTTTGGCGCGGACCGTCTTCGCCTCGTTCGCGTTCGCGGTTATTCTCGACGGACTGCAATTCCTTTGGCCCGCCGTCGTCATCACCGACGACCTGACTCTCAACACCCTCTATGGCGGCGTGACGGCCGGGGTCGCCGTCGGCTTGATCTTCCGCGCTCGAGCTACCAGCGGTGGAACCGACATTCTGGCCCGCATCCTGGAGCGCAAATTCGGCACGCCGCTATCCCAGGCTTACCTCTACACCGACGGCCTCGTCGTCTTTTTGGCCGGGCTGGCCTTCGGTTGGGAGCGAGCACTCTACGCCGTCATCGCGCTCTACGTGGGTGGCGTGCTGGTAGAGGTGACGCTCAACGGCTCCAACGTCATGCGCGTGGCAACGATCATCACCACCGAACCGCAAGCCGTGGCCGATCGTATTCTGGCCGATATGGAACGCGGCGTCACAGAGTGGAACGGCCGCGGCATGTATACCGGCACGGAACGCCATGTCCTGCTGTGCGCCGTGAGTCGCGCCGACACGGTGATGCTCAAGGCCATTATCCATGAGGCTGACCCCCACGCCTTCGTGATCATCGGCCAGGCCAAGGAAGTATACGGCGAAGGCTTCCGCAGCCTGAAAGAAAACGCCTGACAACAACTCAATTCTCCCCCGTCCCTGCTCCCTTTCCCCCTTTCTCCCCTTCCCCTTTTCTCTCCTTGCATCCCCCCATCAATCCGTTACACTTCCATGAACGATATGTTCACATTGTGAACAAGATGGAGGCATCATGCAGCCGCGCATTCAGGTTCTGGACAACACACTGATCGAGCAAATCGTGACTGAATCACGGCGCGTCCTGGTCGAGGTCGGCATGGAGGTGCGTGGGCTGGAGCTGCGGCAGCAACTGCTGGCTGCCGGTCTGCCCGCCGGCAAAGACGGTCGCATCCTCTTCCCGCCCGACGTAATTGACCAGGCGCTCGCCACCGCCCCACACTCCTTCACCCTGTACGATCGTGACGGCAACGCCCATGCCGAGTTGGGAGGCGACAAAGTCCACTTTACCCCGGCTTCCAGTGGTCTGAAAATGCTCGACCATCGCACCGGGGAGACGCGCTCGGCGAACACGGCCGACTTTGCCGAGTACGTCCGCCTGGCTGACGGCCTCAATAACATCGCCTACTTGGCCACCGCCTTCTCGACCAACGACATCGAAGCGGTGGTCTCCGACGCCTGGCGACTCTATCTGTGCCTCACCAACTCGCGCAAACCAGTCGTCTCCGGCGCGTTCACCGAACATGGCGTCGGCCGCATGGCCGAAATGATGCAGCTTTTCCGTCACGACCGGGCCGATCTGATCGCGCGGCCGATGTCGATCTTCACCATCACCGCCACGGGCATGTTCCGCTATAGTGAGGACTCCTGCCAAAACCTGCTCGATTGTGTCGAGTGGGGCATCCCGGTCGAGATCGTGCCGGTAACGCTAATGGGGCTGATCGCGCCGGTCTCGCTTGTCGGGGCCACTATCTTCCATACCGTAGACACACTCGCCGGCATCATTATGGCCCAGATCATCAAGCCGGGCGCACCGGTGCTCTTCGGTGGCGCGCCGGCCGAGTTTCACATGAGAGCCGCCACTTCGCCCATGTTGGGCATCCAGGCCTTACATCTCGACGTGGCCTATGCAGCCGTCGGCAAGGCGCTGGGGCTGCCCACGCAGGCCTACATGGCCCTGAGCGACAGCAAGTTTCTTGACGCTCAGGCCGGCGCGGAGACGTTCGGCAGCGCCTTGCTGGCGGCGCTGGCGGGCATCAACTCCGTCTCCGGGCCGGGCATGCTCGATTACGTACTCACCTTCAGTCTGCCCAAGCTGGTCTATGATGACGATCTGTGCGGCCAGGCATTGCATTTCGTGCGTGAAATAGCGCCTGTGGGCGATCTGCCGATCACCGATCTCGTTCGTGAATTGATGGCCGAACAACATCTGATCACCGCCGAACATACTTTGACCCACTGGTCGCGTGAGCTGTATATGCCCTCGTCGATCACCGATCGTGACAATCGGGAGAACTGGGCCAAGGCCGGCGGCAAGGATTTGATGCAGCGAGCCACGGACGAGGTCGAGCGACGGCTGGCGGCCTATGAACCGCTGGAAACCGATCCGCTCATCGTGGCCGAAATGGAACGGATCATCACGTCGGACATGAGCGAACCCGCGCCGCTGCCGGATGTCCCCGCCGCGCATCATCAGGCTGGGGACGCGGCCGGCGAGGGGGATCGTCGTCGTCACCGGAGGTTCGCCCGATGAGCGCGACAACCGAGCCGATGGCCGGCACACAATCCGTTCGGCGCGCCGTGGCCATGCTGGAGGCTTTCACCGACGAGCGGCCGTCATGGACCGTCAGCGATTTGGTCGAACACACCGGCCTCAACCGGACGACGGCCTACCGGCTGCTGACGGCGCTGGAGAGCGCCGAATACGTCCATCGCGATCCCGTCGGCGACAGCTATCGTCTTGGCTCAGGCCTCATCGCGCTGGGCGGCCGCGCCCAACGAGCCTACACCGTGCGCACCATCGCCTTGCCGGAACTTGAAGCGCTGGCTACGCGTTCGGGCGAGACGGCCACCCTGGAAATTATGCATGACGGCAAGATGGTGACCATCGAAGAAATCCCCGGCGAGTACGTGACCAGCGGCAATCAGCACATCGGCAGCCGCTGGCCAATCCATGCTACCTCGACCGGTAAAGCGATGCTGGCGCACCTGCCCATGCGGGAAGTGGAAGTATTATTGTCCGAGTCGCTACCGTCGTTGACGGAAAAGACGATCACCTCAGCCGCTCATCTTCGCGCGCAACTGGCGAAGATTCGCGATGACGGCTACGCCGTGGCGGCCGAAGAGCTGGAATTGGGCTTCGTCGCCGTCGGCGCACCGCTTCTGGACGCCAACGGCCTCCCTGTGGCTGCGATCAGCCTCGGCGGCACACTCACGCGCATGACCGCCGAACGCATCCCGCAATTTGGCACGGAGATACGCACCGCTGCCGCTCGCATCTCCCACCGCCTCGGCTACAGACAACAATCAGAACCCACAAATGGCACAGATGAAAAACAGAGCCATCTATAACATCCGCACAATCTGCGGATCGCCCTTATTGGAGAAAGAATATGCCGCTACCGACACCTTTTCATAGCCGGACGTCGGCCGTCTGCGACAGCTACGAATGGCGCAACTGGTCGGGCTTCCTGTCGGCGGGCATCTATGAGATGTCCCACGACCGCGAGTATTACGCCATTCGCAACAGCGCGGCGCTGATCGACGTGACGCCTTTGTTCAAATACGAGGTATCCGGCCCCGACGCGGCGCGACTAGTTGATCGAGTCATCACCCGCGACGTGACCAGACAGCGCGTCGGACAGGTCTACTACACGCCGTGGTGCGATTCGCGCGGCAAGGTGATCGACGACGGAACTGTCTCCCGGCTGGACACAAACCATTTTCGCATCACTTCGGCCGATCCGAGCGGCCGCTGGTTTCAGGACGTGGGCTATGGGCTAAATGCCACCGTCACTAACGTGACCGCCGATCTGGCCGCTTTGGCCATCCAGGGACCGCGCAGCCGGGCGATTCTGAAGGAAGTTGTTGGCGGCATCGACTTCGATCAATTGAAATACTTCCATCTGGCCCAGGGCACGGTCGATGGCTTCCCCATTACCGTCACCCGCACCGGGTACACAGGCGATTTGGGTTATGAGCTATGGGTACAGCCCGAATACGCTGAACGGCTGTGGGACTGCCTCGTTGACCGGGGGGCGAGGCATGGCATCTTGCCCGCGGGCATCATCGCCCTCGACATCGCCCGCGTGGAGGCGGGGTTAATCATGCTGGCCGTCGATTACGTCTCCAGCGACCATGCCGTTATCGAGAGCCAGAAGTCATCGCCCTATGAAATTGGGTTGGGCTGGGCTGTGTCGCCGAGCAAAGGGGGTTTCATCGGGCGCCAAGCGCTGATGACCGAACGCGAAAAGGGATCGACCTGGGGCTTCGCGGGCATCCAGTACGATTGGAATGCTCTGGAGAAGCTGTTTGCCGAAGAAGATCTGCCGCCACACGTGGCGGGGCGGGCGTCTCGTTCAGCCGTGCCGGTCTACGAGGCGGGCAATCCAGGTCACCAGATTGGCCAAATCACCAGCCACACCTTCTCCCCCATCATGAAGCAATATATCGGCATCGGCACGCTGCTGAACCCGCACGCTCAAATCGGTAATCGGGTCGACGTCGAGGTGACGGTGGAGTTCAAACGCAAGCTTTGCCCGGCAATCATCGTGCCCACACCGTTCTTCGATCCACCGCGAAAGAAAAGCTAAAGGCAAGCGATCTTCCCTGCACCCAAGGAACGCATATTTTATGAACACAAACCAATACGATGCTATCGTCATCGGCGGCGGACACAACGGTCTTGTCGCCGCAGGTTATCTGGCGCGGGCGGGCAAGAAGACGCTGGTGCTGGAGAAACGCTATCTGGTCGGCGGCGCGTCCGTCACTGAAGAAGTTTTCCCCGGCTTCAAGTTCACCGTCTTCTCCTACGTGGTCAGCCTTTTCCGGCCGGAGATCATCCGCGATCTGAATCTCCCGGCCCATGGGCTGACGATTCTGCCGCTGGAGAGTACTCTAACCCCGACCTACGACGGCCGCGATTGTCTCTATCGCGACGGCGACCATTACCAGACGCTGCGCAACATTGCCCGCTTCTCACAGCGTGATGCCGACGCCTACGACGAGTACGCCCGCTACATGTACTTCATGGCCAAGGCCGTGCGCTATATCCTGGGCGTCATCCCGCCCGATCCGACGACGTTTAACCCCAAAGATCTCAAGGGGCTGCTTGACATGGCTCGTCATTTCCTGGGTCTCAGCCAGGATCAGCTTTACGTGCTGGCCAAGCTGATGACGATGAGCGCGGCCGATTTCGTCGAGCAATGGTTCGAGTCCGAGCCACTAAAGGCCACCCTCTCGGCCAGCGGCATCATCGGCACCTTCCTCGGCCCGCGCTCACCGGGCACGGCCTACGTGTTGCTCCATCACTACATGGGCGAGATCGACGGCGCTTACCGCGCCTGGGGCTTCCACAAAGGCGGCACCGGTGGGTTGGCGCAGGTATTGGCCCGCGCCGCCGAGGCACAAGGGGCCGAGATTCGCTGCAATGCCGGTGTGGCCCAGGTGCTGACAAAGGGCGGCCGAACGTCTGGCGTCGTTCTGGAAAACGGTGATGAGATTCACGCCCCTCTGGTGCTGTCCAGCCTTGACCCGAAGCAGACCTTCCTCAGATTGGTCGACCCCAACCAGTTGCCCGACGATCTGGTTGGCGCCGTGCGCCGCTTCCAGACGCTTGGCTCGTCGGGCAAGGTCAATCTGGCGCTGGATCGCGCGCCGGAGCTGGCAAGCCGACCCGGCGTCGGCCGCCATCTGGCCGGGGCGATCTCAATGAGTCCTAACCTCGACTACATCGAGCGCGCCTACGACGACGCCAAATACGGCAACTTCTCTCGCGAACCCTACGTGGACGTCATCATCCCCTCGATGATCGACCCCGACATGGCCCCGCCCGGCAAGCACGTCATGTCCTGCTTCGTGCAATACGCGCCCTATAAGCTCGCTGATGGCGAGTGGACCGACGAGAAGCGCGAGGCGTTTGGCGACGCTGTCGTCAATGTGCTGGAGCGCGCCTTCCCGGATATCAGGGACATCATTCTCCATCGGCAGGTCCTTACGCCGGTCGACGTGGAGCGGATAACGGGCATTACGCAGGGCAATATCTTCCATGGCGAGCTAAATCTTTCCCAGTTGTTCTTCCTGCGTCCGGCCGCGGGCTATGCCAAGTATCGCACGCCAATCAAGGGCTACTATCAATGCGGGTCAGGCACACATCCCGGCGGCGGCATCATGGGCGCGCCGGGGCGGTTGGGCGCGCTGGAAGCGTTGAAGGATGCGCGGTAATTGTGAAAGGGCGAAAGGGAGCGAGGGGGCAGAGGAGCGAGGAGATATCGCATTTGTCCCGGCATTCCGGAGCAAGAGAGTAATTTCGATGAACGACAAGTTTGACGCAATCGTGATCGGCGCGGGGCACAATGGGCTGGTCGCTGCGGCGACGCTGGCCATGGCCGGCAAGCGTGTGCTGGTGGTGGAGAAGCGCGACGTAATCGGCGGAGCGGCCGCTACCGAAGAGATTTTTCCCGGCCATCATGTGGATACCGGCGGAGCCGACGCTTCGTTATTGCAAGAGGAGATCATCCAACGGCTGAATTTGCAGCAGCATGGCTTGCAGTTCCACGAAGGCCCAGCCTTGCTCTTCGCGCCCCAACCGGACGGCCGCGCGCTCACTATCTGGCGTGACGATGCGCGGACGGCAGCCGAAATCACCAGGTTCAGCGCGCGCGACGCCGCTCAATGGCCCGCATTCCGCCGGCAGGTAGAACGCTTTGCCGGCATGCTGCGCGAAATGCTGCTCCTGACGCCGCCCGATCTGGCTGGTCTCCAACGCGGCGACCTCATGTCGTGGGGGCCGCTGGCATTGCGAATCAGGCGGCAGGGCGGCGAGGACATGATGGAGTTGTTCCGCGTGTTGCCGATGGCCGTCCAGGCTTACCTCGACGAATGGTTTGAGAGTGACGCCCTGAAAGGCGCACTGGGTGGTTCGGCCGTGACCGGCACGGCGCTTGGCCCACGCAGCGGCGGAACAAACCTGATGTTCCTCTATCAAAACCTCGGCGGTCTACTCAATCATCGTTTCATCACCGGCGGGATCGGCCGGCTGTCTGAGTCGTTGGCCGCTGTCGCCAAGGCCCATGATGCAACGATTCGCACCGGTGCCGGTGTGGAGCAAATCCTGATTGAGAATGGCGCGGCCGTCGGCGTTCGCCTTGAGAGCGGCGAAGAAATTCGCTCCCGCGTCGTCATGTCCAACGCCGACCCGCGGCGCACGCTATTCGGCATGGTCGGGCCGCAACATCTTGAGCCGAATGTGATGCGCAGCGTGCGCAATATCATCTATCGCGGCACGACGGCGCGGCTCAACCTTGCCGTGAACGGACTGCCGGCATTCGCGGGGCAACCCAACGAAGAACAGCTGAGCGGCCGTATTCGCCTCAGCCCCAGCCTGGATTATCTGGAGCGCGCCTATGACGCCTCGAAATACGGCCGCTGCTCCGAACACCCCTATCTGGAAATCTTCATCCCGACCATCCGCGACCGCTCGCTCATCACCGGCCCACAAGCAAAAAACGGCCACCACATCCTCACCGCTACGATGCAATACGCGCCTTACGCGCTGCGAGAGGGTGGTTGGCCCACTGCGGCCGAGGCCCTGACAACGACCTTTTTAGACGCCCTGGAGACAATCGCTCCGGGTATTCGCCGGCAAATCGTCCATCAACGCCTGACCACACCCCTGGACTATGAATGCGATTATCATCTGACTGAGGGCAGCATCTACCACGGACAAATGGGGCTGGATCAGATGCTGGTAATGCGCCCCATCCCCGAATGGAGCCGCTACGAGACGCCGATCAGGAACCTCTATCTATGCGGTGCGGGCGCTCATCCCGGAGGTGGCATCACCGGCGCGCCCGGCTACAACGCCGCACGAGCTCTTCTGCACTCGTGATGTTCCGCCTCAGACGACGGGTTGCGGGCGTCCTCCCGGCCCCAACCCGTCGCGCCCGTCTTCGCGCAACCAATCATTCGTGCAACCGTAAAGGGTTATGAATGGCATGAAGATAACAAGGAGGTTATCGATGACTCGAAAATGGTTATTCGGGCTGCTGTGCTGCGCTCTATTCTTCACAACGGGCGCTCAACTTGACAAAACCTATCGGGCCGAACGGTTCGACGTCGAAGTCGCCGTGCAGCCGGACGGATCGCTCAACATCGAAGAAACGGTCGTTTTCCGTTTCACCGGCGGGCCTTTCTCCTTCGTCTTTCGCGAATTACCCACCGACCACACCGACGGCATCACCGGCATCACGGCCGGGGTGGATGGCGTCGCCTGGCCTCAGGGAACCGGGCCGGGCGAGGTCGAAATCAGCGGCCGCGATCCCATCAGGGTAGAGTGGCATCTGCCCCCGACCGCCGACACGTCGCAAACATTCACCCTGGCGTATACCCAGCTTGGCGTTGTCGAACGCGGGGGAGAGGCCGACGTCCTCAATTGGCAGGCCTTGCCCGATGAGTATGAATATGAGATCGACAACAGCCGTCTGACCATCAACTTTCCCGCGTCGGGACGGCTGATTGGCGAGCCTGAAATCACGGCCGGCGAAGCCACCGTCACCACCGAATCCGGCCGCGCTATCTTCGACATGCAAAACCTGTCACCGGGCGACCCGCTCGTCGTGCGCCTGTCGTTCGCACCGGGAGCTTTCACCGGCGCGCCGCCTGCCTGGCAAGCGCAACAGGAGGGCCAAAGCAGCCGGGCCTGGATATGGATCACTGCCTCCATAGCCGTTCTGGCCGGCGGATTCATCGCGCTGATACAGGCCGCGCGCAATAATATGCGTTCCGTACCCAAGTCCAACTCCTATGTGCAGAAGCCGCCGCTCGACCTGCCTCCCGCGCTGGCCGGATACTTGGCCAACCAGTCGGTATCCTGGCAACACGCGCTGGCAACCCTGTTTGATCTGGCAGAGCGCGGCCACATCACGATCGAGCAGATACGCGAGAAGTCCTTGCTGCGCTCGGCCGACTTCAGTCTGACGCTGCTGGATCGTCCCGATGGGCTACGACCGCATGAGTCTGCCCTGCTCGACCTGCTTTTCACCGACAAGAGCGGCGTCCCGCACGACACCATCACCATGGGCAAAATGAGCCACCTCATCACGTCCTCACGTTGGAAGGGATACACGCACACGCTGGAGGACGAAGCCGAACAAGAAGGGTTAACAAACCCACTCGTTAAAGGAAAACAGAAAAAAGCCATCGGATGGGGAGTGGCGCTCCTGATCCTGGCCCCGGTGCTGCTCATTGCCGGCGCCCTGTTCGATTCCCTCTTTGGTATGTGGCCTCTGCTGCTGATGGGGGCCATTGCCCTCATCGGTTTTCTGGCGGTGATCTTCGGCGCGTCATATACCAAACTGTCGGATAAAGGTTTCCAGTACGCCACCACCTTCGAGCCTTTCCGGCGATTTCTGCAGGACGTGTCCAAAAACAAGACCGACCTGCCGGATAACACCTACTATGAAGCCTATCTGCCCTACGCCACCGGCTACGGATTGGCCAACCAGTGGGTCAAACGGATGGGCGAGTCTGATGACCCGCGCATTCCGGCCTACTTCCGTGCTGCCGAGGTAGACGAGGCGGTCAATATGGCCTCGTTTATCGCCGTCATCATGGCCGCATCCAATTCGGGCGGGGCGGCGGGGGCCGCGGCCGCGGGGGCAGCAGGCGCCGCCGCAGCCGGCGGCGGGGCCAGTGGCGCGGGCTGATTCAACCCGACTCAAACACCATAGGGATGAATCTTGGGTCATGACACGACGATAATCCCCACAGGGTAAGTATGAAGGGGCGAGCTACAATCTCGCCCCTTTTTGTATTGTCAGGCCGACCGACAGGGCACCTGCCGGCTTGGCCGTCCTTGCATAACCCCCAACAAGCGCTAGAATCCTCGTCCAGACAGATTCCCGACACGATGCCGTCGCCCTGTTGCGGTAATGGAAGCCGTTCGTTAGTTGTAATGTAAGTTCACCGGGGCAAGATAAGCAGGTTATATATTGTGAGCACGCAACCATTCGATAGTTGTTGATTATTGTAAGGACGTCTAAATGACGAATGAAACGAACGACAACGAACTGACCGTCGCCATGCCCGGGCCACAAGAGCCGGCAGAGCTGGAGCAAGAGTCATTCGTTGAAGAAGTTGAGATAACCAAGCCCTGGTGGCAAAAAATATCGTGGTCGAAGATCGGCCTCTTCATCGTGAGCCTGTTCCTGTTCATCCTGGCCCTGACCTTGATGAAGGATGGCGCTCGCGGCTTGGCGCCGATCGTTCAGAATCGATTCTCACTGGATGGCCCGGCCAATACCATGGGATTTGGCTGGCTCTTCGCTTATATTGTCATGAGCGGATCACCCGTCGCCGCCTCGGCCCTCACCTTCCTGGATGCAGGCATTATCGACGAAATCCAGACCTTCACGATGATCGTCGGCAGTCGAATGGGCGCCAGCTTCATCATCCTGTTCATCGGCTTCATCTATGTGCTGCGCGGCCGCAATCGATCGACCAGCCTCAGCATGGGGTTGCTGTCATTTACGGTCACGGGCACGCTTCAGGCAGGGGCGCTGGTCATCGGTATCATGATGCTGGCTTCCGGCATTCTCGACAAGATACAGATCAGCAAGGGAATGGCAATTACCGCCATCACCGATCTGATCTTCGATCCGATCTCCGCGTTCTTTCAGAGCATATTGCCAACGTGGGCGTTGTTCCTCGTCGGCATGGGCATTATCCTGATCACCTTTAACCTGTTTGACAGATGTCTGCCCGAAATGGCCATCAAGGAAAGCCAGGTAGGCCGCGTTTCGCGTTTGGTCTATCAGCCGATGATCATGTTCCTGTTGGGCGCGGCGGTCACACTGGTCTCGATGTCGGTGAGTGTTTCGCTCAGCATCCTGGTCCCGCTCAGCCATCGCGGGTTTATCCGTCGGGAAAATGTCATCCCCTATATCATGGGGGCCAACATCACGACGTTCATCGACACCTTGCTGGCCGCCGTGTTGCTCAATAATCCTGCAGCCATCACAGTCGTCATGGCCCAGATGCTGGCCGTCGCCATCACGTCACTCATCATCCTGCTCACGGTATTCCGTCGCTATGAACGTGCCTCCCTCCGGTTTGTCCATTGGGTGACAATAAAGAACCGCAATCTGGCATTATTCATGTTTGCGATATTTATCATCCCGCTGGTCCTGGTTCTCATCTAGGGATCAGGGCATGAACTTACGACAAATTGCCCGACAGGGGGCGTAATCCCCTACTCAGGCAACCGATAAGTATGTTAATATTTCACCAATCACTCGCGGCACAATTCAAATCGCCGCGAGGAGATCAATGAGGGATACCCTTATGCGTGTCTTGCTCGCCACTGGAGGCCCAGGGCAAACAGAAATCGCAATTCATCAACTGATGCTGCTGGCACAGTCTACCCCGGTCAGCCCGACCGTTCTGACTGTGATTAAGCATGCCGAAGAACAGCAGGAAGGGGATGAAATCCTGGCTCATGCGGCCAGATCACTCGATCCCGTCCTGACGAACGTGCAGTACATAACGCGCATTGGGCAGCCATGGGAGGAGATCGTTCGCGAGGGCGACACGGGTAATTACGATCTCATCATGATGGGCCAGCGGGTGTCCAGACCACTCTTATCGCGCATTCGTGGCCTGGTCACGCAAAAGGTCGTCGCCCGCACTTCTCTGTCTGTCCTGATCGCCAAGCGCGAGGCGCGCCCTCTGCACCGGATCCTCATCTGCGATAGCGGGGCGCAATCCCCCTCCCTTCTCAAACTGTTCAGCATGCATCTCCCGGCGATCCTGAAAGGCGCCACCGATGTAACTGTTCTCCATGTCATGTCACAGATCAGCGCTGCCCCCGGCGTGCGGGGCGAAGATCTGCAGTACACGGCCGAACAGCTCATCGAATCCGGTGCACCGGAGGGGGCTATCCTGGAGAAGGACCTCGACTACCTCAAGCCGATGGAGGTCGAATTACACGCCAAGGTCAGGCATGGGCTGGTAGTCGATGAGATCGTCGACGAGGCACGCTCAGACGACTACGATCTGGTCGTCATCGGCGTGCATCGCGACGCGCGATTGCCGCGCTTCTTGCTCAACGATCTGGCTCACGAACTCGTGCTGGATGTAGGTCGGGCTATCCTGGTCGTGCGCTGAGGCGGGGTTAATCTCGCGCACGCCAGATCGCCAGGCCGGTGAAGAATCGGGTCGCGGCGGCAAACGCCAGCCCTATCGCCAGTCCCCACCAACCGGCCAGCACCGGCGCGACGAGCGCCCCTATCAGGACTCCCGCCTGCAGGGACATGTTGTACCATGCCAGATAAGAGGGGCGGCTGCCATCGGGCGTCTTTTCCAGGACATAGTTGCCCACCGCGCCCCCGGCGAACGCCCAGCCGGCTCCGCCCATGATCGAAGCGACCAGGTATAGCGTGGCGCCATCGGCCACGGACAGGAATGCCGGATAGAGGCTGATGATGATCACGCCCAGCGCCATCGTCTTTCTGTTTCCCAACCGCCGCGTGGCCGCATCCAGGCGAGTCGACGCCATGAAGAGCGCCACATAAAAGATGCTATTTCCCAGTCCAATCACCTGATCACTCATCCCCATCTCGCGAACGAGATAAATAGGAAACAGCGGCACAGCCAGATGAAGCGTCAGGTGAACCACGAAAACAAAAACCAGAACCTTGCGGAAATGCAGATCCTTGATCGGGTTAAACCAGTGACTATTCAGCGATCTGGGGCGCATCAGGAAGCGCAATCCCACCGTCGCGCGCAGACCTTGCCACATGCTCATCGCCCCCGGTTGTGCCCAGTCGCCCAGGCTCTTGCCGTTGCCCGGCTTGCGGTGCTCGTCGACCGGGCGAACAAACCACAAATGCAAGCTGCTCATGGCCGCGCCAATAAAGCCGATTAGAAAGACGACCTGATAGCCGAGGGGAAACGGCAACGCATCGAGCAGCCAGCCACAAATCAATGTGACGACAATCGACGTCAGTGCATAGGCCGCGTTGCGTGTTCCGACGATTTGCGCGCGCCACTCCGGCGGGACGGTGGCCGCGAACAGACCATTGAAGCCGATAGATAGCGCGGTGCCGGGGATGCTCATCAGCACCGTCATCAGGACGATCAACCAAATCTGCTCCTGCGGGGCGAAGAAAAATGGAAGAAATATCCACGCCAGATAGAACCAGCGGTGGATAACCGACGAATTAAACGTGGCCCGACTGATAGGCTGATTCTGTAACCATCGCCCGGCGGGCAGGGCGAACATCAGGTTAACGACCGCCGGGGAAGCGTTCAGCAAGCTTATCTGGAAAGTACTGGCCCCCAGGCGCGTCGCATAGACGGCGATGAAAGCGATAGCGCTACCATTCAGGACGCCAAACCAGGCAATATCCAGAATGAAATGATTGAAGTTTTTCCGATGCTCTATCGGTACAGGTCGAGCTTTCGATGATACCAATGACAATGCCATTCAATTCCCATATAAATGGTGGCTTTCCACCACCCTAACGTTAGATAATCGTCTATTCTACCACATACTAAACCCCTGATGGCCAAACAGGATGCGGGATTCACTACGACTGAGCAATGAAAACTCGACGCTCACAATCCGGCAGAAAAGCGTTATACTTGCATGAAGGTCGTGCTGAAGATGATCAAGCCAAAGGAGACGCAAGCATGAACCGCGAAGAGTTGCTGAAGAACATCCACGCAGGTCGTGGGGAACTTCGTAGTGCGTTCGGCCGCTACAATAAACACGATATGATCGAGCCGGTGCTGCCGAACGGCTGGTCCGTTAAGGATGTCATCGCCCATATCGGTTTTTGGGAGAGGCGTGTGGTGAATCTCTACAATACTCTGGCCGATGGGAGCGTGCCTGACGATCCGATTGATAGCCTGGGGCTTGATGAACTGAATGCGCGTATCCTGGAAGACAACCAGCTCGTGCCTCTGGGGATAGCCCAAGTTAATGAGCTTGAAGCTTACCAGGAGCTGTTACATCTCGTCGAAACCGCGCCCGAAGGAGACCTGTTCGATCCACAACGGTTCGCCTGGACCGAAGGGGAACCGTTCTACAACTGGATCATCGGCAATTCCTACGGGCATTACGCCGATCACATCGCCGAATTGCTGGAAGGCGCCGAACAACTATAGGCTCCTCTGCATGTCGCCGTTCGGGCATTGATTTCTTGCCCACCCATCGTCCGAATGGTATAATGCGGCCACATTGAGGGATAGTTTAACGGCAGAACAACGGACTCTGACTCCGTGAGTCGTGGTTCGAATCCACGTCCCTCAGCTAACCGGAAGGCCACTCAAGAGAGTGGCTTTTTTCGTAGGGTATCGTTACATTTTAGCTATAACTTACTTATTATTGACCGGAGTCACTTGAATATCCGACCCGCCCGGCCTGAAGACGTACCGGGCATCCTTTTTTTGGTAAACGAACATGCGCGCCGCGGAGATCTATTACCGCGAACAGCCGCGTCGATCCGCGACACCCTCGACGATTGGCTCATCGCCAAGGATGAGACCGGCGAGATCGTCGCCTGTGTATCGTTGTTTGCCTATTCGCCGGTATTGGCCGAGGTGCGGTCTCTGGCCGTCCATGACCGGGCCAAAGGCGGCGGGTGGGGCAGCACGCTCGTTAAGGCGCTCATTTTGGAAGCCCGTCACCGAAACGTCGAGACGTTGTTCGCCCTGACTCGCGCCGTCCGCTTCTTCGAACGAGCCGGATTCCATATCACCAATCGCGAACGCTTCCCTGAAAAGGTGTGGCGCGATTGCAGCATCTGCCCCCTGATCGACAATTGTGACGAAACGGCCGTCGTGCTGAATCTGGCCCACCCACTTGGCCCGATGGAACATTCCCCTTCCGCAAGCGACCGGCGACCCACACCTCTCGCTATCGAGCATCAAGCCCCCATCAAAAAACCACATCATTTATCTGCAGGAGAAAAATCAATGTCCAAACCGGTTGTAGAGAAAGTCGTCCTCGCCTATTCCGGGGGCCTCGACACCTCGGTTATCGTCCCCTGGCTGCGTGAGAATTATGGCTGTGAGGTCATCTGCTTCTGCGCCAATATCGGGCAAGGCGACCATGAATTCGATGGGCTGGAAGAGAAAGGGTTGGCCAGCGGCGCCAGCAAGGTGATCGTCGAGGATTTGCGCCACGAATTCGCCAAAGATTTTCTCATCCCGATGATGCAAGCCGGCGCTGTCTATGAGCACCAGTATTTGCTCGGCACTTCCGTCGCCCGACCGTTGATTGCCAAGTGGCAGGTGGCCGTGGCCGAGGCCGAGGGCGCTGATGCTGTGGCTCATGGCTGCACCGGCAAGGGCAATGATCAGGTACGCTTCGAATTGACCTACAAAGCGCTCAACCCAACACTGAAGGTGATCGCCCCCTGGCGCGAGTGGAACATCCGCTCGCGTGAAGACGCCCTGGCCTATGCCCGCGCCCATAACGTGCCGGTGACGCAAACCGAGAAGTCGATCTACAGCCGCGACGCGAACATGTGGCACCTCTCCCACGAGGGCGGCATCCTCGAAGACCCGGCCAACACGCCCGAAGAAGCGATGTTCCAGTTGACGGTGTCGCCGGAGAACGCGCCCGACGAGCCGGAAATCGTCGAGATCACGTTTGAACGGGGCATGCCGGTAGCGGTCAACGGCGTTCAGTTACCGCCGGCCGCGGTCATCGAAACTTTGAACAAGTTGGGCAGCAAGCACGGCATCGGCCGCATCGATTTGGTAGAGAACCGCCTGGTCGGGATGAAATCGCGCGGCGTCTACGAGACGCCCGGCGGCACCATTCTGTATGCCGCTCACCGCGAACTGGAATCGCTCTGCCTGGATCGGGAGACCATGCACTTCAAGCAGCAGATGGCGCTGCGTTATGCCGAACTGACCTACTTCGGCATGTGGTATCACACCCTGAGGGAATCGCTGCAAGCCTTTGTCGATGAGACCCAAAAGACGATCTCCGGTTGGGTGAAGCTCAAGCTCTATAAAGGCAATATCATCGTCGCCGGGCGTTATAGCCCCCACAGCCTGTATCGCGAGGATTTCGCCACTTTCGGGCAGGAAGACGTCTACGATCAGGCCGACGCCGCGGGTTTCATCACCCTCTTCGGTTTGCAGATGAAGGTCAAGGCGATGATGGAAGTCAGCGACGGCGGCCGCACGCGGTATGCTGCGCCGGATTACTCCAAGTTCAAGCGGGATTAGGGCCTGACCGATTCTCAGTCATGAACGCATCTGGAAGCTCGAGAAACATCACCCGGCTGGGGCCGGTTATCCTGGCCTATGTTGCCTTCATTGCACTGGGCATGCCCGACAGCTTGTTGGGCATTGCCTGGCCCACCATGCGCGTGGATTTCGGCGTTCCGCTCGACATGCTGGGCACGCTCCTGATAGGCAGCGTATCCGGTTACATGATCTCCAGCTTCATGAGCGGGGCGCTGGTGGGGCGGTATGGGGTCGGCAAGATTCTGGCCGCCAGTTGTTTTCTGACCGGTCTCGCTCTTGCGGGCTACACCATCGTTCCCGAATGGTGGATGATGGTTCTGTTGGGCGTGGTGGCCGGGTTAGGGGCGGGCGCGATCGATGCCGGGCTGAACACCTATGCCGCCGCCCACTTCAGTGAAGGATTGGTCCAATGGCTACATGCCAGCTATGGCATCGGCATCACGATGGGGCCGATCATCATGACCATGGCCCTGACCACCTATGATTCATGGCGAGTCGGCTATCGCATCGTCGCCGGTTTCCAATGGGCAATGGCAATCGCTTTTGTGCTCACCTTGTCCTGGTGGGGCGACCAAAAGAGCAGCGACGGGGAAAAACGGCTTACGGACTACAAAACCCCCATGGCGGAGACCTTGCGGCGGCCCAGGGTCTGGTTGAGCGTGTTGCTGTTCTTCCTCTACGTCGGCGCTGAGGTCTCGCTGGGAACGTGGGGGTTCAGCCTTCTGACTGAATCGCGCGGCATGGAAACCGCGCTGGCCGGGTTCCTGATCGGCAGTTATTGGGCAACCTTCACGATCGGCCGCGTCCTGGCGGGCCTCTTCGCTAAACGCCTGGGGGTAAACGTCCTTGTCGGGGGTGGGATAATTCTCGCCCTGTTAGGCGCGCTCTTGCTCTGGTGGAATCCGTTTGAATCAGCGAATGTGCTGGCAGTAGTGATAATAGGCCTGGCTGTCGCGCCGGTCTACCCCGGCTTGATCTCCGGCACCAGCAGCCGAGTCGATGCGAAATATGCCGCCAACACCATCGGCATGCAGATGGCGGCCAGCGGGCTGGGGTCGGCCCTCATCCCCGGCATGGTGGGGGTGCTGGCCCAACGCCTGTCGCTGGAAGCCATCCCCATCTTTCTGGCAGCGACCTTCATGACCTTGTTGATACTATATCGGCTATCAATGACCGCACGACGACAGACAGAACCCATTGATACTCATTAACGGTCAACCTGAACCCACGCCGTTGGCAAACCAATGAAGACGATGCTACGATCATCGCATTGGCGCGGCCAGAACCTGCCCGGTTCATTTACGCTCGAATGATCATAAGGAGTGCCCGCGCCTTTCCCGGCCCTGGCCAATTTAGTGAACAAGGCCCAAACACGCGGGACGGAATATTAAACGAAAAGATGACACATCAGACGTTACACGAGGGTGGGGTCACCAGCCCCCAAGGCTTCACCGCCGCGGCCGTGGCCGCCGGAATCAAACAGTCGGGCAAGCCCGATCTGGTACTGGTTATATCGGACCGCGACTGCTCGGCCGCGGGCATTTTCACTCGCAACCAGGTGGCCGCCGCGCCGATCCTGGTCGACCGGGAGACGCTGGCCGCCAACTCCACCGCGATTCGCGGCGTGGTCATCAACGCCGGCAACGCCAACGCCTGCACGGGCGAGCCAGGTCTGGCCAACGCGCGCGAGATGCAGCGTCTCGCGGCGGGTGCTGTCGGCGGAAGCGCCGGGCAATATCTCGTGATGTCCACTGGCGTGATCGGCATCCCGTTGCCGATGGATCGCGTGGGAGCGGGGATCGATGCCGCCGCTTCGCGCCTGTCATCCGCCAACAGCCGCGCGGCGGCCGAGGCGATCATGACCACCGACACCCATCCGAAATTTATGGCCCTTGAGGTCGATCTGCCCGGTGGTCGGGTCATACTGGGCGGGATGGCGAAAGGCGCGGGGATGATCCACCCCGATATGGCGACGATGCTGTGCGTGCTGACAACCGACGCCGCCATCCCGGCCGCCATGCTGGACGAGCTCCTGCGAGAGGCGGCCGATCGCAGCTTCAACGCCATCTCCATCGACGGTGACACGAGCACCAACGACACCGTCCTGCTCCTGGCAAACGGCGCGAGCGGCGTGACGATCGACGATGAGGCCAGCCGCGTCGTCTTCAGCACGGCGCTCGGCGAACTCTGTCACGCGCTGGCGATGATGATCGTGCGGGACGGCGAGGGCGTATCCCGCGTCGTCACGGTGCAGGTCACCGGCGCGGCCACAGCTGCCGATGCGCGAAAGATAGCCAACACTATCGCCACTTCACCCTTGGTGAAAACGGCGTTTGCCGGCGGCGACCCAAATTGGGGCCGAATCATGATGGCCACAGGGCGCAGCGGCGTCGAATTGCGGCAAGATCGCCTGGCGTTATGGATTGCCGCGCCCGACGGTGACCCGCTGGCCATCGTGCGCAACGGCACGCCGACCGATTATCGCGAGAGCGACGCCGCGGCCGTCTTCGCCCTGCCGGAGTTCATCGTCCATGTCGATCTGGGCGCCGGAACAGGAGAAGCCACGATCTGGACGACCGACCTGACCCACGACTATGTGACGATCAACGCGGACTATCGCACTTGATGCCGGGCCGGCGCTTGATCATTCCGACAACGAGATATTATGAGCAAGCTATGGGGCGGTCGATTCACCGGCCAGACCAACTCACTGGTTCATCGCTATAATGCCAGCATCAGCTTCGACGCGCGGCTATATGATGAAGATATAACCGGCAGCATTGCCTGGGCCGAGGCTCTGGCCGCAGCAGGGTTGCTGACCTCGCAAGAACAGGAGGCGCTCAGCAACGGTCTGGAAGCGGTGCGACTTGAGTTCGCCGAAGGGACATTCGTCATCCAGCCGGAGGACGAAGACATTCATTCGGCCGTCGAGCGGCGCCTCACCGAACTCGCAGGGCCGGTTGGCGGCAAGCTCCACACCGGCCGCAGCCGGAACGATCAGGTTGCCACAGACTTTCGCCTGTGGGTCATGCGCGCCTGCGCGATCCTCGACGCCCACCTCGCCAGGCTGCAAGCGAGCCTGGCTGACTCCGCTGAATTAGCGCTCAATCTGCCCATGCCGGGCTACACCCATTTGCAACACGCGCAGCCTGTCACATGGGGGCATTGGATCCTCTCCCATTTCTGGCCGCTTGTTCGCGATCGCGAGCGACTGGAGGCCGTGCGTCATGCCGCGGCCGTTCTGCCTCTGGGCGCGGCGGCGCTGGCCGGCACCGCGTTTCCAATTGATCGCGAGAGCCTGGCGAAGCGTCTGGGCTTTCATTCCATCACTCCCAACAGTCTGGATGCGGTCAGCAACCGGGATTTCGCGGCCGAATTTCTTTTCGCCGCTGCTCTGATCGGGGTTCACCTCAGCCGCCTGTCGGAGCAGCTAATCCTGTTTAGCAGCGCGGAGTTCGGCTTTATCAGCCTGGATGACGCCTATAGCACCGGCTCCAGCATCATGCCACAGAAGAAGAACCCCGACACGCTGGAACTCACGCGGGGCAAGAGCGGCCGCCTCATCGGCCATCTGACCGGGTTTCTGGCGACGCTTAAGGGTTTGCCGTCAAGCTACGACAAGGATCTGCAGGAAGACAAGGAGCCGGTATTCGACGCGTTCGACACGCTTGACTTCGCCCTGCCGGTCATGGCCGGGCTGATCGGCACGCTGGAGCTACGGCCGGAGCGCATGGCGGCCCAACTGGAAGCGGGGTTACTGGCGACGGAACTGGCCGATTATCTGGTACGTCGCGGCCTGCCCTTCCGCGAGGCGCATCATGCCGTGGGCCAGGCCGTGAGATTGGCCGAAGAGAGAAGGATGACGCTCACCGACCTGACCGCCGCCGACCTTCAGGCTATTTCTCTCCACTTCGGCGAGGATGCCCCAGCGGTACTGAGCGTACCTGCCGCCCTGGCCGCGCGCGGCGTTCCCGGCGGCACCGCACCCCGAGCGCTGGCCGAACAATTACGATTGGCTCGAGAACAGATCGGCTAATTTACTGGAGCCAGAAACCGATAGCCACCAGGAAGACGGCCAGCAGGCCAAAGCCGGTTTCCAGAAAGCCCAGCGCTTTCATTGAAGAACGCCAGCGATAATTGGAGAAGCCCCATATCGCCCGCCCGAGGAGGATGGCCATCGCGATGGCGGCCGTCATCGGCAGCCACCCCAGCCAAACGAAGAGGCTAACAAGCACAACGGCCGCGATGTGTGCGCCGATTGTCCCCCACACAGATACGGGTTTGCCCTTGTCGAGTTTTATTCGCGCGCGAACGAACATGACGGCCGGCACGGCGCGGAGGCTCATGAATCCCCACAAGGCCAACCCGACAACCCATGAATAGCCGCCGGCCAGAGCGACCGACATCACCAGCGCGGCAAACGCGACCGGCGCAGCCAGCTCCGCCTGCCAATGGCGGCCCGGCCGCTGATCATAGATCATGAAGACGAGCAGGAGCGGCGCGGCCAGGAGGAAAGGCACGAACGGCCGCCATCCCCCCAGAGCAAAGGCAGCAATCGCCGCCACCAAAGCGACCGCCCCAAAGATGAGGGCGTAGCGGCGAGCCATCGCGGTTCGCTCGTAGAAGCGCCCACGGCGGCGATCAGTCCAGTAAACCTTGAACGGGCGATTGAACAGGAAAATGAAAAACGCGGCGATCACCAGCGCCAGCCCCGCCCATGTGGGCGCGACGAGCATTCCCAGAACAATAGGCTCGGAAACCAGGCTCCAACTTCCGTGCTCGGCCGGGAGAGCGACACTCTTGAACGAAACAGATCGGGTTTTTGTCTTGTCCGCGACGGCGGTCTTGTTAACAGAGGTAGATTGTTCCATATCTCAACGCAATTCTACATCGAATTCAGTTGGCGTAAATACCGCATAACTTTTCGGCAAACGTGCTATAAAGGGGCATCCATCGCCGCTCGCGGAAGAACCGCAACTACAATGCCCCGGCTCTTTCAATCCGCCGGCACAGGCCATGGCCGTTTCGCTATTCACGACCAGCTTGCCGCGGCGAGACCAATGTTCCAGCATCCCGTCCAGCACACGAGGGTCGAGGTTTAACTGCCGGCTTAATTCAGTCAAAGTGACAGGCCCTTCGGCCGCTTCAACCGCTTGCAACACCTCACGCAACATCAGAGACCTCCAACCCAAACGCCCAGGCGGAAGACGAAAAAGGCCGCCAGCCAGGCTATCGCCAATTGTCCAACGAAGCTCAGCCACATCCAGCGAGTGCCCAATTCGTGGCGCATGGCGGCGATAGTGGCCATGCAGGGCGTATAGAGCAGCACGAAGACCATGAAGGCGAGACCCGCCGCGGCGGCATGCCCACCGCTCGATTCTGTAAAGCTCGCCCTGATGGCGTCTGCCAGGCCTGGAACGGCCTCATCATCGCCCACGGATAAATTAATCCCAATCAATCCCGGTATGGCTTTCAGGGTATCGAGTATCGCTCCCAAGAACGAAGTGACTATCTCGCCCAGGTCCTGCAAAAATGTATCGCTCCTCGCTTCGTCTATTGCGCCGCTTGTGCCATACGTCTGCGCCAACGTGCTGACAACGACTTCTTTGGCGACCAGGCCACTGATAAGCGCCCCACCGGACTCCCACGTGCCGAAACCAAGCGGCTCCAGCACCGACGCCATGGCATTGGAGGCGCGACCAAAAACGCTATCGGCCATCGCTACGTTGGCGAACGTCCCGTGCGCACCGGCCGGGATGGCAGTCAGAAACCAGATGGCAATCGTCGTGACAAGGATGAGCGAGGCCGCGTGCTGCAAAAAGGCTCGTGTCCTAATCCACATCTGGACACCGATGCCGCGCGCGGTGGGCAGTCGATAGGGTGGCAACTCCATCACCAGGCCCGGCGCCGCGGCTGCGGGTAGCAATGAATGCTGCAATAGCAAGCCGACGCCAATGGCGATGATGACGCCAAGCAGATAAAGCCCCATAATCACGACGCTGGCGTAACGGGGGAAAAATATAGCCGCAAAAAGAACATAGACCGGCAGGCGCGCGCCACAACTCATGAACGGCACCAATAAACCGGTCATGATGCGGTCCCGCTCGTTGGTCAGGGTGCGCGTGGCATAAATAGCGGGCACAGAACAACCAAAGCCGACCATCAACGGCAGAAAACTGCGCCCATGGAGACCGATGCGGTTCATCAGGCGATCCATGACGAACGCCCCCCGCGCCATGTAGCCGGAATCTTCAAGCACAGCCAGCGCAAAGTAGAGCGCCATCAGCACCGGAACAAAGACCAGCACACCCCCAACTCCGGCAATCACGCCGTCTATGAGCAGAGAGGCTACCCATGTCTCTCCAAGGCCTATCGCGTCAAGAACCGTCATAATCCAGCGACTGATGGGGCCACTGAGAACGCCGTCGATCCAGTCAACCCACGGGGCAGAAAGATCGGTGGTGATCTTGAAAACCAGCCACATCGCCAGCATAAAAATGGGGATGCCCAACCGGCGATCGGTCATGACATGATCGATACGGTCGGAGTTTGACATAGTGTGGGCTGAACCAGCGCGCACCACACGCCCCGCCAGATTATGAATCCAGGTATACCGCCGATCGGCTATGAACAGATCGATATCTTCCCCAAGCGCGGCGGCCAACTCCGCGCGCCGTTTGCCCGCGGCCGGCAGAAGCTCAGAGCCACCAGGCAAGCCCGAAAGACGCGCCGCGACATCGACATCCCCTTCCAGAAGGCGCACCGCCAGCCAGCGCGGCGCGTAATATTCCCTGATGGCGATATAGTCGTTGATAATCACCAGCAGGCTGGCGATGGCTCTTTCGATCGCCTCGCCGTAATCGAGGGAGCAGGCGGAAGTCGGTAAAGTCGAGGCATGGGAAACGGCCGCCACAATCTCATCGATCCCTCTCTCCTGGCGAGCGATAGAAGGAATAACCGGCACATTCAGGGAGCAACTCAATTCAGGAATGTCGATTTGCAGCCCTTGCTTCGCGGCGACATCCATCATGTTCAGAGCCACCACCGTGGGCAGTTCCAGTTCAAGTAATTGCACGATCAGATACAAATTGCGTTCCAGATTAGTGGCGTCAGCCACAGCGATGATCGCATCCGGGCGTGAATCGAGCAGATAATCGCGCGACACAAGCTCTTCCATCGTGTAGGCGCTGAGACTATACGTGCCGGGCAAATCAGTAATGGCTATTCGACGGCCATGGCGCGCAAATTCGCCGGTCTTCTGCTCAACCGTCTTGCCGGGCCAATTGCCGACGTGCTGGCGTGCGCCGGTCAACGCGTTGAAGAGCGTGCTTTTACCGGCATTGGGATTCCCGGCCAAAGCGACTGATAATACGTTCGATTCGGTGGAGAGCAGGTGAGGCGTCATTACGGAATGGCGTCTTCGAAGGTTTATCCGCAGGAAACTTTACCGGATTCCCGGTCGGGCAATTCGACCCAGACGCGCGCAGCCAGGTCCCGCCCCAACGCGACGCGCGAGCCGCGAACCGACAGCAACATCGGGCCACCGGCATCCTGAACCACTCGGACCCTCGTGCCCGGTGTCAACCCTAACTCAAGCAGGCGATGGACCACACAATGATCGACCAACAGACAGTGCAGGCAAGCATCCCGGCCGCGCGGGCAATCGACAAGCGGTAGAAAGCCGGCGGCCGTCAATCCAGCCACACGTTCATCCATAACGGGTAGCGGCCGCGGCGTGGAAACCCGGCGCACCACAAACATGACGGTCGCCAGAGCGAGGATAGCCACAACGATCCACAGGGTAACAGGGCCGGTCATTACAGCGCATCTCCCAATTGCGTAGATGCCCGCTCCGAGACTTCCTGGTCATACACATCGGCCACAGCCAGATGAACCGTATTAAGCAAATCGTTCACCCGACGAAGCAGCCGCATGTTCGCTTCGGGCCTGATGTTGGCGGACTCAGGCAACTGCAGGGCCGTCTCGATAAGGCTATCCCGGAAAAAGATCGACGCCTCCAGCGTGGCGCGCAGGGGCAATCCCTGGTTCCTGGCATTTTCAGCATACAGCCGGCCGATTCGCCCGGCCTCTTCGAGAATCGAAGCGCCGGCTTCCTCGCTGGATTCGCTGGAAAGATATTGCAGTGTCAACCCCATAAGTTGCTGGCCTAGTTTCCGGTTCTGATTTCGGGCTTCTTCATCGAAATAGGTCAGCCAGCCTTCCTTCCGGTCAGCCATCGTCTCCTGGCGTGTATAAGCCAGCGCCTTCGTCGCCCACAAGCCGGTCAGGCTGTTCACATTGCGCAGAGCGCTACGCTCGCGCGCGAATCGCGCCAGATCGGTCGCGGCAAACCGCCGGTGGCCCCCGGGGGTCACCAGCGTGGGGATATCGCCGCTGTCAGACCATCGTCGCAACGTGGTGGGGTGAACGTTCAATAGTTCGGCCGCTTCGCTGAGCGTGAGCCAAGTTTCGTCGTGTGATAGCTCCATGAATCAAAACACCCAAAATCTATGTAAATCTATGCATCTAACACGATTTTACGTAGGATTGGCATAGAGTCAATCCGCTTTCGGCCATCAGTGACATCCGTCGCCCATTCTTATGACAAGGGTATGACAAATCACGCCGCGACTCCACAGCCCGTGAATATGATTCGGGTGGAACCAATACGATACTTGCAAAATAAAAGCCCCTCGGCCAAAACGGCCGAGGGGCTTCATTGATCATCTGTCGCGGGCAACGCCGCGCGGCGTCCCATTAGCGGCTGCGGAACAGTTCACGCACAATGATATTGCGCTGAATCTGGCTGGTGCCCTCGTAAATCTGGTATATCTTGATATCGCGCATCAGCTTCTCGACCGGGTACTCGGACATATAGCCATATCCGCCGAATACCTGCACGGCGTCGGTCGTCACCTTCATGGCCATATCGGCGGCGAACGCCTTGG
>DAOMSB010000004.1:0-95665 GCA_035446145.1 Promineifilum sp. (SeqCode) | reverse complement strand
CCGAACTCAAGGCAGCGCTCGAAGCGGGCGACATCGCGGCTCGCCTGCGCGGCACGCCGGTTCAGCCGGTGTTCCGCCGCACCGACAGCTTTAACCTGAAGCCGGCGCGGTGATAGTGGATCAGTGGATCAGTAGGTCAGTAGGTCAGTAAGTCAGTGGGTCAGTGGGTCAGTGGGTCAGTGGGTCAGTAAGACAGTAAGACAGTAGGTCAGTAAGACAGTAAGACAGTAGGACAGTAGGACAGTAGGGCAACAGATTAGGCGAAACAGGGCACTGAACACTGATCCACTGAATACTGATCCACTGAACACTGATCCACTGAATACTGATCCACTGAACACTGATCCACTGAATACTGATCCACTGAATACTGATCTACTGAATACTGATCCACTGAATACTGATCCACTGAACACTGATCCACTGAATACTGATCTACTGAACACTGATCCACTGAACACTGATCTACTGAATACTGATAATAAGTTTCATCAACATGATCGACACAACTCTCTTCTCTCTTGAGGGCAAGACGGCCGTCGTCACCGGAGCGTTGGGGCTAATCGGCCGCAAGCATTGCGAAGCGCTGTCCGCGTTTGGGGCCAATGTCGTCGTCGCCGACCTCGACGCCGGCGCTTCGGCCGAGTTCGCCGCCGGGCTGCCGACCCCCTCGCTTGGGTTGGCGCTGGACGTGACCGACCCGGAATCAATCGCCGCCCTGCGCGATGCGGCCCTCGCCCGTTTCGGCCATCTGGACGTGCTGGTCAACAACGCGGCCATCAACGACATGTTCGAGAATCCGGCCATGGCCGCCGAGCAATCTCGCTTTGAGAATTACCCTTTGGCGATGTGGCAGAAGTCACTTGAGGCCAACGTCACCGGCGTTTTCCTGTGCTCGCAAATCCTCGGCACGCCGATGGCCCGGCAGGGCAAGGGCAGCATCATCAATATCGCCTCGACCTACGGCATGGTGGCCCCCGATCAATCGCTGTACAGGACGCCCGACGGCCGGCAGCCGTTTTATAAATCACCCGCTTACCCCACGACCAAAGGCGCGGTCATCGCCTTCACCAAATTCCTGGCCGCCTACTGGGGAGAGGCCGGCGTGCGGGTCAATACGCTATCACCCGGCGGCGTCGAGAACAATCAGCAGGAGTATTTCATCCATAACTACTCCGCACGGACGATGCTCGGCCGCATGGCCTCGCCGGCCGACTATCAGGGAGCGCTCCTCTTTCTGGCCGGCGACGCCTCGGCCTACATGACGGGGGCCAATCTGGTCGTCGACGGCGGGTGGACGGCATGGTAAGCGGACGGTCACCAATAATGGACGCCGGCGAATGACAAACGCTCCAACAACAACGATCCCGCCGGATGAGCTGACCCGCCGCGCACAAGCCATCCGCCTGCTGCTCACCGACAGCGACGGCGTGCTGACGGACAACGGGGTATACTATTCCGCCGCGGGCGAGGAATTGAAACGCTTTTCCATCCGCGACGGCATGGGCGTCGAGCGCCTGCGCAAATTCACCGGCGTGGATGTCGGCATCATCACCGGCGAATTTTCCGGCCCGGTGCAGCGTCGCGCCGAGAAGCTCGCCATCACCGAGTTGCATCTGGGCATCAAGGACAAGCCCGCCGTGCTGCAAGATATTTTGTCCCGGCTGAAATTGAAACCGGATCAGGTGGCCTATATCGGCGACGACACCAACGACGTTGAGATCATGAGGCAGGTTGGGCTGGCCGCCTGTCCGGCCGATGCGACGTCATTCGCCCAGGCTGTGGCCCATTATATCTGCGCCAACCAAGGTGGATATGGCGCCTTCCGCGAAGTAGCCGAACTCATCATCGCCGCGCGCGCCGAATCGGCCGCACCAGGAGAATAAATTATCTATGACAAGTTCCACCAAAATTAAAACAGGCCGCCGCACCATCGGTGACGGCGAGCCGGTCTACATCATCGCCGAGATCGGCATCAACCATAACGGCTCGCTGGACCTGGCCCGCAAGCTGATCGACGGGGCCATCTTTGCCGGGGCCGATGCCGTCAAGTTCCAGAAACGCACGCCCGAGCTTTGCGTCCCGCGCGATCAATGGAACATCGAGCGCGACACACCCTGGGGCCGGATTACCTATCTCGAATACCGGCACAGGATGGAGTTCACCTACGAACAATATCGCACCATCGACCGTTACTGCCGGGCGCGCAATCTGGACTGGTTCGTCTCCTGCTGGGATGAGGCGGCCGTCGATTTCATGGAACAGTTCGACACACCCATGTACAAGGTCGCGTCGGCGACGCTGACGGATTTGCCTTTGCTGCGGAAGATGAAGGATACCGGTCGGCCGCTCATGCTCTCCACCGGCATGTCGGAGATGTGGCAAATTCAGGCCGCGGTAGACGTAGCCGGGCATGATGATCTCATGATCGCCCACGCAACATCCGCCTACCCGTGCCCGCCCGAAGAGCTGAACCTGCGGATGATACCGGCGCTAAAGGCGACCTATCCTGATATCCCGATCGGCTATTCCGGCCACGAAGTCGGCCTGGCCCCCACATGGGCGGCCGTCACGCTTGGCGCAACTTTCGTCGAACGCCACATCACGCTTGATCGTGCGATGTGGGGTTCCGATCAGGCCGCCTCGGTCGAGGTGATGGGCTTTCACAATCTCGTCCGCAACATTCGGGACATTGAAATGGCCATGGGCGACGGGATCAAGCGCATTTATCCCAGCGAACTGGCAGCCATGAAGAAACTGCGCCGCGTAGACACAACCCAACCCGACCATGCAAATTCGTAAACTGGACACCACGCAGAAAAGCGAGCGCGCTCGCTTTGTCGATTTTATATTCGACCTGTACAAGGGTCACCCGCTGTGGGTGCCGCCGTTTCGCTCCGAGGCGATGAGGATTCTTGACAGTACAAAGCACCCATTCTATGAGCATTCCTGCGCCGACTTCTTTGTCGTCGAGGAACGGGATCAAGTGCTCGGCCGCATCGCCATGCTCGAGAACCGCAGCTTCAACAAGTTCCACAACACGAAGACCGCATTCTTCGGCTACTTCGAGGTGGTCGAAAATATCGACGTGGCACGACTGTTGCTGAAAAAGGCGATCGAGTGGACCAAAGAACACCACCTCGACACGCTCATCGGGCCGCGCGGGGTGATCGGGATCGACGGCAGCGTCCTGGTAGAAGGCTTCGACCATCGCCCGGCCATGACCATCCCCTACAACTATCCCTACTACGACGCCTTCATCAAGGATTCCGGCTTTGGGAAGGACACAGACTACCTCTCCGGCTACGCGAGCGGTGATCATGAGCTGCCCCCCCGCCTCTACGATATCGCCGCCAAAGTAAAGGCCAAGCGTGGCTTCTCCATCAAGACCTTTGCCTCGAAAGATGAGATTCGACAATGGATTCCACAAGCGATGGCCGTTCACCGCGAGGCGATGAGCGGCCTGCACAGTTTCTTCCCCCCGTCGGAAGCCGAGACGCGAGCGGTTATCAACTCCCTGTTGATGATCATCGATCCCTCGCTGATCAAACTGGTGATGAAGGATGACGAGATCGCCGGTTTCCTGATCGCCTATCACGACGTGTCGGCCGGACTGCAGAAAGCGGGCGGCAGCCTTTTCCCGTTCGGCTGGTTCCACATCCTGCGCGACCGCCAAAAGACCGACTGGGTCAATATCAACGGCCTGGGGTTGCTACCTCAATACCGCGGTCTGGGGGCCAACGCGGTGCTCTACACCGAACTGCGCGACACCATCGTCGCCCACGGGTTCAAGCACATGGATATCGTTCAGGTCAACGAGACGAACTTCAACAGTCGATCCGACATGGAGACGATGGGAATCCAATGGTACAAGCGCCATCGCCACTACAAGATGGTGTTCTGAGGCCGGCGTCACGCCAGTAAACGGGCGACGGCCGCTTTCGTGCTGGCGAAGGCAAGTTCGGGCAACTGATCGAGAGCAAAGAAACCGGCATCGGCCGCATCGTCGGCCGCCGCCAGTTCGCCCCCGATGATTTGAGCGCGATACAGAATAAACACCGACGCCCCGCCCGCCCCCGGTGGATTGTGGAAGACATCGAGCACGTTCTCTATTCGCACGATCAGCCCCGTTTCTTCCAGAGCCTCGCGCGCCGCCGCATCCTTCGGGTCTTCCCCCTGATCGATAAAGCCCGCCGGCAGGCTCCATTTGCCGCGTTCGGGATTCATCGCCCGCTTGATGAGCAACAACCGGCCGTCCTCGACGACGGCGACACCCACGCCAACCTTCGGATCGGTGAAGTAAACGTAGCGGCAGGCGGGGCACACGCGGCGGGGCTTATCCGCGACTTGTTGGGTGTGCATGGGCGACCCACAGCGCGGGCAAAAGGCGAACCATTCGGGGGCACTCGCAGCCGGCATACTCACGGGTGAATCAACCATCACGCTGGAATTGCCGCGCTCGACGGCGGGCGATCAGCCAGAAGGCCAGCAGCAAGACAAACAGGATGGCCAGCAAAATCTGGATCGGCAACAGATAGGCATCGATCCTGCTGCGATGGGCCGCTGCCGGTGCGGCCTGTTCAGAATCAGTCGCTATAGCAGAGGATTCGACTCCAGCACCGGCCGGCGCAGGCGCAAGCAACGTTTCTCCGGTCGTGTCGGCCGTCTCTTCAGGCGCCGTTGCAGCCCCCAGATCCGTCTCCGGCAATTCAGTCTGGGCCGGCTCAGCCTCGACCGCGGCCGCTCCTTCCGCCGGGGCAGACAATTCGGCCGATTCGGCCTCGGTAACGGCGGCGGGAGCAGCCAGATCGGCCGGGGCGGCTTCCATCTCGGGGGCGGACGTCGCCATCACTCTCGCTTCTTCATTTGTGACGACCGTGGCGACCTGTGGGGCGCTCTCAGCCACGCTGAAAGCGGCAACTTCTTCTTCAACAACACCCGCCGTAGCCGCCTGTGGCGCCGACCCGGCTACGCCGCCGGCGAACTGACCCCGGAACATACCCAAAGCCAGGGTGAAGATCAGGAAGAACGCCGTCAGTGCCGTGGCCCCGCGCAAGACCGGATAGAGCTGCATCAGAGGCTGCTGCTTGGGTCGGGCATAGAGTGACGGATCAAGCGCGAAGCTGCGCGGTACACGTCGTCGCGGCATCGCCCGCATTTGCATCTTGAACACGCGCAACCGCTCCAGCTCCTCGCGCATGCTCGCGTCGGCGGCCAATTGCCCTTCCAGATGGACGCGCTCGGCGGCCGTGAGGGCATCATCCAGATAGGCGCCCAGCACCTCCAGACGTTTTTCCTCAGCCGTCGATCCGCGATCTCGCAAAAAATCAAACATGATAGTCCGCCTAACTTTCTCTTGTATCCAGACGATATGCGGACGGCAATAGTTCCCCGCCGAATTGCTGCAAACAGTCGCGCAGCTTGGCCCGCGCCCGACTCAGGCGTGATTTCACAGTTCCCAGCGATACGCGGGTAATATTGGCGATCTCCTGATAGTCATAGCCCTCGACGTCACCCAGGACGGTCACAATGCGTTGGTCGTCGGGCAGGCCCTTCAAACAGTGCTCGATCACCAGCGCCAACTCAACGCGCTGCCGATGCGCTTCCGGCCCTTCGTTGGGGCTGCGCAGAAAGGCAAAGGACTCATTCTCATCCATGATCTCGTCGAGCGAGGTCTGCGGCCGGCGCTTGCGGCGGCGTAGCTCGTCGTAGCAGCGGTTGGTGGCAACGCGGATCAGCCAGGACTTGAAGCTTCCGCCGCGAAAACTCTTCAAACTCTGGTAAGCGGTGATGAACGTCTCCTGAGCCACGTCTTCAGCCACCGCCGGATCGCCCATGATGCGGTAGGCCACGTTGAAGACCAGCTCCTGATGTTGCACCACCAGCCGGTTGAAGGCAACGATATCCCCTTCCTGAGCCTGGTGAATGAGTGTCTCTTCGTTCATCGTTTTCAGGCCGGGTGCGATTGACAGAAACCGGGCCTTGGTCTATACTCCGCCCTTGATAAGCCATGCCGAAGTGGCGGAACAGGCAGACGCGCACGACTCAAAATCGTGTTCCGAAAGGAGTGTGGGTTCGATTCCCACCTTCGGCATCAAGCTGACATAATTATAGGTCTCGCCCCGAAGGCGGGCAAGCGATGGCTCCGTTCGGGAGCCGTTTTCATTTAGGCGCGAGGTGGCTTAAGGATGCGATGGGCGGCAATATTGGGGCTGGTGATCGGTATCGGCCTGGGCCTTCTGGCCGGTTGGGTGATCTGGCCGGTAGAATACGTTGACGTCACGCCCGATCTGCTGACCGCGGACGCCCAGATCGATTATGCGCTCATGGTCGCCACCGCGTATGAAGCCGACGGCAATCTGGAACTCGCTCGCGGCCGGCTCGCCCGGCTTGGCGATTCGGCGTCGGTCGCCCTGCTCAACGCCTTCACCGCCGCCGAAGACAATCAAATAGCGTTATCCGGCTTGCAGAAATTGGCGGCCGAATTGGAGCTGCACGCCACCATGCCGACTCCCATGGAATAAGCTCATGCGCCGTCCCCCTGTCTTGTTGATCTTCCTTGTTTTTTGCGTCGCCGGCATCATGGCCGGGCTGGCATTTGCCTGGCTGGTAGCCCCCATGCAACCGGCCGGCGTAACTCCGGATCGCCTAAGCCCAACCGAGCGCGAACTGGTTATCCGGCTCATCGCCGACAGCTTTGCCGCCGATGGCGATCGGGATGCGGCCGCGCGTCGTCTGAATGGCCTGGGGCCGGCGGCGGAGGGAACGCTGGTAGAAATGATCGCAAGCGATCTGACCAAAGAAAGGCCATCGGTTACCGCGAACAATCTTATCGGGCTGGCCGAGGGGCTAACAATTGGCGCGCCAATCGTGAAGTTGCTGGCCCGACCGGCCGGCATTCCCTCGGCCACCCCCTCGGCTTCATCCGTCCCCACGAGTGCCGATATAACGGCAACTCCCGCGGCGAAAGGTCAGTTTGAGTTAACCGAACGGGTTGTGTTCTGCTCGGCCGGTGATGACGCCGATCGCATTGAAATCAATATCATCGGAAATAATGGCCAGCCACAAGCAGGCGTGGCGATCACCGTGTTCTGGGATGACGGCCGCGACTCGTTCTTCACCGGCTTCACCCCCAACCAAGGCCCCGGATATGCCGATTTCACGATGAAGCAAGGGGCGATCTACTCGGTGGCCATCGCGGAGGACGAAGTATCGGTCGCCGGACTTGAGCCACAGCTTTGCGCCGACGGCCGCATGGGTGGTTGGCGGCTGGAATACCGCGCGCGAGAATCCTGATCAGGTTCGACCAAACTGGCGAGCGAGCAGCGCGGCCGACAGATGGATGAGCGTCGGCCGTCCGTGAGGGCAGGTGTGGGGCACATCGCACGCCTCGAGTTGCAGGATCATCGCTTCCATCTCTTGCGGGCTGAGCGTTTGTCCGGCTTTCACCGCCGCCGTTTTGCACACCCGCTTGATGACCAGCGCCTCCGTCTCCGACTTCAAGGGCGTGGTCTCATTTTCCAGATCGGCGACGACGGCCGCCAATGCCGCCGCCGGATCGGCGCGACTCAGAATGGCGGGCACGGCCCGCATCCGAAAGGCGTTCGGGCCGAATGATTCGATCTCGAACCCCAGCGAGGCCAGCAGGTCTGACTGCTCCTCCACCAGATGGGATTGCGATGGCGACAAATAGACCGTCGCCGGAGCGACCAATCCCTGTGAAGCCACGCGCTGCCCCTGCCGCTGGGCCAGAAACTGTTCATACAGGATACGCTCGTGGGCCGCATGCTGGTCAATCAGGTACAGCCCATCAGGCCCTTCGGCGATGATATAGGCGGCCCCAACCTGGCCGATCACGCGCATGATCGGCAGGCGCGACGAGTCGGTTCCCGGCAGCGGCACAGCCGGTGAATCTATGTCGCCGTCGGCGCGCTCCGGCTCCGGCCCGCGCAATTGCCAGGGGATGTCGAGCTGCGTGGATGGCATTCCGTCGGTGTCGCTCCCGGGTCGAAAGCTACCCCAGCCCGAAGGCGAGGACGACCCAAACGGCCAGCCGCTCGCTCCGCGAACGGGCGAGGTTTCAACCAGCGCCGCGCGCACCGCCCGCTGCACCGCGCCGAATACCGCGCCCTCATCCCGAAAGCGCACCTCAACCTTCGTGGGATGAACGTTGACGTCCACCTCTTCCGGCGGCAGCTCGATGAACAGGAGCGCCAGGGGGAAGCGGCCGACCGGCAGCAGCGTGTGATAGGCCTGCACGACGGCAAAAGTCAGGCGCGTGTCGCGGATGGTGCGGCCGTTGACGAATAGCTGGATATGATTACGGCCTGACCAGGTGAGGGCCGGATCGCTGACATAGCCATGCACGTCGATCTTGTACCGATGCCCGTCGCCATGAGCCGCTCCTGATTCAGGCGGCAAGACCTCGATGAGCTGTCGCGTCGTATCGGGGCCATAGACGGCCAGCAGGACATCGGCCGTCGCCCCGCTGCCTGTCGTTTGATAGGTGATCCGCCCGTCGTGGCTGAGGCGAAAACGAATTTCGGGATAGGCCAGCGAGTAGCGCGTGACAAATTCATCGATTAGCCGCTTCTCCGTGGTGACGCTCTTCAGGAATTTGAGGCGAGCCGGCACGTTGTAGAACAGGTTCTCGACGGCGATGACCGTGCCCACCGGCGCGCCGACGATTTCACGAGCCGCCGTCATGCCGCCCTCCAGCAGCAGGCGCACGCCGGAAGCCGACTCCCTCGCCCGGCTCACGACGGTCAGGCGACTGACGGCCGAGATGGCGGCCAACGCCTCGCCGCGAAAGCCGAGCGTGCGAATGACCCACAGGTCGTCGGCCGACGTGAGTTTGGAAGTGGCGTGGCGATGGAATGCGACCTCTATCTCGCCGGCGGGGATGCCGTCGCCATTATCGGCGACCTGGATCAGCTCGCGGCCGCCGGCGCGAATGTCGATGGTGATCGCCGTCGCTCCGGCGTCGATCGCGTTCTCGACAAGCTCCTTAACGACGGAATAAGGGCGCTCAACGACCTCTCCCGCCGCAATTTGCGAGGCCAGTTGATCGGGCAGGACATGGATAGTCATCGGTAAATTGTACCAAATTCTCCATGCCGCTGCCTAAGCACGGGGTGAGACGGCCGCGCGCCCGAAATTGCCCCATGGGGCAGGAATCTCTATACTTCGCCCTGCGAGGTAAATAAATGCCCTTTCAACCAACTTATGACGTACAACCGGGCAGAATGCCCTATACGCTCAAACCTGCCGCGACGGCCTCAGGACGACAGACAGGGGTTCTGATCCTGCATGGCTTCATCGGCAGCCCGCTCAGCTCGCGGCCGATGGCGGAATATCTTAACCGGCAAGGATTCTTTGCCCATTGCCCGCTTCTGCCCGGTCACGGCAGCTACCCCAACAAGCTCCATGGCATCTCCTCCAAAGCCTGGCTGGCCGAAGTCGAGGAGGCGTTTCAGTTTGCGCGGGGAGAGTGCGACGACCTGTTCATCGTCGGCCATTCCATGGGCAATGTGCTCGCGGCCCATGTGGCCATCAAGTTCGGCGGGGTTCGCGGCGTGGCCATGCTCGCGCCGGTCATCGACGTCCCCGACTCGCGCCTGCGATGGGTGAAGTACGTGCGCCATTTCGTCCCCTGGTACTACCCGCACAAAAGCAGGAGCGAGAGTATGCAGCACCTCGTGCGCGAGCGCGTGCTGGATTTCGATCCGACCATCGATTTCGACAGTCCCGAATTTCAGGAGCAGCTACCCGAAGTGAGTCGCGTGCCGCTTTCCGGCATGCATGGGATGGTCGAGATGATCGAAAAAGGCCGCTCGCTCTGGCCGAAGCTGGACGTGCCGGTTCGCATTTTCGCGGGGGAAGATGATAATGCCGCGCCACCGGACAACGCGCGCCGGATCTTTGCCTTGCTGCCCAACGCGGACAAGAAATTGACCATATATCCCGATGTGGGCCATGAACTGATGCGCCCCTTCGAACCCATCCACAAGACGGTTTGGGAGTCCATCTATTCTTTCATCATCGAGCACACGCCCCCGTCCGGCAAAACCGAAAATAACGAGGAATAACCATGTCCGATTATGTTACCTTTCCAAAGGGCTTCGTCTGGGGCGCGGCGACGGCCGCCTACCAAATCGAAGGTGCGTGGAATGAGGACGGCAAGGGCGAATCCATCTGGGATCGATTCACCCACACGCCGGGCAATATCATCGACGGCAGCACCGGCGACGTGGCTTGCGACCATTACCATCGCTGGCCGGAAGATATCGCTCTCATGAAGTCGCTTGGGCTTCAGGCCTATCGCTTTTCGATCGCCTGGTCACGGGTTCTGCCCGACGGCCGCGGGAAGGTCAATCCGGCCGGCCTCGACTTCTACAGCCGTCTGGTCGATGGCCTGCTGGAGGCCGGAATCGCACCCTTCGTGACGCTCTATCATTGGGATTTGCCCCAGGCGCTGCAGGATGAGGGCGGCTGGCCGGAACGAACCACGGCCGAAGCGTTCGTTGAATATGCCGACATCGTCTCGCGCCGGCTCGGCGATCGGGTCAAGCGCTGGATCACCCACAATGAGCCGTGGTGCGCCAGCATCCTCAGCCACCAGTACGGCGAGGACGCTCCCGGCTGGCGCGACACGGCCGCCGCCGTCCGCGCGGCCCATCATCTGCTGCTGTCCCATGGCTGGGCCGTGCCGGTCATCCGCGCCAACAGCCCCGACAGCGAGGTCGGCATCACGCTGAACTTTGAGGCGATCGTGTCGGCTTCGGAAAGCCCCGCCGATCGACGATTGACCCGCATCGAGGACGGCACGTTTAACCGCTGGTTTATCAGCCCGCTGTTCGGCCGTCAGTATCCCGCAGACGCCATGGCCCACTACGAGCCATACTTCCCGCAGGGGATGGAGTTCATCAAACCCGGCGACTTCGACGCCATCGCCGCGCCGATGGACTTCCTCGGCGTGAACTACTACATGCGCCGAATCGTGCGCGACGAGTCTGCCGCAGATAATTGGCCCCAGACGCTCTTCCCCGACCTGCCCAAATGCGACATGTTCTCCGGTACCGACGACCCGGTTTACTGGGAAATCTACCCCGAAGGACTATACAACCTGCTAAACCGCGTCTACTTCGAATACAAGCCGCCGAAGATTTATATCACCGAAAACGGCACCAGCTTCATGGATGTTCCCGACAAAAACGGGCGCATCTCCGATTCGCGCCGGATCGGCTACTTGCGCGATCATTTTGCCGCCACCCATCGGGCGATGCAAAACGGCATCCCCCTGTCGGGGTACTTCGTCTGGTCGCTGATGGACAATTTCGAGTGGGCCAAGGGCTATCAGCAGCGCTTCGGCATGGTCTGGGTGGATTACGAGACCCAGCAGCGCACCCCCAAGGACAGCGCCAGGTGGTACAGCGAAGTCATCGCCAATAACGGGTTCGCGTCGGCCGATTAGCCTGTCCCCCATCAATCATGCAGACCAACCCCACTCCATCAACCACCCCGAACAATCCCGGCAGCAATGCCGCCGTGCTGCCGATCCTGCTTCTGGCGGCGGTTGTCGGCGGGCTTCTGGCCGTTATCCTGCCGGCGGTGTGGATCGCGGAGCAGTTCGCCATCATTGGCGGGGAAACGCCCGGCCGTGGCTCGTGGCTCGTGGCTCATGGGGTGTTGGCGCTGTCGATCCTGCTGCCGTCCCTCGTGTTGGCCGCGGTCGTCAAAACCCCGCGCATGCGTGCCGTATTCCGGACCTGGTCGCTGGCCGGTCTGTTTGCCCTGATCATGCTGCCCGTCCAGCTTGTTCCCGGCCCATCGGCACAAACGGCCGCGTTGGTGCAAATCGGCTGCGCGGCGGCATTCCTGCTCATAATGAGGCTCATCCGCCGCCGGAACGCGGCAATCACATCGACCGCCGCCGGATCGTTATGGCCGGTCATACTTCTTGCCGCGCTCATCGGCTGGCCATGGGTACTATGGGGAGCGTTGGGATCGTGGCTGGACACGACGCTGAACCTTCTGGCTTCCGCTCTGTTCGGTCTGGCCGCGGCTGCAACGCTGCGCCACGAGCTATGGTCGCATATCAACCCCAACCAGGGAAATCCGCCGCTGCCCTTCTTCATCGCCGGAGTAGCGACGAGCATCGCGTTGATGGTCATGGGCGCTGCACTCGGGCACAACGGCCAGCAGCTCGTCCTGTTGGCCCTGATGGCCGGGTTGGGCTGGCTGGTGGCGGCCGTCGGTCGCCGAGGTCGGGGCGTGGAATCCGCTATCCGGCCGCAAGCCACGCTGCTCATCGGGCTGGTCGTCGCCCTGCCGCTGCTCTTCTTTGATCCTGAAGAGCTGGCCCTCGTCCTCAACCTGGGTTCACGGGATGTGGGCTATTTCGTCTTTTATGCCACGCTGGTCGGCCTGGGCATGGCTTTGGGGCTGGCGATCATCGTCTGGATCACGAGAAACACCGGCGGCGGCCGAGCCATCCCTGCCCTTCTGGCTACTGGAGCGCTGGCCGGCCTGGCAGCTATTTATGTGTTCGTGGGGCAGCCGGGCTGGCATGGCGAGCGGCTCTACGTCGTCATGGCTGATCAGGCCGATCTCTCGGCCGCGGTGGATATCGTCGATCCCATAGAGCGCCGCCAATATGTCTATGAGCGGCTCACCGACCACGCCAACGCCACGCAGGCGGGAGTTCGCCAGGCGCTTGACGCCGTCGGCGTCAACTACCGCCCCTACTACCTCGTGAATGCGCTGGAGGTCGATGCTGGGCCACTCGTGCGCCTGTGGCTGGCGGCGCAACCCGAAGTGGATCGGGTGCTTTTAAGCCCCGAACTGCGGCCGCTGCCCGAACAGCCACCCGTGACGACGGGCAGCGCCACCGGCCCCGACGAGCCGGAATGGAATCTGGTCGATATCGGCGCGCCACAGGTGTGGCAAGCGTTTGGCGCGCGCGGGGCGGGGATCATCATCGGCCAGAGCGATTCGGGCGTTGATGGCGCCCATCCCGAATTGAGCGCGCAATATCGCGGGGCGCAGGCCGCAAGCCCGACCGGCAACGACTACAACTGGTATGATCCATGGAACGCGTCCCCCTCGCCCACCGACATCGGCGGCCACGGCACGCACACGCTGGGGTCGATTCTGGGGCGTACGGTCGGCGTGGCTCCGGATGCAAGCTGGATTGGCTGTGTTAATCTGGGGCGCAATCTGGGGAACCCGCCGCGCTATCTGGATTGTCTCCAGTTTCATCTAGCCCCTTTCCCTCAGGCGGGCGATCCGCTCCGCGACGGCCGGCCGGAATGGGGCGCTCATGTGCTCAACAACTCCTGGGGTTGCCCGGAGATCGAGGGCTGCGACCCGACTTCCCTGTTGGCGGCGGTGCGCGCGCTGCGGGCGGCAGGCGTGTTCGTCGTAGCCTCGGCCGGCAATGACGGCAGCGCCTGCAGCACGATAGCGGACCCGATCAGCCTCTACGATGAGGTCTTCACGGTCGGCGCTATCGACGAGTTTGGCGCAATCGCGCCGTTCAGCAGTCGCGGCCCGGTGCTGGCCGACGGCAGCGGCCGAATCAAGCCCGACATCGTCGCCCCGGGCATGGGTGTATTGTCGGCCATGCCGGGCGGGACCTACGAATATAACAGCGGCACCTCGATGGCCGGGCCGCATGTAGCCGGGGTCGTCGCCCTCCTCTGGTCGGCCGATCCGGCGCTCATCGGCGACATCGATCGCACCGAGCGCATCCTGGCCCAAACGGCCGTCCCGCTCGACGAGCTACCGGGCCTGTATGCCTGCGGCAATCCGGGCGAAATCCCCAGCAATGTCTCCGGTTATGGCCTGATCAATGCCTACGCGGCCGTAAAGCTGGCTCTCTCTGAAAACGAATAGAGGCTGCGGGGATATGTTCCGACAGCCTCTATCAACGCTTTCTGCACACTTATTGCAGTGTTACATAAAGAAGTTTAATCCACAGGTTACGCGTAGATTAAAGAAAAATCGGTGAAATCTGTGCAATCTGTGGATGCTTTTCCCTGTTAGATCAGCTCAACGATCGTCGCCTCGCCCTGCCCCACCCCGACGCACAAGGTTGCCAGCCCATAACGCATGGACTCGCCGGCATGGCGGCGGCGCCTCATCTCGTGCAGCAAGGTCGCCAAGATGCGCGCCCCGGAGCAGCCCAACGGATGGCCCAGAGCGATGGCTCCGCCGTTGACATTGGTGATCTCCGGCCGCATCCCCAGTTCGCGCATGACCGCCAGCGACTGGACAGCAAAAGCCTCGTTCAACTCGATCAGATCGATGTCATCGATCGTCAGCCCGACGCGAGCCAGCGCCTTGCGCGTGGCCGGAACCGGGCCAAGCCCCATCGTGCGCGGATCGACGCCGGCCGCGGCCGAACCGATCCAGCGAGCCATCGGCTTCAGGCCCAGCGCCTCAGCCCGCCCGGCCGACATCAGCAGCACGGCCGCCGCGCCATCGTTCAGGCCGCTGGCGTTGCCGGCCGTCACCGTGCCGCCTTGCCGGAAAGCGGGTTTTAATTTGGACAGAACTTCCATACTTGTGTCAAGGACGTAGCCGCCCTCACCTTTTCGGATGCGGGGATGCTCATCGGTGTCGAAGACGATGGGGTCTCCCTTCCGCTGGGGGAATACGACCGGCACGATCTCCTCGCGGAAGTAGCCGCGATTGATGGCTTCCATGGCCCGGCGCTGGCTCTCCAGCGCGAATGCATCCTGATCCTCGCGACTGATGACGCCGCCGCTGATTGCGCCGGCCACGCTCTGCTCATAGATGTTCTCGGCCGTCTCGCCCATCGCCTCCAGCGGAAACAGCGCTTGCATCTTTGGGTTGGGATAGCGCCACCCCAGGGTCGTATCCCAGGCGGTGACGTTCCCCGACGGGCCAAAGGCGCGGCTGTTCTTGGGCAGTGAGTAGGGGGCACGGGTCATGGACTCAACGCCGCCGGCAATGTAGATATCGCCCTCGCCGCTGCGAATGGCCCGCGCGGCCTGGTTCACGGCGTTCAGCCCGCTGGCGCACAGCCGGTTCATCGTCACCCCGCCGACGGAATGGGGCAGCCCGGCCAGCAGCGCCGCCATGCGGGCCACGTTGCGGTTGTCCTCGCCCGCCTGATTGGCGCAGCCGAAATACACTTCCTCGATCCCGGCCGGGTCGATACCCGTCCTTGATACGATCTCTCTGATAACGACCGCCGCCAGATCGTCGGGGCGGATATCCGACAAGCCGCCGGCATGGCGGCCGATGGGCGTTCGTACACTGTCAATAATGACGACTTCTTGCATGTTTGGCCTCTCATTAGCGTGACCTGCCGGAGCTGTCGCCCCGGCCGCCGCGCCGATTTGGCCTGATTGTATCCCGCGGGGGCGTATTACACACGCCAAAATCGTGCGAGGCTTCGCAGCGATCGGCCATCCCCCCACAAGTCGGACGCACAAACACAAACCCCCAGCCAGTTGCCTGGCCGGGGGCTGCTGTTCATGTCTACGGCTTCAATGCTGCGCCGGCGCCGAATCAATTATCGGCTAAAGCGCATCACATCGCCGTTCGCTCAGAAATGACTAGTTGCTCGGTTGCGGCCCCCAGGAGCGCATGAAGAACTGGTCCACGAAGGTGCCGCGATAAGTAATGCTGCTGTCGCTCTCGAAGATGAACCCAAACGCGGCCCACGGTGAGCCGAGCATGCCATCCAATGCCCAGTCGCCTTTGTTCGTGTCGAGCACAACCTGACGCCACTTGCCGTTGGTGGAACCGGTGTAATACTCGCAATTGAACCAGATGCCGTCGGCCGTACCACACCAGTAGAAGGAGTCCCAGCCGAACTCCACGTCGCTCATGTGATAGAAGCGAACCCGAAGCCGTCGCGCCCCTTGCAGATCCATCGGACGGAAGGCCAAGGAGAGCATGTCATTATCATAGTAAGGGTCGTTAAACGGCCAACCCGACGAATACAGGCTGTAATCACCGCCCCGGGCCTCATAATCCGACGAATCCCAGCCGACATAACTCAATCCCCACTCGGCAAAAATCCACTCGGGCGAACTGGGCCACATCGGCGGTTCGAAGTTATCAATCGTTTGGCCATAGACGGCATTCGGCTGAATGCCCACGCCACGGCTGACCATAGGCTTGAGAGCCATAGTAGCCGACCGCGGCCCGCGTGACGAGACACCCAACTGGGCGTCGAGCTGCGGCCCGATGGGCTGCCGAATATCGATGCGAACCCTGCCCATCTTCTCCGGCTTGGCCTGGCTCTTGGCCATCACAAACGTGGGAACCATCGCCATCAGAAGCAACACGACTGTCAAAACAAGTACTTTCGGTTTCATTGTGTTATCCTGCCTTTGTAAATTCAAGTGGTGATCACGACGAAACATGAAGTCACGCTCACAGAGCGTTCGGGGGTCTTAATTCGATAAGTCTGTTCCTCCTCGGTGTTGAAATACCAGCCAAAGGCCACGGTTAAGTGCCTGGGAACTGAGTTGAATCAAGTATGAAATGTTGTCTGCTCAGAACAACATATTTACAGTATGCAGAGAATTTCAAACCAAACGTGACAATATCATCATAATAGGGATGCAGGCCATTGTCAAGCGGGCAATATTACTCATTTTCAGTTCCGGGGCAAAAGGGTCCCATCTTCAAAGGAGGTATCTGAATGATCACATTGGAACAGGTGCGCGCAGATGAAGAAGTCGGCGTGCTGATTGACTACGCAAACCAATATTTGCGCGCTTTGGGCTATACCGAACACAGCACTCGCCACGCCACTCGTGTCGCCGAAACCGCCCGCAACATTCTGCTGGAGGCCGGCCACCCCGAACGCGTCGCCGAGCTGGCGGCCATCGCCGGCTATCTCCACGACATCGGCAACCTGATTCATCGTGAAGGTCATGCGCAGAGCGGCAGCCTCATCGCCCTGCGCGTGCTCACGCGCCTGGGCATGCCACCGGACGAGCGCGCCGTCATCGCCAACGCCATCGGCAACCACGAAGAGGAACGTGGTTATGCCACATCACCCGTCTCGGCCGCGCTCAACATCGCCGACAAGGCCGATGTCCACCGCAGCCGCGTTCAGGCTGAATCCTTCCAGGATTTCGATATCCACGACCGCGTTAATTACGCCACCACACAAAGTCAGGTTGTCGTCGATGCGCCCAACCAGATCATCAACCTGGAACTGACCATCGACACAAGCTTCGCGCAGGTGATCGAATATTTCGAGATTTTCCTGGATCGGATGGTTATGGTGAAGCAGGCGGCCGAATTTCTGGGCCTCCACTTCCATCTCATCATCAACGGCACTACGTTCTCCTGACGCTGTCTCGCCGGAGAAAAGCCGGGTTGAAGGGCGACCCGGCAGCGCGCGGATCATCCCAGGCCCAGCTTCACTTCCGCGGCACGTTTGATCGCCCCGCTGCTCACCAGTTCGCGCGCCTTTTCGATGAGTGGAGCCAGCATCACGTCGGATTCCAGGAACGGGACGCGCTCGCGAATCAGTTGATAGGCCTCGGCCGTTCCCCGGCCCAGATCGGCGGGCGTCAGCCCCATCTCACGCGAGCGAAATTCAATCCCCTGGGCCGCCAGCAGCAGCTCGATGCCGACAATAGTCTCGACGTGTTCCAGGATTTGGCCCGCGTGCCTCACGGCGGCCGCGCCCATACTCACGTGATCTTCGACGTTGGCACTGGTGGGGATGGTGTCGGCGCTCGACGGGTGGGCCAGCACCTTGTTTTCCGAAGCCAGCGCCGCGGCCGTATACTGGGCCATCATCAACCCGCTCTGCAAACCACCATTGGCCGTCAGGAACATGGGCAGCACGCCGCCGTTGCTGTCGGCATCCACCAGTCGGGCACAGCGCCGCTCGCTCATGTTGCCCAGTTCCGTCAACCCCAACGCGGCGTAGTCCATCGCCAGTGCCACCGGTTCGCCGTGGAAGTTCCCGGCCGAGACGACGTCGATTTCACCCGCGTCGTCGACAAAGATGATCGGGTTGTCGTTGACGGTGTTGAGTTCGATATCGATCACCCACTGCGCATACGCGATGGAGTCGCGCACCGCCCCGTGGACCTGCGGCACACAGCGCAACGTGTAGGCATCCTGCACATTGTTGGGGTCGTCACGTCGCAGAAAAGCGCTGCCCGCCAATACGTTGCGCAGAAAGTCGGCGCATTTGATCTGGCGCGGATGCGGGCGCAGGGCATGGACGCGCGGATCATAGGCCCGATCCGTCCCATGCAGCGCCTCCAGCGACAGACAGGCGACGACGTCGGCCGTCAACGCCAGGTTGATGCTCCGGCGCACAAGCAGCGCGCCCATGCCGACCATCAAGGCCGTGCCGTTGAGCAGCGCCAGCCCTTCTTTGGCCTCCAGTTCAACGGGCTGCAGCCCCGCGGCGGCCAGCGCCGCCCCGCCCGACATCAGGCGGCCGTCCATTTTGGCTTCCCCTTCACCGATGACAACCAGCGCCAAATGGGCCAGCGGGGCCAGATCGCCGCTCGCGCCCAGAGAGCCTTGAGCCGGGATGCGCGGGGTGATGCCGGCGTTGAGCATATCGACCAGCAGGCGCACGATAGCCGGGCGCGCGCCGGAATGGCCAAGGGCCAGCGTGTTGGCGCGAGCCAGCATAATCGCCCGGACGGCATCATCGGGCAAGTCCGGCCCCACGCCCACGGCGTGACTGCGAACCAGGTTCAACTGGAGCTGCCGCACCTCATCGGGCGAGATCAGCCGATCCTTGAAGCGGCCGAAGCCAGTCGTAATGCCGTAGACAGCCCTGCCCTCGGCCACTAATCGGTCAACCGCGGCGCGTGATCGCTCCATCAGCGGCACGGCCGCGGGGTCGAGCGCCACCTTTCGCCCCTGAGCAACGGCGACGACATCATCAATGTGTAAATTTTCACCGGAGATTAGCAATGGATCCATGGCGCGATTATAACAGAGCGATCGTTTTCGTCTTTTATTGGGCCGGGGTACAATGTCGGCATGAATACCCTCGCGCCGGGCTGGCGAACGATCGTCGGCCATGACTGGGCTGTGCGGCTGATAGCCAACGCCATCCTGCATGATCGGGTCGGCCATGCCTATCTGATCACCGGGCCGGAGCAGATCGGCAAGATGACCCTGGCGCGAACATTCGCCCAGGCGCTGAATTGCACCGCCGAAAGCGGCCTGCGTCCCTGTGGCGCCTGTCGCGCTTGCCAATTGATTCAGGCCGACAAGCACCCTGACGTGCGCGTCATCCTGCCCGAGGTGAGCGAGCGGGGCGCGATGTCGATCAAGATCGAGCAAATGCGGCGGCTCCAGCAAGACCTGAGCCTCTCCACTTATGAAGCGAATTATAAGGTGGCCATCCTGAAACGCTTCGATACGGCCAACCTGAACGCGGCCAATGCCTTTCTGAAGACGCTCGAGGAGCCTCCCAGTAACGTGGTCCTCATCCTGACCGCTACCGACAGCGACACCCTGCTGCCGACGATCAACTCTCGCTGCCGGACCATCGGCTTGCGACCGATGCCGGCGGACCTGATCGAAGAGACGCTGATGACCCGCTATCATACGCGACCTGACGAAGCCAACCTGTTGGCCCATCTGGCTGACGGACGGCTGGGCTGGGCGATCCGCGCCCATCAGGAGCCGGCCGTGCTCCAGGAGCGCCGCGCCCAGCTGGAAACGCTCCACCAGGCGCTCAACGGGTCATTGGTGGCGCGCTTCTCGCTGGCCGAAACACTGGCCCGCAAGGCCGACACCCTCCCCCCGCTCTTGCGCACGTGGCTCAGTTGGTGGCGCGATCTGGCGCTCATGACCTACGGTCGCGGATCAAACGAAGCCATCAGCAACGTGGACGAGTCCGGGAAGCTCCATGAATTGGCCGGTCGCCTGTCGCGGGCTTCTGTATTCGCGTCTCTGGCGCAGACGGAAGCAGCTTTGCGCCAGCTCGGGCAGAACGCCAACGCGCGTCTGGTACTCGAAAACGTGATGCTGACCTATCCATCTCGCACGGAATAAGTAACGACAAGTGAGCGAATTGATGAACAAACGATTTCCCTTGGGCAAGCTCGGCAGGCTCGACATCACCGCCGAGCCGTCGGCCGCGGGCGGATTCCTCCTTCTGGGGGTCGTATTCGGCTTGCTGGGCGTGAAGTTGTTCCGGCTAAAACCCGGCGCGGCGGCAGCGGGCGGGCTGCTGGCGGCCGCGCTCCACTTTATCGCCGAGATGTGGCATCAGCTTGGCCACGCCCGCGCCGCTGAGGAATCGGGCTATCCTATGGAAGGCGTCCATTTGTGGGGCGTGCTGGGCACCTCGATGTACCCGGACGACGAGCCTGAATTACCCGCGGAAGTCCACGTTGCCCGAGCGCTGGGCGGCCCAAAAGCCAGCGCCGGGTTAGCGGCCGTGGCCGGGTTGCTCGCCGCGCTGGTTCACCCGTTCAGCCGGTTGGCTTTCATGATTGCCTCGATCTTCGCTCTGGAAAACTCGCTCATCTTCACCATTGGCGCGTTCCTGCCGCTACCTTTCATGGAGACGGACGGCACGACATTGCAGCATTATCGGGCGGAATATCGCAAGCGCATGATCATTATTCAGGAGTAGGACAAATAGAATGAGCAACGGCGAACCCACACTCGATGAGCTGCTCAATTTCGCCCTCGACGCCGCCTGGCAGGCGGGGCGCGTCACCCTGGGCTATTTCCAGACCGGGACGCAAGTCGAGCGCAAGGCGGATAACACGCCGGTCACCATCGCTGATCGGGAAGCGGAACAAACATTGCGCCGGCTCATTACCGAGCGCTGGCCGGGCCATGCCCTCATCGGCGAGGAATATGGTCGTGCGGCGGGCAATGCCGGCGATAGCGGCTACACGTGGATCATCGATCCCATCGACGGCACGAAATCCTTCGTCCAGGGGGTACCGTTCTACGCCGTCCTGCTGGCCCTCGTGAAAGACGACCAACCTTTGCTGGGGGTGATGTATTTCCCCGCCCTGAACGAGATCGTCTACGCGGCGCGTGGTCGTGGCTGCTACTGGAACGGCCGCCCGGCTCATGTTTCAACCGTTGCCGATCTCAAGGACGCCGTCTTGCTGGCCAGCGACCTGGACACCTTCGCCCGCTTCGGTCGGGAGCACAGCTTCCAACGTCTGATCGACGCCACTTACATCCAGCGCACCTGGGGTGATGCATATGGATATGCGCTTATCGCCACCGGTCGGGCCGAGGTCATGGTCGATCCTGTCATGGAGGTCTGGGATTGCGGCCCATTGCAAGTGATCCTTGAGGAAGCGGGCGGCACCTTCACCGATTGGAAGGGGACCCCAACGATCTTTAACCGCGAGGCCGTTGCCACCAATGGCGTGTTGTTTGACAGGGTAATGGCTATCATCCGTGAGGGAGAAGCCTGAACCAACGACCAGGCCTTGACAAGGAGCGATCGGCTATCGGGAGATGCTCCTGTATAATTCACAGAGCCAAAACATATAATTGGCAGGAAAAGGGAACGTCCACCGTTCAAGCACCTGCATCATAGCCCAGGATGTGGACTTTAGAGGAGAAAAAGTATGAGCAAGAAAAACCCAGCAAAGCCGGTCTCGAGATTACGGCTGGGCCTGATGGCCGTCCTGGTATGCGCGCTCATGGCCCTGGCCGCATGCAGAGGTTCTGCCGGAGAAGCGGTCGCCACGCCGACGGTCGGCCCAACTGTGGAGTCTACCTTCATCTCAACCGAGACAGTCCGTGGCCAGGCGATCGTCAACAGCATCGATGTGCAGATTCTGGAGTCATTCCCGGTGCAGATCAACGTCGTCGCCCGTGGCGATCTGCCCGACTCCTGCACCCAGATCGACGAGATCATCACCCAGCAGACAGACAACGCTTTTCGCGTCGCCATCACCACCCTTCGCGGGCCGGCCGCAAGTTGCACCATGTCGCTTGTCCCGTTTGAACAGTCGATCCCGCTCGACGTCGCCGGGCTTCCAGCCGGACGCTATGACGTCTCGGTCAATGGGGTGCAAGGCGCCTTCACCCTCGACGTAGATAATGTCTTGCCCGACGACGCCACCACCGGCGCGGGGGCCGCGATCCAGACTGAGCCAAGCATCAGCGGCCTGGTGTGGCACGATTTGTGCAGCCAGACCGGCACACCAGCCGAGGGCACAACCCCGGCCGATGGCTGCGTGGTCGCCAGGACGGGCAACACCTTGCAGGCCAATGGCGTGTACGATCAAGGTGAGCCTGGTATCCCCGGCATCACCATGCGTCTGCTGGCCGGAGATTGCACCACAGCCGGCGAAGGTGACGAGATTGTCGCCACGACCGACGAATCAGGCTCATACCGGTTCGAGAATGTGACCGCCGACACCTATTGCGTGTTCCTTGACACGGCCGACGAGGAAAACGCGACCATTCTGGAAGAGGGCATTCTGACGTTCCCCCTCAGCAACGGCGTCGGCACCAACAGCACCACCATCACCCTCGAAGAGGGTGCGGCGCTCAAGGATATCAACTTCGGCTATGACTACCGGTTCCTGCCCGTGCCCGACGTGGCCGAAAATTGCACCAATAGCTTCGAGTTCATCCAGGACCTGACAGTGACCGACAATACTGTGTTCCCACCGGGGGCGGAATTCGAGGCATCCTGGCGCTTGCGCAATAACGGCACGTGTCCGTGGACCAAGGATTACGCCGTGGCTTTCATTGGCGGCGATGCGATGGGCATCACGTCCACCGTGAAACTGGAAAGTCCGGTCGCTCCAGGGCAGACGAAAGATGTGGGCATCACCCTGACCGCGCCGGCAGCGCCGGGTACCTATCGCAGTAACTGGCAGCTCAGCGACGCCAACGGCACCGTTTTTGGCATCAACGGCGCCATCGAGGATGCGTTCTGGGTGCAGATCGTTGTAGAAGAAGGGGCCGAATTCACCCCACCGTCCGCCGGGTCGTCGGTCATCGGCGGCGTCGTGTGGGATGACATCTGCTTCATGACCAACGGCGTTGCCTCGCGGGGTTGCGTCGAGACGGCCGAAGGCAGCGGCTTTTTCCGTGGGAACGGCTCATTCGACGCCAACGAATCGCCGCTTTCGGGCATCACCGTGATCCTGGGCCGCGGCGCATGCCCCGAAGGGGGTGTGCCCACGCCGGCTAACCGCCTGGCCACGGCCCAGACCGATGAGAAGGGCCTTTATCGTTTTGAGGGTCTGGATGCCGACATCTACTGCGTAGCCATCGATGCGCTCAGTTCCGAGAACGTTAACCTGCTGATCCCCGGCAACTGGACCTGGCCCGCCCCGGGAACCGGCCGGCAGGGCATTCGCCTGGCTGCGGGCGAGCAACGTCTGACCGTCGATTTCGGTTGGGACTTTAGCCAATAAACGAAAGCGGGGAGCCGGACATCGTGCCAGATATCCGGCTCCCTGTATCGGTCGCAACGGGTTAAGGTTTTTCGTAAGCGGCATCGCCTACCATACGGGATGGTGGGAATTTTTTGTGGGAGTCTGCAGGATTGAACAATACCAAACCTGTCTCCTGGCGTGGTGTCAGCGCCGGAGAGAAACTTATATTGACCATTCTGCCGCTATTCGCGATCGCAGTTATGGTTCTGCCTTTCCTCGATCAGGTGATCCTGCGCCGGCTGGCTCGTTTGCCGGGCATGCGGCCAGTAGTCATCTGGCTTGTCAATGGGTTTAATGTCTGGATTGCCGGTTTGGGGTTGCTATTGCTTTTTGGCCTTTTCGCTCTATTCGTCCGTCACCGGCTGATTAGCAACAGGAAGCTCTGGTTTGGCACCGGATGCCCACAATGCATGGAGCGCGATCTGGTGCGAGTATCGCGTCAGACTAGCGATCGGTTTTATGGTCTTATCGGGGTGCCGGCCTATCGCTACGCTTGTCGCAATTGCACCTGGCGCGGATTGCGGATCGCGCGGCGCGAGCACTCCCCCGAACGTGAAGCCGAACTGGAGGCATCCCTGCTGCGTTTCGATCCGGACAGTGTGCCATCCGACCAAGCGGCCGAACCAATCCTTGAAACCGTCGCAGAAAATCAACAGGCCCTTGCAGACGGAACCTGGGAGTATGGCGTCGATTCGGAGCCTGAAGCCGATCGACAGTTCGACATCACGCTCGACCTGGAAGAAGAAAGCAAGCCGACCAATCATCATGTCGACCCGGAGTCGGCTGACGAGATGGAATGGCTATGGCGTCGCGGATCGGATTAACGAGTGGATTGAGATTTTCATTGAAGGCTTATCCTCCAAACGTTATAATGGGATCGCTTGACGCAAGATTGAGGAAGTTACCATGACCAAACAGTCGGCGACGAATACAGAAACCGGATCGTTACCTGCAGGGAGCGGAAATAACACGGGCGAACTTGAGGTGCTGAGAGACCTCATTTTCGGCAATCAGGCCAGGGACTTCGCCCATCGCATCGCTGATCTTGACGGCCGCCTGGAAGCGGTGCGCCGTGAACTTAAGGGCGAGCAGGACTCCCGGGCCCAGTCGGTAGCCAAAACAGCCGCCGATCAGACCATCGCATTACGGAAAGAAACCGGTAGCCGCGTTGACAAAGAGGTCCAAATCATCGGCGAACGCATCGAACAGATGTCGAGTGATTTGAACGAACTGATAGAGGCCACAACCCGCACGCTGGAATCCCGTCTGGATCGGTTACAAGAAGAGGCCAACGAACGTTTTCGCACCCTCGAGGAAGACGCGCGTCGCCGCGACGACGACTTGCGCGCCGAATTGCTCACGGTCAGCGCCTGGCTGGAAGACAAGAAAACCTCCCGCCATGATTTGGGTCAGATGCTCGAAGAGATCGGCCTCAAGCTGCAGACCGCCGCCACGGCCAACGCCAACCAATCCGGCGATGAGGGATAGCAACCGGCACTGTCATGGACGACACTGCCGATACCGGTCGATTTGATCCAATGCCCGACCCCACCGAAGGCAACGAAGCGTCGCTTTCATCTATCCGTCGCCTTCTTTTTGCCACAGAAACCGAGCGGATCAACCAATTAGAAAGCGAGAAATCCCGTCTCGAAGCCGATATCGCTGACTTGCAGACGCGCCTCAACCTCTTGCAGGCTGACATGGCCGCGGCCGAAGTGCGCTTACGCGAGCAAACCGAGGCATTGGCAGCCGGCATCGACGACGTCATCGCCCGCAAAGCCGAGGAAGCACCGGACGATATGGCCGAGGCGCTGGGGGGTGTTTTGGCCGGTGCGGTTCGCGTCCAGGAACGCCGATCGCGCGAGGACCTGGTAGATGCCGTCGGCCCTGTGGTGAGCGAGGCCATTCAGGTGCAGATGCATGAATCACGCCAAAGCCTCGTGGAAGCGCTCTTCCCCATTATCGGCGAGCTGGCACAACGCTATATCGGCGAGTTCTTTCGCGAGCTACAGCGTAATATCGACGGCCGCCTCCGATCAAGCTTCAGCCCAAGACGGATCATGCGCCGCGCCAAGGCTCGCCTGCGTGGCGTGGAGATGGCCGACCTGGAACTGCGCGACGCGCTGCCCTTTAACATTCGCGAACTGTTTCTCATCCAGTCCGGCTCCGGTTTACTGCTGGCCCGTGCAGGCAGCAATGCGACTCTCGATTCCGATCTCATCAGCGGGATGCTGACGGCCGTGCGCAGTTTTATGCATGACTCCTTCAAACGAGCCGAACTGCCCGAATATATGGATGAGATCCAGTATGGCGAACAACGGATCATCATCCAGGATGGACGGCTGTGCTATCTGGCCGTGGTGATTAACGGCATCGAGCCGCCGGGATTTCGGGGCGAACTGCACCGCTTCCTCAATCGCCTGCATGCCAATCAGCACGAGGTGCTCAAGAACTTTAGCGGTGACATGTCCGAATTGGGCGATATTTCTCAATCGACGGACCGGTTCGCCGTTGATCTGCAGGCGTTGGCTTCGTCGGAGAAAGGCCCCCAGCCGCTCACCAGGGGCCAGAAAACGGTTCTCGCTCTGGGCGGGCTAGGAGGGGTATTGTTGCTGGGGCTGGCCTGCTTCTACCTGCAATTTACCTTGGCGTTGCTGCCCGTCGCCTTCGGTGAACCATCGCCAACTGCCACATGGACCTCAACACCCACCACTACCCAAACGCCTACGGCGACAACCACACCGACAGCGACGGCAGCGCCAACCCGCACCCCCGCACCCACGGCTACCGTTACATCTATGCCCACGGCCACAGAGCGGCCGACGATTGAACCCAGCGCGACGCCCATACCGTTCACTGTCGTCACCAACCGGCCCGTCTGGGCTTTCAGCGAGCCGGATCTGGCGTCGGCACAGGTCGCTATTATCGATGCCGGTGCGCCGGTGACGGTCATCACCTTTGAATATCCATGGCTTCTGGTAGAATGGCAATCGAGCGAGGGCCTGCGACAAGGTTGGCTGACGCTCCAATGGGTTGATATCTCCGGGACTCCTCCACCCGATTTATCGTTCCCTTAGTTCACGCAAGCGGCAAGAATGAGCAATTTATGTCAACGGCTGGACACTCATGACCGACGAAACAGGTTCCGCAAGCAACGACCTTGAGAAAGATGAGGAACTCACCTATCTCAGACGCGAATTGGCCGGCTTGCAGGAGCAGCTTCATCGAACGCAGCATCGCAAATCGAGCCTGTTGGCTATGGCCGCTCACGATCTTAGAACGCCGTTGGCAATCATCCAGGGGTTTGCCCAATTGCTGGAAGGCGAATTAAGCGCGAATGATAACCCGGCTGCAACGGAATACGTGACCAACATCCTGGCTCATTCCGACTCGCTGAATCACATGATCGAAAATCTCGTCGCGCTTGACCAGATTGAAGGAGGGCAGCTGCGCTTTTCCACCGCCACATATAATCTGAATGATCTGGTTGAATATGCGCTAGCGCAGGTGGAAGGATTGCTCGATACCAAGAATCTCAGCTTTTCCTATCATGGCGCTCTCGCTCCAGCGTGGGTAGAAGTAGACGAGTACCATATCCAGCGCGCTCTTTACAACCTGCTCAGTCACGTGAGCAAGTATGCGCGGCCGGGAACTCAATTGCGCGCCGAGGTTGGCCAGGAAGGCGCATTCTTCCGCGTCCTGCTACACGACCCCCAACGACAATTGCCGCCCGAAATGCTACCCCGATTATTCGACCTGGCCGATGTGAGTCATGGCGGTTTCGCATCGTTGCGCGGAATGGATCTGGGGTTGGTGTTTACTCGCCACGTGGCTGAGCAACATAACGGTCGAGTGACCGCAGTCTGTTCCCCAGGATATGGCACATCGTTGGCCCTCTATTTACCGGCGAGTGAACCGACCCCGATAAACCGATGAGCGACCTACCCAATTCTCCCGGCTCTATATCTTTTGATGAGGAAACATGGCGACAGATGCCGGAATTCCTGGGCAACCTGCCGGAGCCTGTTTGTCTCCATATCTGGGGCGATGAGTCTGCCGGCGCGGCCGAGCGAGAGGCAGCGCGCCTGGGACGACTGTTTGCCGAACATTTTCCCGAGCGCCTGTCCTATCGTCTACTACCCCGCCGGATCAACTATTCTTATTATCCTGTGTTCGGCATCATGGCAGGGACGGCCGAAGAATCCACCGACCCGGGATTGCGCATCATCGGCTTGCCGATCGGCTTGCAGATGACTTCGCTGATCGCCGCGATCCAGGCCGTGGCTTTTCGTGGGCAAACGCTGGAGCCGCTGTCACGACTAAAGTTGCATCAGATGATGGCCTCCTCTCCGGAAGAGATCGCTATCGAGCTTCTGACGTCGGCCGAAGATGAGGCGGGCGCGGTCGTGGCCAAGGCGGCCTTTGGCGTGGCCGCCTCCACCCAACGCATCAAGGCCTTTCTGATCGTAACCGACTTCTTCCCCGAGGCAGCTCAGCAATATTCGGCCGCCTACCTGCCCCACACGGTCATCAACAAGCGAATTCACTTCAACGGGGAGTTGGAAGAGGAAGAGTTGGTGCGGCAGATTGGGCTGGCGGTTCGGCGGGCCATCGACACGTCACGAAACGGTTAGTTCTTCGAATCCTTGCCGTTGGATGCCCGCACCATGGCCGCTTCGACCCGCCGCTGCCAGCGGCGAAATCGCGATCGGCCGCGCGCCATGATATAACGCACCCGCCGCCATTCGCGATCGGCGAACGATATTTCCGGCGGGGTCACATCCCACTTGACCACGGACGCCGCCCATGTGAGACCGCCGCCAAACCCCACAAAAACCACGTTGTCATCCGGTCGCAATCGCCCCTCGCGCACGGCGTCGCAAAGAGCCAGCGGGATTGACGCGGCCGATGTGTTGCCGTTGTGCTCCACGTTCAGATAGAACTTCTCCATCGGCAACTTGAGCTTCTTGGCCGCAGCTTCGATGATTCGCGTGTTGGCCTGATGGGGGATGATCAGCGCAATATCGTCGATAGTCAGACCGGCCTGGCGGATCACATCCTGTACCGAAGAGGCGATTACGTTGGTGGCGAAGCGATAGACCTGGCGGCCGTCCATATCAATGATGTTCTTGTGGTGGCCGTTGGACGAAAATTCGGCTCCAACAATGGGAACCGGGTTATGATAGAGGGCGGGCAACGAGAGCAAATCCGCGCCCGAGCCATCCGATCGCAACGTTGTGGCCATCACCCCGCCGGGCACGCTGGAGCCGCTCAACACCACTGCGCCGGCCCCATCTCCGAACAGGACGCACGTGCCACGATCTTGCCAGTCGATGACGCGCGACATCGTCTCCGAACCGATCACAATGGCATGACGCACTGAGCCGGTGGCGATGGATTGAGAGGCCATCTGAAGCGCGTAGACGAAGCCGGAACAGGCCGCGCTCAGATCAAACGCCCCCGCCCGGCTTGCTCCCAGATAGTCCTGCACCTTGCAGGCCGTCGAAGGAAACATGTACTCCGGCGTGGATGTGGCGACGATGATGAGATCAACCTGCGAGGGATGCAGGTCGGCCACCTTCAGGGCGCGGGCGGCCGCCTCGAACGCAAGCGTCGCCGTCGACTCTTCGGCCGAGGCGATGTGGCGGGTGCGAATACCGGTGCGCTGGTAGATCCATTCATCGCTGGTTTCTACCATCGTTGAGAGTTCGTCGTTGGTCACGATTCGTTCGGGGAGATAGCAACCCCAACCAACGATGTGGGCATATCGCATCATATGTTTTGACCGTTGAACATCTTCTACATTGGTATACAACACTACCCCATTGGAACAGTTGCGCCGGGGCTTGCCAAATAGATACAATCGCTCATTATCGATGAATGATCCCACTCCTCCCGATCGTCCCGGCCATGGCAGACTTCTTGGCCTGATCGTTGTCCTGCTTCTGGTGACGGGCAGCCTTCTGCTCATACCGGCGCTCACCCGGTTCATCGGCTCGACGCGATGGTCGGCAAGTCGAACGCTTGGCCCCACGCGGCAATCGGCCGATCGCCCCACCGAAGACGCACCGGCCGCTCTTGACGGCAAGCTACTGCCCTCGCCATCCCCGGACGACGCCGGTGATTTCTCCGCGATTCCTGCAAACATTACCCAGCTGCCTGTCCCCGCCAATGCAGATGAATACATGGCAGCCCTCTACGATAACAACCCGCCGGCCCATGACTACTTCAAACTCGCCGAGATGCTGGGCGGGCTTGATCCGGGCGAGCGAAAAGCGCCGACCGATAGCGCCGACGTCGGCGGCCGACGGACTTTTCACACCCACGACGGCGCTCGACAGGCGGAACTAATTTATCAGGATACGCTGGCTGAATATTGGATGGAAACGGGCATTTCTCTCGATCGGAGCGAGTTGGTCGCCGCCGCCCAACGCTTGCGGGAGCATTACTACCCCCTGTTAGCCAAAAATATCGGCGCCGAATGGGATCCCGACGCCGACAACGACCCACGGTTCACAGTCTTGCTCACATTAGGCGCGCCCGATACCTATGAGCTGGGCTATTTTTCCGATGAGGATCAATATCCGCAAGCGCTCTTCCCGTCGTCCAACGAGCGCGAGATGGTCTATCTGAACATGTCGCAACTAACACCGGGGCCGCTCTTCGACGGCACGCTGGTGCATGAAGTGCAACATCTCATTCAATGGAACCTCGACCCGAACGAGGACAAGTGGCTCAACGAAGGTTTGTCGCAGATCGCCGAGACGATGTCCGGCCTGGACACGGTTGACCCGCGGCCGTATTTGGAACAAACGCAAATTCGGCTTGATGGCTGGTCAAAGTCGCCGCCGGATATCTACGCCCACTACGCGGGCAGCTATCTCTATCTGCTTTATCTGTGGGAACAGTTGGGCGACGCCGCCATCGCCGAACTGGCCCGCCATCCGGCCAACGGGCCGGCGGCCGTTCGCAGTGTGCTTGCCGGCCATGACCCGGAGCGCTCACTTGAATCCTTTACCGCCGATTGGGCTGCGGCGCTCTATCTTGACGGTCGATCAACCGACCCCCGCTACAATATCGAGGCCTTCGAGCTGTCCCCGCCTTTCTTCGCCAATCGTGCCCGGCAACTGCCCTATTCGGAAAGCGCAGCTCTCGAGCAGTTCGGCGTCGATCTGATCGACCTCGACTTCACCGGCAAAGCCACCCTCACCTTCGCCGGCGACACGGCAGTTGAACTGACCGGCGCGCCGCCGGACGGGTTGCCCTTCTGGTTCGCCCCGCCCTCAAACAGCAGCGACTCCCAACTGTCCACCGAGATCGATCTGACGAGTGCCGCCGGCGCGACGCTGAACTTCCTCACCTGGTACGATCTGGAACCGTCCTACGATTTCGCCTACTTCTCGGTGTCGGCCGATGGCGGAAAAAGCTGGCGGCCGCTCGATTCGGTGCACGGAATCCTCGGTGCATACGGCCCGGCCTGGGGCGGCCGCAGCGCGGAGATGATGGACAACGACAACGGCTGGCTCGCCGAATCGATCAATCTCGACGCCTACGCCGGGCAAAAGATATCCTTGCGCTTCGACGTCGTCACCGATTTTGAGGGGGCGGGGCACGGGTTTGCCGTCAGCGCACCGGTGATCGCCGGCATCGCCGAGCAGCCGGTCTGGCAACCGGACGGATTCGTCAAAACGGGGCACCTCCTGCCCCAAAGGTGGGAAGTAAGACTCATCCGCGACGGCAACGGAGGCGAAGTGCTCCCCCTGCGCCTGGATGATCTGAATCGAATTCAGACCGAGATCGAACTTGGCCCCGAAGGAGGGGCGCTAATCGTGATACCGCTGACCCCGTTTGTGGAAACGGCCGCGGATTACTGGCTATCGGTCACCCGATAAGGTCGATCTAGGAATCCTTGGCGATCCGGTACTGCGTTTCCAGTTCGCGGCGACGCTCATCCATCGCCTGGCGCGCCTCGTTCAACGTCAACTCCCAACGCTCCTCGGCACTCTGGATCAGTTCCGACCCCGACGCCGGGGTGATGAGCAAGGCGGCGAGGCCACCGACTAATGCGCCGCAGATCGCACCGGCCATAAATCCCATAAATTTGTTCATTTCTTCCCTCTACAAGCCGAGATCACTATCGGCCACCATAGCTGATAGACGAAATTATACAACTTTTCCCCATCATCCGGCCAAGCGGCGTTCGAAAGAATCAAAAGGCGAGGCCAACAGGATTGCCGTTGACCTCGCCTTGTCTGATCAAACCCAACCACGTTTCAGGTAGCTTACGCCTTTGCGGGTTTCTCCACGATCGCCAACTGCAACTCATCCAACTGGCGTTGCAGCACGATCGACGGCGCGTCGGCCATCAGATCGGTCGCCTGAGCTGTCTTGGGGAAAGCCATCACCTCGCGGATATTCGGCTCCCCGGCCATCAGCGCCACCAGCCGATCGATGCCGGGCGCAATGCCGCCATGCGGCGGCGCGCCAAACTCGAACGCTTCCAGCAAATGGCCGAATTGCTCGCGAGCCTGCTCCATTGAGAAGCCGATCAGGGACATGATCTTGGCCTGCAACTCCTGATCGTGGATTCGGATGCTGCCGCCCGCCACCTCGAAGCCATTACACACCAGGTCGTATTGCTGGCTGAGGACGGCCGCCGGATCGGTATCAAGCAAGGAGATATGCTCCGGCTTGGGCGCGGTGAACATATGGTGGCTGGGCGCAAAATGACCATCTTCAAGCCCTTCCTCAAAGAGCGGGAAGTCGATCACCCAGGCGAAGGACAGCTCCTTCTTGTCCGTGTAACCCAAACGGCGGGCCAGCTCCGTTCGCAGCGTGCTCAACACGTTGTTGACGATGGCCTTCGTGTCGCTGGAGATCAGAATCAGGTCGCCCGGCCTGGCATCGAGGCACTCCGTAATGGCGATCAACTGATCAACCGTGAAGAACTTGGCGATCGGCCCGCGCATCTCGCCCGTTTCGGGCTGAATGGCCAGCCAGGCCAGCGCCTTGGCCCCCTGCCCTCTGGCGATCTCTTCCAGCTCATCGATCTGCTTGCGGCTATATGTGCCGCAGCCGGGAGCGCAGATGGCCTTCACCGGCTTGCCCGCAGCCACATTCTCGGCAAAGACGCGGAAGGCGCTGTCGCGAACGATATCGCTGATATCCTTGAGTTCCATGCCGTAGCGCAGATCGGGCCGGTCGGTGCCAAACCGCTCGGTCGCTTCGGCATAGCTTAGCCGGGGGAACTTCGTGGAAACCAACGGCACCAGACTGACCGCCTGAACCATGCCCACCATCAACTCCTCGATCAGGTTGAGCAGATCGTCCCGCTCGATGAAACTCATCTCCATGTCGAGCTGAGTGAATTCCGGCTGGCGATCCGCCCTCAGGTCTTCGTCGCGGAAGCATCGGGCGATCTGGAAATAGCGCTCGTAGCCGGCCACCATGAGCAATTGCTTCAACTGCTGCGGGCTTTGCGGCAAGGCATAGAATTTGCCCGGATGGACGCGGCTGGGGACGAGATAGTCGCGCGCGCCTTCAGGCGTGGACTTGAACAGGATTGGTGTTTCGATCTCGACAAAGTCCCGTGTCGCAAGAAAATCACGGATGAACTTCACGGCGTTGTGGCGCAGGATGATATTGCGCTGCATCCGCTCGCGTCGCAGGTCCAGGTAGCGATAGCGCAGGCGGGTCGTCTCATCCACCGGATCATCGCGGTCAATAAGAAACGGCGTGGTCTTGGCCGTGTTCAGGATGACCACCTTATCCACCAGAATTTCGATCTCGCCGGTGGGTAAATTCATGTTTTCCTGGCCGGCAGGCCGCCGCGAGACGACGCCGGTCACCTGGACGACGTATTCACTGCGGATGCCCTCGGCCGTCGTGAAGCCGGCGGGCGTGCGGCCTGAATCGACGACCGCCTGCGTCTTTCCCGCGCGGTCGCGCAAGTCGATGAAGATAACGCCGCCCATGTCGCGCCGGCGATTGACCCAACCGGCCAACGTGACAGTCCGGCCTATGTGTTCGGCGCGAAGTTCGCCGCAACTATGCGTCTTCAGCATATGATTCCTTCCTGAATGGATAGTAATATTTCTCCTCCGTCCTTCGAGAGACGTGGAGCGATCGGAGATTATACCACGCGCGGCCATTTGGGTCAGCGCTTTGTATGGCGCTTTCGCATCTGATGCAAAGCAGGATAGTTTATCAATCCGGGTCTGTCTAGAGCTATTAAGGCCTACAACCTGTTCAGTAATTTCTTCGCTGCCTCCCAACCCTCCTGAACTGCACCGCGAAACGCTGACTGTGCCGTCTTCCACTCTGCATGCGTATCAGAAGTGGAAACAACCAGCTACCGGATCCAGCGACACAATCATTGGCAGGAGATAGTACCTGATGGAAAATCAGGCAGAGGCATTCTTCTGGTTGATCAGACAACAAAACGATAAGGAGTTCAATAATGGCCGTAACACACAGACGATTAGGTAAACATGGTGTGTTGGTTAGCAACCTTTGTCTGGGGACCATGAATTTTGGCTGGCACACGAGCGAGGAAGATAGCTTCAAGATTATGGACCGCGCCCTTGAACTAGGGATCAACTTCTTCGACACGGCTGATGCTTATGGCTGGACAGTAGAACGCGGCCATACCGAGGAAATTATTGGCCGCTGGTTGGCGCAAGGCGGGGGGCGGCGGGACGCAGTAGTCTTAGCAACAAAAGTCTATAATTTAATGAATCGAAAAGCCGGCTTGCCGGAAGCCAACAGCAACACGCGCGGCTTGTCAGCCTACAAAATTCACAAGCATTGTGAGGGTAGCCTCAAGCGCCTGCAAACAGACTGTATAGACTTGTATCAAATGCACCACATTGACCGTCTATGCCCGTGGGACGAGGCCTGGCAGGCGTTTGGCAGTCTTGTAGGTCAAGGGAAGGTCATTTATGTCGGTTCCAGCAATTTTGCCGGTTGGGATATAGCCACCGCCAATCAGGAGGCATCCAAACGAGGAATGACCGGATTGGTGAGTGAACAAAGCATTTATCATCTCAATAACCGCATGATCGAACTGGAGGTAATCCCGGCCTGCCGTCATTATGGCTTGGGACTCATCCCCTGGAGTCCCCTGGCGGGCGGTTTGTTAGGCGGCGCTTTGGAAAAACTGGAAGCCGGCCGCCGCACAAGCGCCGATTTAGAAAAAGACGTTAGCCAAAATCGGGACAAGCTGGAAAAGTACGAGAGCCTTTGTCGCGAAATAGGGCATCCACCGGGTGAAGTGGCGTTGGCCTGGTTACTGCACAATCCGATTGTGACCGCTCCAATCATTGGGCCGCGCACCCTGGATCAGTTGGAAAGCGCGGTCCGAGCCACTGAGATTGTGCTGGATGAAACGGTCTTGCAAAAACTGGATGAGATTTTCCCCGGCCCGGGCGGCGAAGCCCCAAATGCCTACTCCTGGTAACATCCGAGGTAAATTCCAGGTCAATTATAGTTAAGACTTGCTATCGTCGGGATGCTTAAGGGGTCAGGTCTTTGTGTAGCGCTGCTTCCACTCATACAGCTTGTTGATCGCCTGCAGCGGTGTCAGGGCGTTGACATCGAGCTGCGTCAGTTCATCGAGGAACGGGCTGGACTCCGGGAAGAGAGCGATTTGTTGACCCGACGACAGGCGACTGGGTTCAACGGCGGCCGTCGGCGCGTGGCGCTCCAGATCGAGCAGGATCTCGTTGGCCCGCAGGATCACGTCGCGCGGCAGTCCCGCCAGTTGAGCCACATGAATACCATAGCTGCGGTCCGCGCCGCCGGGCACAATCCGGTGCAGGAACGTCACCTCGCCGCCTTCCTCGGATACGCCTACGTTGTAATTCACCACGTGGGGCAGGAAGTCGGCCAGCCCGGTCAACTCGTGGTAATGGGTGGCGAACAGCGTGCGCGGATTCAGGCGCGGATGATTATGGAGAAACTCGACGATGGCCCAGGCCAGTGACAGGCCGTCATAGGTGCTGGTGCCGCGGCCGATCTCGTCCAGGATGAGCAGCGAGCGATGGGTGGCGTGATGAAGGATTTCGGCCGTCTCCACCATCTCGACCATGAACGTCGAGCGCCCGGCGTGCAGTTCATCATGGGCGCCAATGCGGGTGAAGATGCGATCCACCAGACCGATCCGGGCCGACGATGCGGGCACATAGCTGCCAATCTGGGCCATCAGGGCGATCAGCGCCACCTGCCGCAAGTAGGTCGATTTGCCGCTCATGTTCGGCCCGGTGATGATCTGAATGACTGAGCCGTCGTCAAAATCAGCGTCGTTGGGCACGAAGCGCTCGCCGCGAGCCATACCCGGCACCAATCCCCGGCTTAACGCCCGCTCGACAACCGGATGGCGGCCGTTTTCGATGTGGAGCTCGATACCGTCGGTCAATTGCGGACGAACGTAGTCGTTGAGCGCGGCCACCTCGGCCAGCGCCGCGGCCGCGTCCAGCTCGGCCAACGCCGCGGCCGTCGCCAGCAGTTGTACGCCATAGCCGGCCACGTATTGGCTCAACTCCGCGAACAGGCGACGCTCGATCTGCAGGATACGCTCTTCGGCGTTCAGGATGAGCGTCTCGTACTCCTTCAGTTCAGGTGTGATATATCGCTCGGCGTTGGTCAACGTCTGCTTGCGAATGTAGTCGGACGGGACGAGCTTCGTATTGGCGTGGGTGATTTCCAGGTAGTAGCCGAACACTTTGTTAAAGCCCACTTTCAGCGACAGGATGCCGGTCCGCTCGCGCTCCCGTGGCTCCAGCTCGGCCACCCAGTCGCGAGCGTGAGCCGAGGTTGAGATAACGCCATCCAGCTCGGCCGAGAAACCCGACCGGAAGAAGCCGCTTTTGTTCAGATTAGTGGGCGCATCTTCGCGCAAGGCTCGGCCGATCGTCCCGGCAACCTCATGACACGGGTCAAGGTCGCCTGCAGCCGCGGCAAGAGGCGCTGCACTGCCGGCCAGCCGCTTCACGCGCTCAACCGCTCCCAATGCGACTGCGATCTGCTCCAGATCGCGCGGCGTCGCCCGCCCTCCCAACACGCGGTTGGTCAGGCGCTCCAAATCGGGCATGCCCTTAAGAGCGGCGCGCAATTCCGCGCGAAGCATGGCATTTTCGAGAAATGCCTGCACCTGATCAAGTCGCTCATTGAGCGCCTCGATACTCAGTAACGGTTGGGTGATTCGCTGGCGCAGCAAACGGGCGCCCATCGGGGTCACCGTCTTGTTGAGCGTGGCCAGCAGCGTTCCCTCGCGCTCGCCGCCCGGGCGAGCAGCGATAGGTTCGGTCAACTCCAGATTACGGCGAGTGGCTTCGCTCAGCGCCATGTAGCCGTCGGTGGTATAGGTCGTCAGCCGCTGCATCTGGCCCACGCTGCCGCGCTGGGTCTGTTGCAGATAGTAGAGCAGCGCTCCGGCAGCGCGAGTCGCCAGCGGCTTCTGCTCGCAACCGAACGCGTCGAGCGCGGAAACCTCAAAATGACGCAGCAAGGTTTGCCGGGCGTTGCCCAGTTCAAAGCGATGGGCGGGCAGCCGGCTGATGGTCTTCACCGCGGCAAAACCGCCATCCATCTCCTCCGGCAGAAGAAGCTCGACCGGCGAAAGGCGAGCCAGTTCCTCAATCAGATCGCGATGGCCGGCCAGTTGGGTGGTGGCAAATTCGCCCGTGGTGATGTCGGCATAGGCCAGCCCGGCGCGGCCGTCATCCAATACCACAGCGACGATGTAGTTGTTGCGCCCTGCCTCCAGCATCCCCGGCTCAACGACTGTGCCGGCGGTGAAAACGCGGACGACCTCGCGCGGCATGAGGCCATTCACCGTGTCGCTGCCCATCTGCTCGCACAGGGCGACCTTGTATCCTTTGGCGATGAGGCGGGCAATGTAGTTCTCGGCCGCGTGATGAGGCACGCCGGCCATCGGCACACGCTCGTTTTTGCCTTGCGGCCGGCTGGTCAGGACAAGATCAAGCTCGCGGGCTACGACGGCCGCGTCATCGTCGAACGTCTCATAAAAATCTCCCAGGCGGAAGAAGACGATGGCGTCGGGATGTTGCGCCCGAATTTCGAGGTATTGGCGGCGGCTGGGGGTGACCGTGTCAGTCATGGGCAAATCAACGCGAACCTAGACCGTCAACCCGTAAACGTCGCGCAGCGTTCGTTCCACCGCTTCCCAGGTAGGCGAAACGGGCGGCAGTTCGGGCGCGGGAAGCCCTTGATCCTTGAACCCCATGGAAGTCATCAGGCAGACCACCGGGCCGTCGAAGCGCCCGCCCGCGGCGGCCGCCTGCCGCAATCCGGCGACGCTCGCCGCGCCCGAAAACTCCGCCCACAGGCCTTCACGGCCCAAAGCCGTTTGCGCCGTGGCTATCTCTGCATCGGTCAGGGCGAGGGCATCGCCTTCGCTTTCCTGCACGGCCAGAACGCCGCGATAGCTGTTGGAACCGACGACGATGCTGTAGGCGGCCGTCGGTGCTTCATCCACCTTGACGACGGGCCGTCCGGCAGCCAGCGCGGCTCGTAGTGGCGCGCCTGCCGCCGGCTCGCAGGCGATCATCTGCGGCAACGGCCCAATACCGCCCACGCGCTGCATATCCTTGAAGCCCAACCAGACGCCATAAAGCAGTTCGGCATAGGCCGTGGGCACGAAGACGGCCGCCGGAAATCGACTCCCCAACTGCCGGTAGAGTTCATAGGCGATGGTCTTGTATCCTTCGGGGCCGAACGGATGGCCGGTGTGGGTCTCGGTAATGCTGCTGACCGGCATATAGCCTGCCCGATACACCAACTCGCGCATGAGCACTCGCCGCAATGGGCGGGGCAGCGGCACGACGGCCGCGCCATAGGACGACACCATGCGGACGAGATGCGGCTCCGTTCCCTCGGTGATAAATAACACGCAAGGCAACCCGGCGCGGGCAGCGTAAGCGGCGGCCGCGGCGCCATGATTCCCCGATGATGCCACAGTGATGCCCGGCGCGCCGGTGAGAACCGCCGAACTGACCGTGCACAGATTCAGCCGATCCTTGTGGCTGCCGGTCGGGTTGCGGCTTTCATCCTTTATGTAAACCTCAGAATCTATTCCAGCCCAGTTCGCAAGATGGGGCGCAGCCACCAGCGGCGTGCCGCCTTCGCCCATCGACAGGCCCGGAGCGAGCGGGGGCAGCAGCTCGCCCCAGCGCCAAATACCCGCGTAGGGGTCCCGACCGAAGAAATCAGCCGGCACTTTTTTATAATCGTAGTCGATCACCAATGGGTATTGCAGCTCGGCCGTGCTCGTACGCGGACAACCTTCCACGAGCGGCGGAAACAGCGGATAAGTCACGGCCCTGTCGCCCAAGGAACGCTGACCGGTGGCCAGGGAAACAATCGATTCAGGCTTCAGGGTAGTCATCGGATGTCTTCGGCAGCTTTGGATTGCTCATTCCAGGCTTCGAGCCGGCGGCGGTGGCGACTCTCCAGCTTGGTCAGCGGCCGGGCCTCTTTCATCATGGTGTGGGCTTCATCGTAAGACAAGCCTTTGTGCCGCATCAAATAAGCCGCCACCAGCGTCGCCGAGCGGCCGCGTCCCTTGGCACAATGAACCAGAACCGATCGTCCCTCAACGATCTGCGCGTCGATCCAGTCGGCGCCCTCGGTCATATATTCATCGCTTGGAACGGTCGCATCGAGCACTTTCAGATGCTTGTAATTGATGTCGTGGTGATTGTAGAACTCGCGATCCCCTTCACGCTCGGCGCGCATGTCGAGGATGGCGTTGATGTTGTTGTCCAGCAAGAACTGGTAATCCCGGTCGTAGGTTGGCGCGCCGCCAAGCCACAAATTAGGTGTGATCCGGTCGAACCAGCGGTGACCCTGCACACGCTCGTAGACATAGCGAATGATGGGATAGAACTTGTCGAAAGCCCAATGGAATGGATTCATCGCCCGTAAGGATAACCCTGGCGGCGATGGTTGGCAATGGGAATGAAAGGATGCGTCAGCGCGATTGCGATGCTTATGTCAAGATAGGATGTTGTGCGGGACTTCAGGCCTGAGCCTCATGGCAGGACTGCCGCTTGCGCAGCGATGATGCGGTCCATCAACTGGTCAAAAGTATTGTCAACCAATTGTCTGTCGGGATTGGCGTCGTACCAGCCCACGATCTCGCGCGCGCCCCGGCTGAACGGTATCTCGGCCGCAAATCCGGGCACGATGCCACGAATCTTGCTGTTGTCAAAGATGCTGCAATGGGATTTGTCACCCAGGAGGCTGTCGCCCCATCCGGGGTCGAACCGGGCAACTGTCTCCGAGGGCACATGAGCCAATTGAGCTTCAACGCCAACAGCATTGCCCAACAAGCGCGCAATCTCGTTCCAGGTGAGCCATTCATCACTGGTGATATGGTATGCCTCGCCTATAGCTCGCGACTCCCCCAGCAGCCCCAAAAATGCCCGGGCGAAGTCGCGATGGTGAGTCAGCGTCCATAACGACGTGCCATCGCCATGGATGAGCAAGGGCTTGCCGCGGCGAATCCGATCGATAATGGTGTAACCCCCATGAAAGGGCAGCAGTGTCCGATCGTAGGTATGCGACGGCCGCACGATAGTCACCGGAAAGTTGTTCCGTTGACAGGCATCGAGCAATACCGCTTCGCAGGCGATCTTGTCGCGCGAATACTGCCAGAACGGGTTGTCCAGCGGCGTGCTCTCGGTGATAGGCAACCGGGCCGGTGGTTTCTGATAGGCCGAAGCGGAACTGATGAAGATAAACTGGCCGACGCGGCCGCTAAAAATGTCCAGGTCGGTGGCGATGTGATCGGGTGTGTAGGCCACCCAATCAATGACGACATCGAACGTATGATCGTCCAACGCGTTGGCGGTTGATACTCTGTCGCGAATATTCCCGTATAGCACTTTCGCGCCCTCAGGGATGGGCCGATGACTCGTCTGTCCCCGGTTGAGCAAATACACGTCCATACCCTGCTCCACGGCCAAAGCCGAACAGGCCGAACTGATAATGCCGGTGCCGCCGATAAACAAGACCTTCACAATGACCTACTCCTTGCTGATATACCCGATTGTCGAAAACGGATTACTGTCAGCGCTCTCGCCGATCTATCAATTATCAATCCCGCCGCTCCACATATACGGCTATTCCATCTTTTGGGCGCAGTGTAACCAGAGCATGCCCCTCAACCGGGTCAGACGATGCCCGCCGCAGCCGGAAGCGACCGGCAATGGCGGGAATGAGGATGATTCAATGGGGCAGGTGTTGTTTCGTTGATCATCGAGTTCATGCCGGCCACCGGCATTCTAAAATACCCATCTGCTTCCCCATATAGTATAGCCAATTCGGCCGTGATAACGGCAAAGCGTCAAGCCGCCTCACCGTTCAATGATCTAAAACGCCGGCATGGCTGCCATGTTTCCAGACCAATTAAATCAGCTATAATCACTTTACATCTGGATTAAAATACGCATTCCAAAGGCCAAAAGATGTAAACTTCCATGAAGGCCTGTGTCGCAAGTCGAACAGGATTGAACAGAGGCCTTTATAGTTGAGGAGAACCATGACGAAACGATTATTCGACAAGTTTGGCGCGCGCGCCAAACTCCCCGGAACCGATTACCACTACTACCAACTCAATAAGTTGTCCAAATTCGCCGACATCAGCCGGCTGCCGTTTTCCATCAAGATATTGCTGGAGGCGGTGTTGCGCACGGCCGATGGGTACGAAGTTATGCCTGAGGATGTCGAGCGGTTGGCCGGCTGGTCGCCGAAAATGACCGCGCCATTTGAAATTCCCTTCAAACCTGGTCGCGTCATCCTGCAGGACTTCACCGGCGTGCCGGCAGTCGTCGATCTGGCGGCCATGCGCGCGGCGATGGCCCGATTGGGCGGAGACCCGGAGCGCATCAACCCCATCGTGCCTGTCGACCTGGTCATCGACCATTCGGTGCAGGTCGACCAGTTCGGTTCGGCCTTCGCGCTCTTCTTCAACGCCGAGCGCGAATTTGAGCGCAATCGCGAGCGCTATGAGTTCCTCAAATGGGGCCAGAGCGCGTTCCAGAATTTCCGCGTTGTCCCGCCGGCCACCGGCATCGTCCATCAGGTCAACCTTGAATATCTGGGCAAGGTCGTGATGACCAAACCCGAAGGTGACGGATTGGTAGCCTTCCCCGATAGCCTGGTCGGGACCGACTCGCACACGACGATGATCAACGGCCTGGGCGTGCTCGGCTGGGGCGTCGGCGGCATTGAGGCCGAGGCTGTTATGCTCGGTCAGCCGATTTACATGCTCACGCCCGAAGTCGTCGGCGTTCGCCTGACCGGCAGCCTGCCGGAAGGAACTACTGCCACCGACCTTGTTTTGCGCATCACCGAAATGCTGCGCAAGAAGGGGGTCGTCGGCAAATTTGTGGAGTACTTCGGCCCCGGCCTGAGCAACATGACCCTGGCCGACCGCGCGACTATCGCCAACATGTGCCCGGAATATGGGGCTACGGTAGGCTTTTTCCCGGTCGACAACGAGACATTGAACTACATGCGCAACACCGGCCGCTCGGCCGAGCTGATCGATCTCGTCGAGCGTTACACCAAGGAACAGGGGCTGTTCCGCACGGATTCGACTCCCGACCCTGATTTCACCGATGTAGTCGAGCTGGATCTGAGCTCCATCGAGCCTAGCCTCGCCGGACCCAAACTTCCACAGGATCGCATCCCGCTCAAGAACATGAGGGAGTCCTTCCATCAGAGCCTGGTCGCTCCAGTCGGGCCGCGCGGCTTTGGTCTGGGCGAAAAAGATTTGGACCGCACGGCCGAAATCTCCAACGGTCACACATCGGAGATAGGCCACGGCGCAGTCGTGATTGCTGCCATCACCAGTTGCACCAACACCTCGAACCCCAGCGTCATGGTTGCCGCAGGTCTACTGGCCAAGAAGGCAGTCGAGGCCGGGCTGACGGTGCCGCCCTACGTGAAGACCAGCCTTGCCCCCGGTTCTCGCGTGGTCGAGGATTATTTGAAGCGCGCCGGGTTGTTGCCCTATCTGGAGCAGTTGGGGTTCTATATCGTCGGCTTCGGTTGCACAACCTGCATCGGCAACTCCGGCCCCCTGCCGGAAGCAGTCAGCCAGGCTATCCATGAGAGCGATCTCGTCGTCTCCTCGGTACTCAGCGGCAACCGCAACTTCGAGGGTCGTGTCCATCCCGATACCCGCAGCAACTTCCTGGCTTCGCCGCCCCTCGTCATTGCCTTTGCCCTGGCCGGCCGCGCCGACCTGGATATGTACAACGAACCGCTCGGCAACGGCCGTGATGGGCAGCCGGTCTATCTCCGCGATATCTGGCCCACCAACAAAGAGATCAGCCGCGTCATGACCGAGTCGCTGACGCCGGAAATGTTCGAGCACGAATACGGCAACGTCTTCACCGGCAACGAAACGTGGAATCTCATCCCGACCGGAGACGGCGAACTTTATACGTGGGATGAGACATCGACCTACATTCAGGAGCCGCCGTTCTTCGCCGGTCTTTCCCACGAAGTGAACGCCATCACCAATATCGAGGGCGCGCGCGTTCTGGTGAAGGTGGGCGACTCGATCACTACCGATCATATCTCCCCGGCCGGCTCCATCTCTCGCACCAGCCCGGCCGCGCATTACCTGACCAACCACGAAGTTGAGCCGCGCGATTTCAACTCCTACGGATCGCGGCGCGGCAATGATCGCGTGATGACCCGCGGCACCTTCGCCAATATCCGCCTGCGCAACCAGATGGCTCCCGGCACCGAGGGCGGCATGACGACCTATCTGCCGACCGGCGAAGTCATGACCATCTTCGACGCTTCGCTCCGCTACAAGGAAACCGGCACGCCGCTCGTCGCGCTGGCCGGGCGCGAATATGGAACCGGCAGTTCCCGTGACTGGGCGGCCAAGGGGCCGTTGCTGCTGGGCATCCGCCTGGTGATCGCCGAGAGCTTCGAGCGCATTCACCGCAGCAACCTGGTTGGCATGGGTATTTTGCCGCTGCAATACAAGGTCGGCGAAAACGCACAAACGCTGGGATTGGACGGCGCGGAGACCTTCTCCACCCTTAACCTTGATGATGATCTGAAACCAGGACAAACCGTTCGAGTGCGGGCAGAGCATCCGGATGGGCACGTAGTGGAGTTCGAAACCATTTGTCGTATCGACACGCCTGTAGAGGTTGATTACTACCGCAACGGTGGCATCCTCCACACGGTATTGCGCCAGTTTTTAGCCAACTAACGTATGAGATTTCCGACAATCCGTCCTGTTCAGGGTCGGGCGAAACTTCGCCCGGCCCTACTTCTGGCGATCATCGCCCTTGTCCTGCTGCCGGCGGCATGCCGGCAGCAACCCGTTGTCCCCGAAAGCAACAACGGGACCGCCATGCATCGCGCCAACCCGGCGCGAACCGGAGTCTACCAGACGAAAGGCCCGACGAAGTACGAGTCGATCAAATGGCAGTTCGAGGCCGACGATTGGGTCTTTGGCGCGCCGGCGGTCGCCAATGGCACCGTCTACTTCACCAGCTACGATGGGCGCGTCTATGCTGCCGACGCGGAGACGGGCGCCGAAAAATGGCGCGTTGATACGGGAACTACCATTATCGCTTCTCCGGCCGTGTCCAATGGGCTGGTCTATGTGGCCAACATGGCCGGCTCTCTCTTGGCCCTCGATGCCGGGAGCGGGCAGGAACGTTGGCGCGTGGAGACGGAGACTGGTCATTCCGGCTCACCCGCCGTTGTCGACGGCGTCGTTTACTTCGGTGGCGAAAGCGGCCTGCTGGTCGCGCTCGACGCCGATACGGGCGAAGAACGGTGGCGCTTCCAGATTCCCGGCACGGTGATCGCCTTCTCGACAGCCGTCGCCGATGGGCTGGTGTTCGTGCCGGTCTCCAATGGCGAACTCCATGTGCTTGATGCCGCCACGGGTGAAGAACAATGGAAGTTCGACCCCAACAGCAGCGACAACATTTACAGTCCCACGGCTGATCCCGTTGTCCATAATGGATCCGTCTATTTCATGGTCAGTGATATCAATCTGACAGGCGTGTTGTTCGCCATTGATCTGAACACCCACCAGCTGCGCTGGGAGCACAAGACTTCGACGGAAAACTTCTCGGCGCCCGCCATTCTCGATGACATCCTGGTCTGGGGCAGTCTGGAAGGTATCCTCTACGGCGTATCGGCCACCGACGGCGAAGTGCTGTGGACTTTCCCCACCGACGACATCATCTTCTCTGCCCCAGCCATCGCGAATGGCGTCGTCTACTTCGGTAGTCACGACAAGAACCTCTATGCCGTGGACTACCGAACCGGCAAACAACTGTGGCAATTTCGGGCAGAGTCCGGCGTCTCGTCACCGGCAATCGACAACGGCATCGTCTATGTAGGCACACTGGATGGCGCTTTCTACGCGCTTCAATAACCTGATATAAAGCTCAATTAAATCCAAGGAGTTAACATGAATCACGATCACGACTCAGAGCCTGAAGTATTGGCGGAAACTGAAGATTCCGGCTTCGCCGCATGGCGCAGCATGGAAGAAGACGGCTACGTTTACCACATCGAACTGGGCGGCATCACGCTGCACCTGTCATCTGAAGAGTGGGAAGAGCTTGTCGACCTCATTCGCAGCGCCTCTGAATAATACAAAGCGAAAACAGGACAAAGCCGTGGCAATACCCGACCGGTGTGCTGCCACGGCTTTATTTGATCAGGATATATGATGGAAACAGAACGGGAAACAGCGCGCTATGTGCCGATGATCCGTGATATGGCCGAACACGATCGGCCGCGCGAGCGATTGATCAAGGTTGGAGCAGAAGTGCTGTCGACGGCCGAGCTTCTGGCCATTGTTCTGCGCAGCGGCATCCCCGGCGAAAACGTGCTGCGACTGTCGGAGCGATTGCTGATCCGGTTTGACAACCTCCCCGGTCTGGCGCGCGCTTCCATCACTGAACTCATCGAGGCCAATGGCATCGGCCCCGCCAAGGCAGCCGAAATCAAGGCCGCTCTGGAGATCGGCCGGCGCCTAGTGGCCAGCGCACCCGAAGAGCGGCCGCACGTTTCATCTCCCGATGACGCCTTTCACCTCCTGAAATCCGAGATGATGTTCCTGGAGCAGGAGCATTTGCGCCTCATCCTTCTGGACACACGCAACCGCGTACTGCGCACGCCGACGATCTATGTGGGCAGCCTGAACACCTCCGTCATACGCGTTGGGGAGCTTTTCCGGGCTGCCATTCGCGAGAACGCCGCCGCATTCATCGTGGCCCATAACCATCCCTCAGGCGATCCGTCTCCCTCGCCGGAGGATATCAACGTCACCCGACAGATCGTGCAGGCAGGCAAGTTGCTCGATATCGACGTGCTCGATCACATCGTCATCGGTCGCAATCGGTATGTCTCTCTCAAGCAGCGGGGGCTGGGTTTCGAAAAGTAAGCGCGGCTGGTTTATTCCACAATCAAGGCCACATCCGACACTTCAGTCGTGAAGCTGTGGCCTGAGCCAACAATGGTCAGGCTCTCAATATAGCGCGGCGGCAGCGCGCCCTGGCTGGCCAACTCCTGTATCAGGTCGACATCGTAGAAATAGAGCTGGTTCAAGGGTACGCGGTCATGCGGTCGCTGGACGACAGCACAGGAGATACACGCGCCCGGCGTCGCATTGTCGTCGATGGTGCCATTGGCAAAAAAGCCATGCTGCCACACGCGATTGACGCCGGTGTCGTCGATATAGTTGATGATGAAAAACAGTGGGCATTCACTGCCCTGAACGCCACACACCCCCAGACTATGATCGACAATGCGCAGCGTGGCCGCCAGGCGCAACGTCTCATAATCGGAGACGTCCTGATTCACAGTTTGGGTCAACCGCACATCAGCATGGCCCACACCTTGTCGTGTGAGACGCAGTGCCGGATCACCGCCATCAGGCTGCACGGTAGTTTCACCCTTGGGCTGGTCGGGCAACTCCACCTGCCAGGAAAACAGGACCCAATTGTCCAACCCCTGGCTAAAATCGCCGTTACGAATGAGGTCACGCGCCGGATCGAGCGGCCCTTGCGGTGGGGAACCCAGCGCTATTTCTGCCCGCTGCCCGGGACCTAATGTCAACGACTGTCCTTGTGCAGTGACCGTCACCTGGCCTGGGCCAAAAGCATGGGCTTGTGTCGCATCATTGCTGACCTCGAGCATGTAGCGGCCCGGCTCGGCGACTAACACGCGCCCATCCTGGGGGGTGGTCACCGTGATATCGAGTGGCCGATCAGAGAGCGGAGGGACATCGAGACGAATACGACCCGCTTGCAGGTCGATATTCACCTGATTGGAATTATCACTCAACCTGAACCGCGGCGCGGTCGCCCCTTCCATCTGGATGGTGGAATTGCTGGCGACTTGCATGGTGAGGAGCGGCTCAACCTGATTGGGTAACATCACCATCATAAGTGCCGACGCTGTCGTATCGGTGCGAATCGAGGCCTGAGAGGAAATCGTCTGCGCAGGCTCGCCCACCAGGACGGCGCGCCGAGGGCCATTCGGCTCCTCAATGCCGACTGTACCCTGATTCGCCTGAACGGTAACATCCAGTGATTGGCCGGCATTTTGCAAATAGGTATTAATCGCCACCGGGATGGCGATTGTCAGAAGGAGACAGGTGAAAAAGCTCGCCGAGAGTATGAACCAGGCCAATCGCTGCCGGCTATAACGATGCGATTCGGTCATAGATAGCGGACCCGGAAATCAGGAAATTCGTCCGTGGCGGCCGACCATTTGGCCTCCACTTTCTCTACGCGAGCAGCAGGAGGCCCATCATGCAAATAAGCCAGGAACTGTTGCACAACGTCTTCGTCCCCTTCAGCCACGACCCACACCGCACCATCAGGGCGATTCGCTACCCACCCTACAAGTTTCAACCGCTGGGCCGTATACAGGGTAGATTGGCGAAAAAACACGCCCTGAACAAGGCCGGTGACCGTGGCTTCCATACGAACAGACATGGGCAAATTATAGCGCAGTCTCGTGGTTCGGCTATTGAGCAACGGCCACTAGTGGGTGAGCAGTAGACCGAACGAAGGGTCTTCAGGAATCGCTTTCAGCCAACTCGCGGATGATCCGTCCGGCGATCCCCGGCCCGCCATAAATCAGACCAGTGTAGAGCTGGACGACCGACGCCCCCGCATCGAGCTTTTCCCGTGCGGCCGCGGCCGAGTCAATCCCACCAACGCCGATAATGGGCAATGTGCCGTTCGTGCGACGATAGACATGCGCAATTAGCTCAGTCGAGCGTTGCCGCGCCGGCCGGCCGCTTAACCCGCCCGCCTCAGATCTGGCCTCATCTACCAAGCCATCACGTCGCAAAGTTGTGTTGGCGACAATAATGCCGTCGATGCCGGCCATAAGCAGCGTATCCAGTATCTCATCCAGCCCGTTCAATTCCAGGTCCGGCGCGATTTTGACCCACAGCGGCTTGGGATCGCAGCCGGCCATCGTCGAGAGGCGGCCGTTCTCGGCCACCAACGCCGCGAGTAGTTCATGAAGGTAGCGGCCGCCCTGCAATTGTCGCAATCCGGGCGTATTGGGCGAGCTGATGTTGACCGCAAGGTAATCGGCACAGGCGTGGACGGCGCGCATGACGATGGCGTAATCTTCGGCCGCCTCGTCCAACGTGGTCTCTTTTTGCTTGCCCAGACTGACGCCGACCACATAATCCCGTTTGGCCGGCAACGCCCCCAGGCGCGCCACAGCCGCCTCGACGCCCGCATTAGGAAAACCCATGCGGTTGATCAGGGCGCCATCCGCAGGCAAACGAAAGACCCGCGGCCGTGGATTGCCGGGCTGCGGACGAGGTGTCAGCGTGCCCACCTCAACATGGCCGAACCCGAGCAGCGCCAGCCCGGCCACCACATGGGCATCCTTGTCGAATCCCGCGGCTATGCCAACCGGGTTAGGAAAATGCAGTGCGCCGACCTGGACCGGCCGTGCCGGCACCTCTCCGGCAATGGCTCTCAACACTGCGCGCCCGGCCGGGTTCGATTGAGCCAAGGCTAACGCGGTCAGCGTATGATCGTGCGCCGCTTCAGGGTCCAACCGCTTGAGTGCGGGGAAGAACAGCTGCTCGTAATAGGATTTAGTCATGGTCAACCCATTTTCGCCCTCGCTTCAGCAACCATATGGCAAACAAGGGTATCCCAACCGCAAGCAGCGACAATCCTGCACGGCGTCGGATTTGTCCCCGACGCGTTTGGTGTGCCACGATGGCCACCCCCTTCTCGACCTGGTGACGTGTCAACATATCCGTCCAGTCAGGGATTGCCTGTCTGTCAGGCAATGAGTAGGAAGCAGCGATCAGCGCGCGATAAGCAGCTTCCTCGGCCTCCCAACGCGCATCATCCCAGCCAAGTTCCGGCTGAACGATGCCGCGAATATGGGGCAGGTGATTGGCCCCACCATTGGGCAGAAGCAGACCCAAGCGCGCCCGACGCAGCAGCAGATCGTCAAGATGTGCCACCGCCTCGGCTCGCGCCGACCAACGCAGTTCGGCCCACAGAACGACCGTGCCCGGAATCGCCTCCAACTCTCCTTCATGGGCAGCGGCTGCCAGTGCCGCCGCATCCAAACCGTAGCGACCGAGCAGACGACTTCGAGTTTCGTCCGTCAAAGCAGCCAACACGGGCACGTCCTCCCCTACAGAACTAAATATCGGCGCATCTTCGTGCAAGCGTTCGAGACACGATTGCCCCGTCTCCGTACCCGCTCCATCAATTCGGCGGCAGACCGCTTCCAGGGCCTGCCGCGCGACCTGACGGAAGGTCGTCAGCTTGCCACCGGTGACGGTCAGCAGGCCATTCTCCTCCCAGATGACATGATCGCGAGACTCCTCCGATGGATCGAGCTTGCCGCTGCCGATCACCGGCCGAATACCCGCAAAAGTCGCCATCACGTCATCAAGGCTCAGCCCCAATGCCGGGAAGCAAGCGGTCAGGGCGGCCATCAGATAAGCAACTTCCTCGCCCGTGATGCCGGGGTCGGCATCCATTGGCAGAGAACTGTCGACGTCGGTCGTCCCGACCAGGGTCACACCTTCCCACGGGAAAGCGAACACCGGACGGCCGTCCAGCGGGTGCATGAAACTGACAGCCTGCGCCAACGGAAAGCGCCAGGCGGGGAAGATCAGATGGCTGCCACGCAGAGGGCGAATGCGAGGTTCGGCCCCCATCTGTACGCGCAACGTGTCGGCCCAGGCCCCTGTCGCATTGATGATGACTCGCGCCGCCACATCGACCATGGAATCGCTCAGGACATCGCGCAAGCGCACACCTGTTGCGCTGCCCGAATCATCCAGGAGGATTTCTTCGGCGCGAACATAGTTGAGCGCAGTCCCTCCGGCGGCAGCAGCATCGCGGAGAACCCGCAACACCAGACGGGCATCGTCGGTCTGGGCATCATGATACTGATACCCGCCACGCAGACCGGTTGGCGAAATATAGGGGGCCATCATCTGGAAATCCTGTGGGCCATAATAGCGATGGCTCCATTGCGCAGCCATTAAATCGTAGATCGTCAGCCCCGCGCCATAGACCAGCCGGCCCGCGGCCGCGCCGTCACTTTCATATTGGGCCAGCAGAAAACCAAGCGGAGCCACGAGGCCAGGACCTTCGGCCAGCAGTTGCTCCCGCCCCTGTACCGACGCCCGAGTCAACCCCACCTGCCCCGTCTTAAGGTAACGCAACCCGCCGTGAACCAGCTTCGAGGAACGACTGGACGTGCCCCAGGCGAAATCGCGCTGCTCGATCAACACGGTCCGCAAATCCAGCCGCGTCGCCTCGCGCAGCAGTCCGGCCCCGGTGATTCCACCCCCGATGATGACCACATCCCAGTTCTCATTAGTCAGGTTTTGCCATGCATCCCGACGATAGGCTGCATCCCACAAGTTATTGGTCATCGCGGCTGGCCTCCTTCTGCTCGACGACCGAGCAGCACGCCGGGGTTCATGCGGCCGTCAGGATCAAATTCGGCGAACGCACCACGAAGAGCAGCCAGGCCGAGCGCGCTCTTTTCTGCCTGCAAGTAGGGCGCGTGATCGCGTCCAACGCCGTGCTGATGGCTGATCGTCCCTCCCGCAGCGACGATCGCCCGGCTGGCGTTCCCTTTCAACAGTTCCCAGCGGCGCAACGTTTCGTCGGGATCTGTGGCGAGGCGATACAGATAGGTCGTGTAGACGCTGGCCCCCTGCGAATAGACGTGGGACAGATGGGTGAAGACATGAACCCGCTCGCCATTGGGCAAAGTCGAGTGCAGAGCTTCCTCGATAACCTCCACCATACGCGGCACACCGTCCCACGTGGTGGCGGTCTCCAACGTATCCACCGCATAGCCCAACTCCCACAATGTGTTGCGCAAATAGGGTGTGCGGAACCGGCCCTCGATCCATTGATCGCCGAAGCGACGGCCGACGCTCACACCTGCGTGATCTTTGGCGATCTCCATCACAGCCTGGCGAGCATCGCGAACCGTTTTCGATTGCCCGGTGAAGCCACAGAGCAACATGCACTTGCCATCGCCGACGCCGCGAACGCCCAACATCGTCTCCAGCAAGCCGATGAGCCGCTCGTGGCCGGCCAGAGCCAATGTCGTTCGGGTCTCCACCGGTGTGCTCAGTCGCAAGAGCGAGAGCGGCAACCGTGCCTGGACAATCCGGCGCACGGCCGCCGTGCCGCTGATGAAATCGGGGAAGAAGACAGCATGGAACTCCTCGTGTTCCGGCAACGGAGAGACCCGAACTGTCGCTTCGGTCAGGATGCCCAGCCGCCCCTCGGAACCGAGAACGAGTTGACGCAGATCGGGGCCGGCGGCCGACGCGGGAAACGGCGGCAAACGCATCTCCCCCGCCGGAGCCAACAGCACGCCGCCGGCAAACAGGTTCTCGATACGGCCATAGCCCAATGATTGCTGTCCACTGGAGCGAGTGACCACCCAGCCACCCAATGTTGAAAATTCAAAGGATTGCGGATAATGACCCAGCGTAAAGCCGCGCGCCCGCAGCTGGGCTTCCAGCTCAGGACCGGCCACGCCCGCGCCAAAGGTCGCCAACTGGCTGATCGAATCCAGGCGCGTCAGCTGATTCATGCGTCGCATGTTGACGGTCAAGACTGGTTGCTCGCCCGGTTCGGGGTTGATGTGGCCGACGACGCTTGTCCCACCCCCATAGGGGATGACCCGCGCGTCCACCCGGGCAGCATACTCCAGCAGTCTGGCCACGTCTCCGGCCGATGATGGATAGGCAACGCCATCGGGAAAAGTCGGTACATGGCCAGTTCGCAGCGCCACCCAATCAGGCAAGCTCTGGCCACGAGCATGCTTTAATCGCTCGCGCTCATCAACATGGACCAAATCGCGGCCCGGCAGATCGCGCAGACGCGACGGCGGGACCGTCGCCAATACTTCGGCCAACGTGGAATCTCGTGGCGGCCTGGCCTCCCCCACTGCCTCGCGCAGGAATGCCAACGCGCGTGGCGTTAGCGGATACTGTATAGTGTCGTCTCCCCAACCATTCCAACGACGCATGGCTTCACTCCTCGATCTTTTCTGTGGTCATCGCTTCGCCGCGCCAAACATCCAGACTCGCCATCATGACCCGGCGGGTCAGCGCTTCAGCCGCTGCGGGATCGGCATTAGTCACGGCCTGCCGCAAATCCTCGTAAAAGGCTACCGACAGTTCACGCGCCCCATTCTCGGCAAAATAGATTTGGGCAATATCCTCATAGAATCCGCTGAAGCCATTCAGGATGAGCGTGTAGATGGGGTTGCCGGAATGGATCGTCAGCTGCTGGTGCAGTTGCCAATCGAAACGGGCAAACGTTACCGGTGGATCCTCAATATCGGGTGCCGAAGCCAACAGATCCAAAATAACCGCCGGAACACGTGAAATCGCCGCGCGTGTGTAAGTAGGGGCCAGTTGCAGGCGCACTTCGAGTAAGTTGGGGATGAAATCCGCCGGCAAATGTGCCTGGTGTTCGATTAACCTGCCCAACACATTTAATCCACCCTTGCGCCAAAAATCATTGACCAGCGTCGGCTTGCCATGAGCCACGGTCAGCCAGCCATCCCGAGCAAGGCGCTGGATAGCTTCGCGCAGCGTCGGCCGCGTCACTCCCAATTGACCTGCCAGCACTCGCTCGCCCGGCAAGGCAGAACCCGGCGGGAACTCGCCATCAAGGATCGCCGTGACTAACGCACTTTCAGCATGTTCGCTGGGCCGGATGTGGGAGGTCCGATGATTCATGGATGATCTTTGGAGTGGTCTGACCAGTCAACTATATCATACCGAAAGGAAAAGCGTAATGTCAAGCCTCTATGATGAGAAACAGTTTTATTGGTCAATGTGACCATACAGGGACGTTCGCATCTTCACGTAGAATTCACCCGAGATTTACATCCTTTTCATCGGCGATTGTACGCTGGGCAGCTATCTTCCATGATGGGGTGATTAGCGTAGCCCCAACCAGAACCCACGGGCGATTATCGTGGGCATCGGGACTTACAACAATCATGACAACTAAAAACAGCTCTACCGGCAACGAGAAAAACGCAAGAAACGCCGCCAATTCCAACCCCGGAAAGAAATCAAAGTCGGCGGGATTCATTGAGCCGACCAGTTTCAAACCGAACTGGCTCGAGACCGGCCCTCTTTCACCTGACATGCTTTCGATTCCGGCAACGGGTCAGGAAGAGGCACCACCGCTAACTCCGGATGAATTTGATGCGCTCCAGGAATCATTGCAGCGGTACTATCGAGAAGTATCAGGGGACGAACCGGAGGAAATCGCACAAGCCGAACCGATTGAATCCATCGCTTTCACCCCTGCTGAGGAAACCGATCCTGTTGCAGAAGAGCCGGTCGAGCTTCCAACCAGCGATATCGCCACAGAAATCATTGAGGAACCGGACCCTGCTCCCCAAATCGCAATAGCAGAACCTGAAGCCTGGATCGCCCCACTTCTTGACCCGGCAGCCAAGTCGTCGGCCGAACCCGAACCAACAGAAATTGCAACGCTACCGGAACCAACCGAGGATATTCCCCTGTCGGACCAGTTCTCGGAGCCAGCCGAAGACATTCCCCCATTGGGCCAGCTCGTTGAAGAAACTCCGGTAGCAATCGCAACCACGACTACCGTAGCGGTTGCCCCGGATGCAAAGACGGAAAAATCCAGCGAAGCAGCTCGGCCGAAAACAAAAAAACGGCGCGACCGTCTGTCATGGGCCTTATTCTTGCTCAGCATCCTAATTCTGGGCGCGGCGGCGTTAATCTATTTCGTGAATCCTTTTTCCCGACTCGCTCTCGGTGCGGCGTCTTTGGCCCGCCCGGTTGCCTCGCCGGAGCTGCCCAGCCCCACAACCGGAAGCGGCGCGTGGTGTCTGAGCGGCGAATTCCTGTCGGGATCAGGCGACAAGACACAATTGACCGATAGCGGCGCATCCGGCGACATATTGGCCGAAGATTCGGTCTATTCCCTGGATTATGCGATCGCGTCTCCGGGGTCTTATAAATGGCAAGTAATCGATTGTAACAACGAAGCTCTTGCTTATCCCGCCGCGCCGGCCTGGGTCACCACGACGGAACCCAACCAGGTTGTAACATTTAACTTCGACAGCACCGAGCGATCCGATCCGCTCTTCTTCCCCATCCCCCATGTGGTTAGCGCCCTGGATGATACGGACGACTACCAGATCATCGGCGATTTTCAGGGCTGGAACCCTGACGATGCTTCAGGCAAGATGCAGAAGCTCAACCTGGGGCTATTTCAGCACGTCCGGCGCATCGCGCGTTCCGGCAGCTATGAAGGGTATGTCATCGCCGGAGACCGAGAGCACGCTATTGACGCCTATGGTCGCACGACCGATCCCATTCCATTCTCCTTTACGACCGAGCGCAACGGGGAATACGTCGTCTTTCTGGTAGACACTGACCGCGGCCGCGCGTCGATCATGTATGACATGCCCCCGGTATTGACTTCTCTGGCCTATGGCAGCGGCAACTGGATGCTAAGCGGTGCGCTGGTGATACTGGCCGGGCTGCTGTTGATCGGCGTCATCTTGCGTCGGCTCATCCTGCATAACAAGAATCTGCAGATGGAATCGGGCTGCCCCAATTGCGGCCGTCATGAACTGATGCGCATCTCCCGTCGGCCGTCCGACCGTGTTTTGCACATGATGGGCATTCCAGCCTACCGCTATCGTTGTCGCAATTGTACCTGGGAAGGGATGAGGCTCAGTGAGGAGGGCACCGCAGTCTCTGCCGGTGTGCCCCTGGCTTTCTACGAAAGAGATTAATTGGAATAAGTAGATAACGTCCGAATGCGAGAAGCGACCTGTCGCGTTACAATCTCGCTGATGGGTTACAGCAGATTCCGCACAAAACTACCAGTTATCTTGCTGGGGCTTGTTCTCGCCCTCAGTGCTTGCGTCCGGCCCGGGCCGTCACGAACCGCGATCGGAACCTCCATAAGCGAAGGACAGCAGGGGGCACTCCCGACCATCCCGGCCATCAATGACGACAATCCCCGGCCGCTGATCGAGCAGCTCGGGACGCCATTGCCTGATTACATCGGCCAACCCACCGCCGATGCCCCGCACTATGAGATTAGCATTGCCCCGGAAGGCACGCTGGGCGCCCACACTGTGGCGGCGGGCGAGACCCTCGGCACCCTGGCCCAACGATATTCCACCTCAATCGAAGAACTGATGGAACTCAACAATCTAAGCGATCCCGATCTACTCCATGTTGGACAGGTTTTACAAGTTCCGGGGGGCGGAATTCAACAAATCACAGGGCCGGAATTCAAAATCATTCCCGACAGCGAGCTGGTTTATGGCCCAGCGGCGAAAGGATTTGATGCTCGTTTATTTATCACCAATTTAAACGGGTATCTGGCGCGCCATCAGGAAGAAGTCGAAGGGCTACCGATGGATGGGGCCTCCACCCTGCAGTTGGTCGCCGATCGGCACAGCGTCAACCCGCGCCTGCTGCTGGCCCTGTTGGAACATCAAACCGGCTGGGTGACACAGGCGACGCCTCCCTCGACAACGCCTAACCTTGGCTACAGCGGCGCGGGCGCGTCGGGCCTCTATGGTCAGTTGAGTTGGGCGGCCAATCTGCTCAATTTGGGCTTCTATGGGCGAGCCGAGGGTGGCCTGCGCAGCCTTAATCTGGGCGAGACCACGCAGGTCATGTTTTCGCCCACGATCAACGACGGCACTGCCGGTGTACAGCGTTTCTTCGCCGCCGTCGATGGCGCAACTTATGAATCGTGGCAAAAAGAACTGGGGCAGGACGGCTTCTTTGCCACGTATTCCCGACTCTTTGGCAATCCCTTCGCCTATACCTTCGATCCGCTTTTGCCTGCCGGATTGAGCGCGCCGGAAATGGAGCTGCCCTGGGCAGTTGGCGAAACGTGGTACTTCACGGGCGGACCCCATGGGGCGTGGAACAGTGGTTCGGCCTGGGGGGCGCTGGATTTTGTGCCCCCCGGCGAACAGGTCGGCTGCATCCAAAGCGAAGACTGGGTGACCAGCGCAACCGGCGGCACCGTCACCCGCAGTGATCATGGCGCCGTCGTCGTCGATCTGGACGGCGACGGTTACGCAGGGACAGGCTGGGCTATCACCTACATGCACCTGGAAACGCGCGATCGATTGCCCTTCGGCACAACTGTAACCACCGGAGACCGTCTGGGCCATCCGTCCTGCGAGGGCGGATTCTCCAACGGGACGCACCTGCACATCACCCGCAGCTACAACGGCCGCTGGATCAGCGCCGACGGTTCTCTGCCGTTTGGCATGAGCGGCTGGGAATCCTCAGGCACAGGCACAGAATATGACGGTTACCTGACCCGTGGCGCCGACGTCCGCGAGGCCTGTGTCTGCCGCGAGGAGATCAACGCCGTTTCTCGCTAGGCTTCATGACCATAGGCCCCATTCGACGGCCGCCCACCAGATGCATATGCAGATGATAAACTTCCTGCCCGCCGTCATGGTTGCAGTTGATGATGAGCCGATAGCCGCTTTCAGCGATCCCTTCCTGCTCGGCGATTTTCCGTGCTGCCAATAACATCCGCCCCGCTGTGCGCTCGTCCTCATCGGTCAGATCATTGACGGTGGCGATCTCCTTGTTGGGGACGATGAGGATATGAACAGGAGCCACCGGGTCAATATCGCGGAAAGCCGTCACCAGATCGTCCTGATAGACAATCGCTGCCGGAAGCTCACCGCTGATGATTCTCGAGAAAATCGTTGACAAACCCCACACTCCTTCGGCCGTGCCGGCCGTCTCAAATAAATTATCGCCTCGTTTTATCGCCATTCGTGTCGGTGGCCATGTTTCACAGCCTGTTATAATAGGGGCAGGTTATTCAAATCCACAGTTGAGGGCCGGATAAAATGCCTACGACGACCCTTCCGCTTCCGCGGAGCAAAACGCCGGCGATCGATATCTATATTCGCCTGGCCCACTACCCGGTGTTGGCCGACAAAATTCGGGCGCGCATGCGCCACGAGCTATTCAGCCGCGGCATCATCGATGAAATCGTCTTCGAAGCCCAGGTTCGCGAAAAAGCGATCGAATCCCAACGCCGCGAGCGATTGACCGATCCCTATGGACAGGAGGATACCCACATCTGGCAGAAACGGAAAGCGCGGGTGCGTGACTTCCAGACCGACGCACTCTTCGCCGACAATCTGGGTAGTGTTTTACTCGATCAGATTATTCAGGAAGTCCTGCTCAATCAACCGTCCCCGTCCGTCTCCTCCGGCCTCAACTTCAACCCGGAGATATCTCCCTGGGAAGTACTTTTCCGTCAAGGGGAAATTTACGAGCAGCTACCCAAAGATGAGTTCGAACGCAGCCAGCATCATCTGGAGGAGATCAAGGTCGTGCTGATCAAGCGGTTAATCAGCGACCAGCTGCCCTATATCGGCGTGGCCAAGCGCGTCTTCACCATTAATGATCTGCGCTATATCTACAATCGCCGCATCGGGAACGGCAAGATCGGCGGCAAGGCGGCGGGGCTGATGCTCGCCTGGCGCATCCTGCAACAGCAGCACGGGGACGGTAACGATATCCACCCCTATATCGGTATCCCTGAGTCTTACTTCATCGGAACCGAGGTCATCTACGAGTTTCGCCTGATGAACGGTCTGGATCATTACATGAACCAGAAGTATCGGGAGATCGAGGAAATCCGCGAGGAATACCCACGGATCGTCGAGGCGCATCTGGCCGGAGATTTTTCGCCAGGCGTCATCAAACAACTGCGCGCGGTTCTGGCCGACATAGGCGACAGCCCACTCATCGTCCGGTCGTCCAGTCTGCTGGAAGATAATTTCGGCTACGCCTTCGCCGGAAAATACAACAGCTATTTCTGCCCAAATCAGGGCACCGAAGAGGAAAACCTCATCGACCTGCTCAACGCCGTGCGGCGCGTCTTCGCCAGCACTCTCAACCCCGACGCCATACTCTACCGACAAAAACACGGCCTCATCGATTACGACGAGCGTATGGCCATCCTGATCCAAAAGGCGGTAGGCAAGCCATATCGCGACTTCTACTTCCCCGTCCTGGCCGGCGTGGCGTTCAGCCAAAACCCATTCCGCTGGAACAACCAGATCAGGCGCGAGGACGGGTTCTTGCGGCTCGTCTGGGGCTTCGGCACGCGCGCCGTCGATCGCGTCAGCAACGATTATCCACGACTGATCGCCCTCAGCCATCCCCAATTGCGGCCGGAAACGACCACGAAAGCTATCCGCCAATATTCACAATGGTATATCGACGTCATCGACGTGAAGAAAAACAGCTTCGAGACTGTCCATGTCCTCGACATTCTGGATGGAAGATATCCCTATCTGCGCTATATCGCCTCGGTCAGCCGGGATGATTATTTGCAGGAGATACTCTCCACCGCCGCATTGCAGCGCGATGATGAACTGATTTTGACCTTCAACGGGGTGACCAAAGATCGGCGATTCGTCAATCTGATGCGCACCGCGCTGCAGCGTCTTGAATCGGCCTATGGGCGGCCGGTCGACGTGGAGTTTGTAGTAGATATCCTGCCCGGCTACCCGCAAACCGAATACCGCCTGCACGTTCTCCAATGCCGTCCGTTGAGCCAGCGTGCCGAGGACAGAGCCGTCACCATCCCGCGCAACATCCCGCCGGAAAAGGTTCTGTTCACCTCGAACAGGCTGGTCCCCGACGGCCGCGCCGAAGGGGTTCGCTATATCGTTTTCATCGATCCGCAATCCTATTACGACCTCCATGACACAACCACCAAACATGAATTGGCGCGGGCCATCGGGCGGCTCAACAAGCGACTGGAAAATGAATCGTTCATCCTCATGGGGCCGGGGCGTTGGGGCAGCGTCAATCTCGACTTGGGCGTGCATGTGACCTATGGCGACATCTTTAACACCAAAGTCCTCATTGAGATCGCCATTGCCCACGACGGCCATATACCTGAACTCTCGTATGGCACCCACTTCTTCCAGGACCTGGTTGAGGCCGGCATTCACTCGTTGGCCTTGCATTTGGGCGGCGACTCTCGCGAGGCCGACTTTAAATGGGATTTCTTCAACGACACGGCCAACCACCTGGCGGAAGTTCTTCCCGAAGATGCCGCCCTCGATCGTTATCTCAAAGTGATTGACCTGGATCGCCTGCCGGGTAGTCCGCGGCTGAACGTGCTCATGAATGGCGCGAATGAAGAAGCCATCGGCTATTTGAGCTAACACAAGGGGTATCATGTCCAACTTTCGCCTGCGCACGACAACACCTACCATCGACATCTACATCAAGTTGGCCCAGTATCCCATCCTGGCCGACCGGCTGCGCGAACGCATGCGACAGGAGCTTTTCGGCCGCGGCATCGTCAATCCGGACAAGTTTGAGCAAGAGGTGCATGAACTGTGCATTGCCTCCCAGAAGCGAGAGGGGCTGGGCGATCCGTATTACGAGGAGGATTCGCAAACCTGGCAAATGCGCATGGAGCGGATCCGCGATTACCACACCGACGCCTATTTCGCGGACAATGTCGGCAGTGTCCGGCTCGAGGCGTTGATCGCCGAACTGCTCAATAGTCGCTCTTCAGCCCCGGATACGGTGGCGATCTCCTTCAATCCGGAAATTGCACCATGGGAAATGCTGTTTCGTCAGGGTGAGGCCTTTGAGCGGATGCCGCCCGACGAACTGGAACGCTACCGCCATCACCTTGAGGAGATTAAGGTCGTCCTGATCAAGCGTCTGATGAGCGACCAATTACCGTTCATCGGCGTCGCCAAGCGCGTTCTGACCATCGACGACCTGCGTCGCATCTACAGCGGGTTGATCGGCACAGGCAAGATCGGCGGCAAAGCTGCCGGCATGTATCTGGCCTGGCGGATCCTGCAAGAAGTGGACGAACGCTACGGCCGCGCGGCCATCAATATCCCGGATTCCTACTTCATCGGCACCGATGTGCTCTACGAGTTTTTCCTGATGAATAAACTCGAGCATTACATGAATCAGAAGTATCGGTCCGTGCGCGAGATACGCTCGGAGTATCCGCGCATCGTGGAAGATTTCCTGGCTTCCTCCTTGCCCGATTATCTCGTCGTGCAGATTCGAGAGGTCGTGGAATCGTTGGGTGACAGCCCGCTGATCGTCCGCTCATCCAGCTTGCTGGAAGACAACTTCGGCTTTTCCTTCGCTGGAAAATACAACAGCTACTTTTGTGCCAACCAGGGCACGCCGGAAGAAAACCTTGCCCAGGTGCTCGAGGCCATCCGCCGGGTCTATGCCAGTTCGGTTAACCCCGATGCACTGCTGTATCGCAAGAAACACGACCTGATTGATTACGACGAGCGAATGGCCATCCTGCTGCAGCGCGTGACCGGTCGCTGGCATGGCCGCTATTTCTATCCCGACATGGCCGGCGTCGGCTTCAGCGAGAACCCCTTCTGCTGGACACCGGAGATTCGCCGCGGCGAAGGCTTTCTGCGCCTCGTGGCCGGCATGGGCACGCGCGCCGTCGACCGTGTGGCTCAGGATTACCCACGCCTGATCCCGTTGAGCCACCCCGAACTGCGGCCGGAGACGACGGTCGAGGGGCAACGCAACTTTGCCCAGCGCTATATGGAGGCGGTCGATCGCGAGCAAAACGGCATCGTGACCGTCCCCGTTCGGGAAGCCCTCCTGTCCAATTCGACGACATTGCCCCTTGTGGCCTCGATCGATACAGGCACTTCAATGCTCCCTATCCAGCCCGACACAACGATCGGGGCGGATGATCATATCGTCATGACTTTCGACGGTCTGACCCAGGATGCGACTTTCATCGAATTCATGCGCGAAATATTGCAACATCTGGAGATCATCTATCAAGGCCCGGTCAATCTGGAATATTCGCTTATGGTGGGAGAGAATGGGGAATCAACAAGCAACCAGCGGAACTACCAACTCTACATCCTGGAGTGCCGGCCGCTCAACGAACGTCTGGAGCCGAAGAAAAAGCCCGAACCCGAAATTGACGACACCAAGCGCCAACTCTTCCGCATGCCGACCCTGTTGCCTTCAGGGGAGGTTGACGCCATCGACTATCTCGTATTCGTCGATCCGGAATCATATTACGATATCGAGGATGAAGACCAGCGCAACCAAATCGCCGAAACGATCACCGCACTCAACGACATACTGCCGGCCGGCCGTTTTGGTCTAATCGGGCCGGGTCGTTGGGGTTCGCTGGACAGTCGTCTCAGTGTGCCGATCACCTATAGCGATATCTGTAACACCAGCCTGTTGGTCGAGATCAGCCCGCCCTACACCCCCGCTCCCGAACTGGCCTATGGGACAGAGTTCTTCGAAGGCGTTCGGGAAACAGGGATTCTCGTTTTGGGAATCCAGCCGATGCCGCGCGGAGGGTCGATGGATTGGGAATTTCTGCGCCACTCGCCCAACCTTCTGACGCACTACGTCCCCTGGGCGACCGACTGGGCGGATTGCGTGCGGGTCATCGATCTGAATGCGGCCGCCGGCTCATCCCTGAGGCTCGTCATCGATGAAGAGACCAACGAGGCCATCGCCTGCTTTGATGAACCTGCGACCCGCTAAGAAGAAAAATGGGGCAATCGTGTGAAAGGCTAGGCGGTTTCGGCCGCTACGAGCGACTCATACAGCGCTCGCTCTTCAGCGTCACCGCGGATCTCGCCATCAAGCCGCGCCGCCAGGAGTTTGCCAAGAATACGCGTATACGCAGGGCCGGGTGGCAATCCGGCCGCCCGCAAATCATCGCCGGTGATCGTCGTTCGCACATGCCGCCACTCGGCCACATATCGCTCCAGCCAGCCATTGATCGGCTCGCCCGGATCAAGCATGCGGGCCATTAACAAGACGCGCGACGCTAACGGCTCGAGGACAGCTACAATCCGGCTCGGCCGCGCGTCCGGCGGCAACGCAGCCAGACCGGACTGCAACGTATCCAAAGCGAGGAGATCATCCAGGGTGGATTTTCTCACCCGCAATCGCCCGGCCACCGCCTCGCGAACAGTCCGACCAAACGGAGCCAGCCACGCGGCGAAATAAAAGAAAACCGTCGCGCCGGAATGATAGATCTCGCGCCATAGGGGATTGTCGCTGTAAACGGGAATGCGCCTGAAAACAGTGACGGTTTCGGGCTGCCAGCATAATTGCGGGTGGAGTTGGGCCATTACCCCCAACCCATCGAGACGCTCCATAACCTTGACCGGATCTATCTCCTTCAGACTCAGCTCAATCTCGTTGCGGATTCGTTCGCCGCTGACCCGGTCGAGTAGCGGCAGGGCATCCTCGATTAGCTCGGCCGTGTTCTTCTCAATGGTAAACCCCAACCTTTGCTCCAATCGGACAGCGCGCAAAATACGCGTCGGATCATCGATGAAGCTCAAACTATGGAGCACGCGAATAATGCCGCGACGCAAATCACGCCGCCCACCGTAGAAATCCAGCAACTGGCCAAGGTAATCACCATCCAGACGAACGGCCAGCGTGTTGATGGTGAAATCACGCCGGTGGAGGTCCAGCTTAATCGAACCCGGTTCCACGTCGGGGAGGGCTGTCGGCCGCTTGTAAAACTCCTTGCGCGCGGTCACGAAGTCGATCTGCGGCGGCGCGGGGATGCGTTTGCCACTGCCGGAAGCTATATCCGCGGCCGCAAGCTCACCCTTCACCTCCTGCCCGATTGCAGCGTAAACATCCGGCCCCAGCGACCATTTGGCGGTCCCGAATCGATCGTGGCTGTGTACCTCGCCACCGAAGCGCCGGCTCATCCCCTCAGCCAGTTCGATGGCGTCGCCTTCTACAACGATATCGATGTCGGTCGGTTGTTTGTTGAGCATCAGATCGCGCACCAGGCCGCCGACGAAGTAGATAGGCATTTGCATCCGCCCGGCCATCTCGCTAACCACTCGCACCACTGCCCATAATTCATGCGAAAAAGAACGGGCCAGTCGCTCGCGCATGTCGGTGTCAGGCAGGTCGGGCGGTGGCTTGAACAACGCGCTTAGCAGATCAGTGCGAGTTACGATGCCGATGGGCGGCCGATCCGCGGGAGGAACCTCGCCTTCCTCGGCAACGACGGGGATTTGCCCCCATGCTTCGGTCTCCATCAACTGCTGAACACGCTTGATCGAGTCGGAAGGAAACACAAAGACGGATCCGGCGCGCATATAGCGACTAACCGGCTGATTGCCCATGTTGTGGTTAACGGCTCGATCCACAGCACCACGAGTGATCAGGCCAACGAGGCGGCCGTTTCGCCCATCCACGACCGGATAGCCTTCGTGGCCATGACGCTGCATCAGCGCCGCCACTTCGGCGACAGTCATCGAAGCCGGAACCGTCTGCACACCGTGGGACATGAGCGAAGCGACATGCAGCGCCGGCCGGATCGCGCGCGGCAAGAACTCGCGAATTTGTCGGGCAACATCCGACACCCGTCCGCCGACGATCATGGCCGCCGCGGCGCGGCTATGGCCGCCACCTCCCAAATGACGGGCGACCAGGCCGACATCGACCTCATCGACTGAACTACGGGCGACCAACTGCACGCCATCACTCAGTTGGACCAGAACGAACAGCCCATCGGGCATGAGATTTTCTCGCAGGCGATGGGCAACCGAGGAAATTTCGTCGTCAAAGCCAGGTGGAACATCGGCCGAGGTCAGAGCAATTTCCTGGCCTTCATGCGCCACCCATTCGACGTTGCGGATAAGAACATCATACAGATGACGTTGCTGCTCGGACAAGGCGACGTTGAGGAAACGACGCGCAACATTTAACTGTGCCCCCTGCTCCAGCAAGGCGGCGGCCGCCCGGACGTCACGGGCAGTTGTCGTATCATAGCTCAGCCCGCCGGTGTCCTCGTAGATGCCCAGCAACATGAGCGTCGCTTCTTCAGGGGTGAGGACGATACCCCGTGCCTGGATGCGCTCCACGAGCAGCGTCGTCGTGGCACCAACCGGCTCCACTTCATAGGCCCATCCCTTCCTGGGCAGATGTCCCATGTGATGATCGATCACATGGACCTGCGGATTGGATGCCAACCCGCGAACATTACTCAAGGTCTGCGTATCCACCAGGATCACGGAATCGATCGGCCGCCGGCGCCAGTCGTCGGCTCGCATAAACGGCAATGAATCCCAATGCAGATTGAGGAATTGCAGCACATTACGGTTGAGGTGGCGCGGCAGCAGAGCGGTTGCCGCCGGCCAAAGCTTTTTGGCTCCCAATTGCGAGGCAACCGCATCGAAATCCGTCTTTTCGTGGGTCAGGATCAACGCCATAAAGGAATTATACACGAACCACAGTAGCCACAGAATGCGGCCATATATGCCGTACTATGCGTATTGACGAAAACAGAACAATAGTGCTATTATTCACCCATAAAGAACAACTGTTCTAATTCCTTACAGACGGAAGAGTTGGGTTGAATAAGGAGAAATGCGACATGGTTAATAAAAACAGTTTTCAATTCGGGGCAGTGAACAGCCAGGATATCCTATCAAGGAAGATGATCATCACCGCATTTCTTGCCGTGGCGCTCATCGCCTTTGAAATCTTCAACTTTGACACGACAAAATTCGCGCTCCACAACTTGCTGGGGGATGTCAAGTTTGCCGGAGTCTTATGGGCGTCCATATTGGCTATCGCCTTTTGCTCCATCGACTTCGCCGGTCTTGTCCGCATCTTCACTCCACAAAAAGGGCTTGAAGAGTCCAGGGCGGTCCTATTTATGACCGGGGCATGGTTTCTGGGCACCATCGCCAACTCCGTCACCACCTGGTGGGCCGTATCCTTGACCTTGCTCAGTCATGAATTCGGCAACGAGGTATTGAGTCGCGAGATGCTGTTGCGGTATGTGCCTATTTTCGTAGCCATGCTCGTTTGGCTCACCCGCATTCTGTTCATCGGCGCGTTCTCCGTGGCCGGCGGTGATGTGTTCGAGTTGACTCGCAGCCAGCCAGGCAACAAGCCCGGCGCGACTCCCCGCCCCGATCTTCCGGTCGGCGCGCCCGTTCGGGCAGCGTCCGCTCAGCCGGCAAGTTACCAAGCCGCCACACAACCGGCAGCACAAGCCAGGAATCCTCAGCACCAAACGAGGCAATATCCATCCGAACGGTCGACCATCACCTACGAGCCGGTGGATGAACCCATTGTTGGCCAGCCGACCATGCCCCGAACAAACGGCGGCGCGCCATCCCATTCGACGTCTCGTATTCAGCAACGGCCACCGATGCCGGGCATGGGACATAGCCCGGCAGCCGGTCCGGTTCAGGCTCGTTCATCCAAGCCAGGCCATTGAAAAACGACTCATTGGCGGTAAACTATGACAACTTATCAGGACAATTCGTATTATTTAATTGACTCACCCTTGAATCAATCGAACGATGACGAGGTTTGGCAGTTTCCTCCCGGCTATGGTCAGCCGATGGGAAACCCCATGGCGACCGTTCAGCGACGAATGATGTTAATTCTCGTCGCGGCGACGTTGTTCATCACGGCATTCGGCTTCTCAGTGATTCGAGTGAGCAATATCGGCACGACCACGAACGACTCGACAACGACCGATGAGGCAGCCGCCCAGTCGCAAGCAGCGGCAACCGCATCAGCAGAGGAGCAACCCATCGCGCCGGTCGCGGCAACCGGCGGAATTGCGCCGCTCTTCACCCCGGAAATTCAACATTGGGCACCGCAGATCGTCGCCTGGGCCAATGCTGCGGGAATCGACCCGAACATGGCGGCCACCGTCATGCAGATCGAATCATGTGGCGATCCCAACGCCGTGTCCGGCGCCGGGGCGCAGGGGCTGTTTCAAGTGATGCCCTTCCATTTCGATCCGGGCGAGGCGATGCAAGACCCCGACACCAACGCGCGACGAGGGATGGCTTATCTCGCGTTAGGTATGCAGCAAACCGGCGGCGACACAAGCCGCACGTTCGCCGGATACAACGGCGGCCATGGAACGGCCGCGCGCAGTTGGGACACCTGGCCGGCTGAAACGCAACGGTATTACGTCTGGGCCACCGGCATTTATGGCGATGCCGTCAACGGGAGCGCTACCAGCGAAACGCTGAGTCAGTGGCTCGCCGCGGGCGGCGCCGGCCTGTGCCAACAAGCGGCCGCACGGCTGGGGTTGTGACCTGGTCGGACTCCTTCGCCATCACACCATCCCAAAGGCAGCCGGTCGCAATGACTGACTGCCTTTTTTCTTTTATACATCCCAGCACGCCCGCAGTCTCATTCAGGTTATTCACGCCACATCCCCGAAAACCTGATATCAAACGAACAATAACGCTACCCCCACCATGGCGATCACGGTACCGGCAATTCCTCGACGGCTGACCCGATGGCGATAGATCAGATACTCAAGCGGGATGAGCAAAACCGGCGGCAAGGCCATCAAGGTCGAGGCGATCCCCAGTCGGGCGTGCTGAACAGCGATTAGCGACAGCCAAATCCCCAGGAACGGGCCGACCACTGCCCCACCCATCATCGCCTGAAAAGCCTTCTTATCCTTCCATTGGCGAAAAGTGTGGCCGATCTGCCCGCGAACGGCAGCGATCCCCCACAGGACCACGATCGCGATAAGGATGCGGATCAACGTGGCGGAGATGGCCGGGAAATCGTCCACCAGCGCATAACGGGCTGTAACCAGATTGGCCACCTGGCCCAATGCGCCGAGTAATCCGAAGAGCAGACCCTTATTGTAAGTACGTCGATCCATGGTCGACGCGCTGCTCTGCCCTTCCGTGACCACCCATGCTACACCGACCACCGCCAACGCCACCCCCATCATTTCCAGCGACGTGACCGTTTCCCCAAAGAGCAGCAGACCGAACAAAGTACTGATGATCGGCACGGTCGACATCATCAGCATCGACAAGCGAGGCCCAACTATCACATAAGCCTGAAACAGGAAGGCATCGCCCAATACCAGGCCGAGAATACTGGAAATCGCCAGCCAGCCCCATCGAAACGGCTCGACGCCGGAGGGAAACAGGACGCCCTCCAGAAACCAGTGGGTGATGAGCAGGAACCCGAAAGCAAACAGCAATCGGCTGCGATTGACGACATCGGAACCGATGCGCCGGCCGCTGATGCTGAAAAAGATAGCGGTGAACGACCAGCAGACGGCCGTCCCCAAAGCGGCGAGTTCTCCCCAGGGCATAAGTTTATTATCCTTTTGTGGCGCGGATTACCAGATCGGCACTTCTTCTTCCAGATAGATCGTCATGCCGGCATCACGCGAGTTTAGGCAACAGGCAACGCGATTACGCAGTCGTGGTTTCATTAAGGCCAGCGCTTGGTCTGACGGGAAAAAGCGATATTCGGCCAGCTCTTTCGCGGGCAAGCGAATGGCAGCAATGACGTCATCGGGGAGGACCCCGCCATCAAAAATGAAATTCAGGGCCTCCGTTCGCTGTGACGTCTCGGCCATATAATCGACGCAAAGCAATCCGCGCGGTTGCCGATCGATCCCTAACTCTTCCCGTATTTCGCGAATGCAGGCGGCCAAAGGGGATTCATTCGTTTCCACCACGCCGCCCGGTATTTCCCAGCCATCCTTGTAGGTGGGGTTGACGACCAATAATCGTTCGTCCGCGTCGAAAAACAGGCAGCCCGCAGCCATACGCTTTCGGGGTAGCGCCTGCTGATATTCCTTATGACTTAATTTAGCGGCCATTTTCTCCTTCGAAATCGATCGCTGATTTGCCTGATATGGGCCGGCGTCGTGCGGCAACAGCCGCCGATTAGCCCCGCGCCCAGCTTGCGCCACTCGCGGCTATAGGTGCCGAACTCCGACGGCACGGACTCCCCCAGCCAGCGTTTGGCCACCGGATCATAAGTCTCGCCCGAGTTGGGGTAGACGATGATCGGCTTATCCGTAGCGGCCGACACGGCGCGGATGAGATCGGGGATGAAACGCGGCGGCGTGCAGTTGATGCCGATAGCGGCGACGCGCTCATGCTCCGCCAGGAAGGCGGCACATTCGGCAATGGGCGTGCCGTCGCTGATATGTTCCCCATCGCGACAACTGAAGCTGAACCAGGCCCAGGCTCCCGGCGTAGCGTCCAACAGCGCGACGAGCGCGCGCGCTTCGACAAACGACGGGATCGTCTCGCAAGCCAGAATGTCGGCTCCGGCCGAGGCCAATATGCCCCATCTTTCGCAGTGGAAATCCGTCAATTCTGTCTCGTCCAGATCATAATCGCCGGTGTACTCCGACCCGTCGGCCAGATACGCGCCATAAGGGCCGACGCTCGCGGCTACAATCGGCCTAAGCCGTCTGACATGGTTTTGCTCCAATGCCCAGAACGCATCCCGCGCCTCGATCACCAATTGCACCGAGAGCCGAATGAGATCGCGGGCAGTCTCGGGCGTCATGCCGCGGCCGACAAAGCCGGGGATGGTAGCCTGGTAACTGGCGCTGGTGCAGCAATCGGCCCCGGCCCAGTAATAATCCAGGTGAACCTGGCGGATTGCATCAGGCGCGTCAACCAGCAAGCGAGCGGACCATAAGGCATCACCCAAGTCATATCCCTGGCGCTCCAATTCGGTCGCCAGCCCGCCGTCGAGGATAAGCGCGCCCTGCTTTTGCAGGAACGGCAAGATTGGGTTCGCCTTGTCGCTCATGGGGGTGTTCTTGTCGAAGGAGGAGATGATCCATTCAATTTCTGAACTGCCGGATCAATTATGTGACCTAACAGGATGATCGGCAAATCATTTCGCCCTGCAAATAAAACAAGGTCATTATCGGCCCTATTCACCGATAGACTATGCGCAAAGCCTTCTGCTCTCTTTCGCTAATTCCACGCCTTATCCCGAAAGCATGATCCGATTGTAAGATATTCATTGGAAAGGCCGCCCGCCTATTGACTCTCCCGGACGATTGTTGATAATCACAGCAAGGAGAAATACAGACTCCTAAGGAACAACTGTGATGATAGATTTTTTGATCACATATTGGTTAGCTGTTGTGCCGACTGCCGTCACCGGAGTTCTCTTGCTGGGCCTGCTGAAGAAGATGCGCGACGAAAAAGCCAGGAAGGAAAAGGGGCTTGCACCTGTCGCCGCTCAGAGAAAATATCAAGAGTAGATATTCTTTTTCGAGCAGCTGTTATCATGTGCGACTCCTGATCGGTGGTCACAACGATTAAAACCTACAAACTCGATGGCAAGCGCGAGAGGCGATTCTCCCGCGCTTTTTTATTGCCCGGCCGCCACCTGCTGCGCCTGGGCAAATGCCCCCAGCACACCGGCACGGTTCCCTAATCCCGGTGGCACAATGTAATCGTCGATATGGCTCAGGATGGATGGGGATTGAATATATCCATTCAGGCAGGCTATCACCTTGCGCCGCACCAAAGGGAAAAGCTGCATCTGCTCCATCACCCCACCTCCCAGGACAATCCGTTCCGGCGAGAGCGTACAGATGAACATCTGCAACGCCAGCGCCAGATAATGAGCCTCAAGGTCCCACGCCGGGTGATCGGGCGGCAATTCAACGGCCGGACGTCCCCAACGTTGGCCAATGGCCGGCCCGGCAGCCATCCCCTCCAGGCAATCGCCATGATAGGGGCAGAAACCTTCATAAGGATCGGCCGCCCGGTCGTGGGGTATCAGGATGTGCCCCAGCTCCGGATGCACCAAGCCATGAACGGGCTTGCCGTCGATGAGCACGCCGCCGCCGATCCCCGTGCCGACGGTCAGATAAATGAAGTTGGACAGGCCCTGCGCCGCGCCCCAGCGCCATTCACCCAGCCCGGCGATATTCACGTCGGTATCGAAGCCGACCGGCACGCCAAGCGCTGAGCGAATGGCCCCGGCCAGATCGACATTGGCCCAGCGCGGTTTGGGAGTCGAAGTGATGTAACCGAACGTCGGCGAGGCCGGGTTGGGATCGAGCGGCCCGAAAGAGGCGATACCGATAGCCGCCGGGCGGCCGTGAGCCTTCTCCTGCTCGCGGAAGAAGGCTACCGCGCGGGCGACCGTCTCCTCAGGTGTCGTTGTTGGAAACCGTGCCTCGGCGCGCATGTCGTCAGGCCCCGTACCCACAGCACAAACAAACTTTGTGCCGCCCGCCTCGATTCCACCTACATATGGGCTTGTCATCGTGCTATCTCCCTCGCTTCAAGCAATCCATTGTCGAACAGCCCGCCGGCAACACCGACAAAGATCATCGGGACGGCCCCTCCCGCAAGAGTAATTGCCGGTGGGTCGTTATCGGCTTTCTCAGGCGCTCTCCAGCAGCCACAAGGCGCCATAGGGGGCGAGCTGAACCTCAACGCCTGCCGGGTGAACGCGACCATTCCGGTCAAGCAAGTCACGGACATCCTCCTGGGGTGTAATGCCCGACGGCCGCGCTTTATCCGTCAGGTTGAACACACACAAGACACGGTTACCGCTCTCGGTGCGACGGTAGGCGAGCACGGCCTCGTCGCCCGTCTCGACCCACTCCAGCACTCCGGCCCTCAGTGCGGGCTGACCCTGCCGCGTATTGATGAGATAGCGTGTCCAGGCCAGGTAAGAATCGGCATCCTGTTCCTGGGCGGCCACATTCACCCGTTGATAGCCGTATACCGCGTCGTCGATGACCGGCAGGTAGGTGTGATCGGCCGTCGAGAAGCCGGCGTTCTTGTCGGCCGACCATTGCATCGGCGTGCGCACACCATAGCGGTCTTCCAACGCCAGATTGTCGCCCATGCCGATCTCGTCGCCGTAATAAAAGATAGGCGTGCCCGGCAGCGACAGGAACATGGCGTTGAGCGCCAGCCAGCGTCGCTTGTCATTATCGAGCAGCGGAGCCAGTCTCCGACGGATGCCCAGGTTGAGTCGCGCGCGCGGATTAGGGGCGTATTGTTCCCACATCCACTGGCGCTCTTCCGGCGTCACCATTTCCAGCGTCAGTTCGTCATGGTTGCGCAAGAAGGTCATCCATTGCGCGCCGGGGGGAATGGCGGGCGTACGAGCCAGGATATCGATGATCGGCGTCTTGTCGCCGCTCTTCATGGCCATAAACAGACGCGGCATGATGGGGAAGTGGAAGCAGACATGGAACTCATCACCGTCACCAAAATAGGGCAGCAAATCCTCTGGCCACTGGTTGGCCTCGGCGATCAGGACTCGATCCGGATATTCTTCGTCGATCAAATGGCGTACCTTCTTCAGGAACGCATGCGTCTCCGGCAAGTTCTCGCAATTGGTTCCTTCCCGCTCGTAGAGATAGGGAACGGCATCGGCGCGAAAGCCATCGATACCCATATCCAGCCAGAACCGGACGATGTTGAACATCTCCTCATGGACCGCGGGATTGTCGTAGTTCAGATCGGGCTGGCTGGCATAGAAACGATGCCAGAAGTATTGACCGGCGACCTCATCATAGGTCCAGTTCGACGGCTCTACGTCCAGGAAGATAATCCGCGTCCCGGTATATTTGTCGGGCGTGTCGCTCCACACGAAGTAATCCCGGTAGGGGGAGTTGCGGTCAGACCGGGCGCTCTGAAACCACGGGTGTTCTTCGGAACAATGGTTCATCACCAGATCGGTCACCACGCGAAGGCCGCGCGCATGAGCCGCATCCAGGAACGCCTTGAAATCCTCCAGCGTGCCGAAATCGGGGTGGATGCCGCAATAATCGGCCACGTCATACCCGTCATCCTTTAGAGGCGAGGGGTACATCGGCTGCACCCAGATGCAATCGACGCCCAGCGATTGGATATGATCCAGTTTGGTGATGGCTCCCCGAAAATCGCCGTTGCCGTCGCCATCGGAATCGCAACACGCGCGAATGTTTAGCTCGAAGAATACTGCTTCTTGATACCAGGGTTTATCGGACATTCACTTGCTCCTGACAAATTGGGACAAATATGACCTGCCGCTCGCGAGAATAGGGTCACATGAAATGAGCACGAAGCCTCTCCGACGACCCCGTGCTCATTATTTTTCACTGTCTTTGATCCGCTTGCAAGCGGATTAAAGATTAACCCTTCACAGACCCGGCCAGCAAGCCACGCACAAAGAAGCGCTGCAAGCTGAAGAAAACGATCATCGGCAGCAGCATGGTGAGGAACGCTCCGGCCGTTAACAGATGCCAGTCGTTGCCGCGTGAACCAACGATGTCAGCCAGGCGCTGCGTGATGACCTTCGTCTCCGGGCTGCCGCCGAGGAAGATAAGGGCCACCAGATAATCATTCCAGACCCAGAGGAACTGGAAAATAGCGAACGACGCCAACGCCGGCACCGACAGCGGCAGGATCAGCTTGCGGAACACTACAAAATGGGATGCGCCGTCGATGAACGCCGATTCCAGCGTCTCCCGCGGCAGCGTGCTGATGTAGTTAAACAGCAGGTAGGTGGCCAAAGGCAAGCCAAAGCCGGTATGGGCCAGCCACATGGCCATGAAGGTGCCGTTGATCTGCAATGATCGGAAGTCGCGCAAGATAGGCACCAGGGCCAGCTGCAGCGGAACGACCAGCAACGCCACCACCATGATGAACAACATCCTTCGTCCGGGGAAATTCATCCACGCGAACCCATAAGCGGCAAAAGCGGCAACCAGGATCGGGATGACCGTGGCCGGAACCGCTACCGCCAGACTATTAAGGAAGGCGCTGATGAAATTATCCCCCGGGATAACCTTGATGGTGCCGTCCGGTTGTTTATACTCGAAGTTCTTGCCGCTCAGGACCTGGCGATAGTTGTCCAGGGTGAAATCCCAATCGACCGTCCAGCTTTGCTCCTGGATTTCGACTCGGCCGATGCGTCGATTACCCACCCAACGATAGAACGTTCCATCCGGAGTAGTAATACCCGTTTTGCGCATCTCCTCGAAGGTCGTCTCCACCCCTTCGATCACCATGGGGCCGGTCGGATCCAACCCCATTTCAGCCGGGCTGAGTGTCGCTACAGTCTCATAAGCGCGGTGGGGGAAGACATTCCACCAGCCCGAAGCCTGGATAGACTCTCGTGTGCGGAAGCTGGAGACTAGCAGACCAAACGTCGGAATGGTCCAGAACAGAACCAATAACAGCAAGCCGATATTGACCAGCAAGGAACCCCATCGTCGCTGATTTTGAATGCTTCCCATGTTAGAACGCCTCCTGTTCCCGGAATTGCTTCAGGTTATAGATCATCACCGGAACGATGGCGATGAGCAGCACGATGGCGATCGCCGAACCATAACCGGAGTTACGGGCCGTGAATGATTGCCTGTAGAACTGGGTCGCGATGACTTCCGTTCCAAATTGTCCGCCGGTCATCACCCATACAACGTCGAATACCTTGAGTGTAAAGATGACGACAGTCGTACTGACGGTGATGATCGTGCCCATGATGTAGGGGACCATGATCCTGAAGAAAATCTGTATCTCATTGGCACCGTCAACGCGACCGGCTTCCAGCAGGTCAGCCGGGATGCCCTTGAGGGCGGCCGAGAACAAGGTCATCGCATAACCGACCTGTAGCCAGATGACGATGACGATAAGGAACAGATTATTCCAGGGGCTGATCGCCGTCCAGGCCGGCCAGGGTTGCGGTTTACCTCCCAGCCCGACGACAACCGCATTCAGGAGACCAATCTGGGGAACATCGACCGGCCGGACCTCATAGATAAAATTCCAGATCACGCCCGCGCCGACGAAGGAAATCGCCATCGGCAGGAAGATGGCCGATTTGCTCACGCGCTCAAAGCTGCTTCGATCCGCGAGGACGGCGATCAGCAAGCCGACAATGACGGTCAGCGTCGCGCCAAAGACGATCCACATGATGTTGTTGCGGAACGCTTCTCTCATCAGGCGATCGGTGAAAACCGCGACATAGTTATCGAGGCCGACGAAGCGCCCGCTCAATGAGGCAAAGCTGCCACCTATATCGCTCCAGTTCAGCCAACCAATCGGCGGGCCATCCCGATTGAACAGGCTCAGCCAGAAGGTTCGCAGAACAGGCACGGCCAGGAACCACATCAACATGACGATAGCCGGGCCGACAAAAACAAAGGGTTGAAGCCGCCCCCGCCACTTAAGGTTCATGCGCTCGACGATCCAGTTAAGGATCCAATAAAGCGCAGCGACGCCGCCGACGCCCCAAACGATGGCCACCAGCACGATCAGCCACTTTGGCGCGCTTCCGGCCCGAAGGAAGTCGAAACCCAGATACATCGCAACCAGGGCGATGATCAGGGCAGCAACGGGTAAGGCAAGGTTCAGGAGCCGGGCGACCAATCCCGATTGTTCCTGGGCAGATTCAGATTGCATACGCCAAAACCTCCTTATTGATCAGTTGATAAAACGGCCGTCGGGATTATAAATGAGAAACTGCCGACCCCAAAAAGGCCGGCAGTTTCTTGCAAATACAGATCACTCAGTTAGCCATGAGGCGTCGATCTCGGAGAGGGCGGTATCCGGATCAGCGACGCCGCTCGCATAGGCAGTGTAATTGCCGGGTGGATAAAAAAGATCAGCATCCGCTCTTCCGCCAACTTGTTTGATGGTCACAGCAACTACGCTCTCCCGTGAGAACCAGCTTGCATCGAGCGATCGTCCGGGGCCAGTTCCTTTTCGCAGACTATATAGTTACTCAGACGGGTTGTCAAAAAGGGTGCGTCGCGCGGTTGATGCCACAAGCGGCCGATGATCATCGTCATCTGCCGTGTGTCACCTGCCCACACTCAAATCCACGTCGGCTCTTCGTATCTCCCAAACACCTCGCGGAACACGTCGGTGATCTCGCCCAGCGTGGCGTAGGCGCGAACGGCGTCAAGGATGTAGGGCATCGTATTCTCGGTTCCGGCCGCGGCCGATCGCAAGGCCGCCAATGTCTCGCTCACCCGCTCGTTGTCCCGCTCCTCGCGCAGGCGCTTCAGGCGCGCGATCTGGCGGTCATAGCCATTGGGGTCCATCGCAAGAATGGGGATGCGCAGCTTTTCGTCCGGATCGGCATAGGCATTGACGCCAACGATATAGCGCTCGTTGCGATCGATCTCGCGCTGATAGCGATAGGCTGCAACCGATATCTCCGACTGGTAGAAGCCCTGCTCGATGGCCGGCAGCACGCCTCCCAACTCGTCCACTTGTCGCCAGTAGTCGTAGACCTGGGCCTCGATCTTGTTCGTCTCGTGCTCTACAAAGAAGGAACCGGCCAATGGATCGACTGTGTTCACGACGCCACTCTCTTCGGCGATGATCTGCTGCGTGCGCAGGGCCACAGTGACCGCCTCCTCGCTCGGCAGCGCCAGCGCTTCGTCCATGCTGTTCGTATGCAGACTCTGCGTGCCGCCCAGCACGGCCGCCAGCGCCTGGATGGCGACGCGCACGACGTTGGTTTCCGGCTGCTGTGCCGTCAGGCTGACCCCGGCCGTCTGTGTGTGAAAGCGGCAAAGCCACGAGCGCGGGTTCTTCGCGCCAAAAGTTTCGCGCATCTCCCGTGCCCAGATACGGCGAGCGGCGCGGAACTTGGCGATCTCCTCGAAGAAGTCATTGTGGCTGTTGAAGAAGAAGCTCAGGCGTGGCGCGAACTCATCGACATCCATACCCCGAGCAATCGCCCAGCGCACATATTCCAGCCCATCGCCCAATGTGAAGGCCAGCTCCTGTGCGGCCGTCGATCCTGCCTCGCGGATGTGATAGCCGCTGATAGAGATAGTGTTCCACAAGGGCATGTGGCGCGCGCCATATTCGATGGTGTCGATAACCAGCCGCATCGACGGCTCAGGCGGGAAGATGTATTCCTTCTGGGCGATGTACTCCTTCAGGATGTCGTTCTGCAGCGTGCCGCCCAGTTTGGCCTGGGGGACGCCTTGCTTCTCGGCCGCGGCGATGTACATGGCCCAGATGATGGCCGCCGGGCTGTTGATGGTCATGCTGGTCGTTACCTGGTCGAGCGGGATACCGTCGAACAGGATTTCCATGTCGGCCAGGCTGCTGATGGCCACGCCGCACTTGCCGAACTCGCCCAATGACTGCGGCGCGTCGGTGTCATAGCCCATCAGTGTCGGCAGATCGAAAGCCACCGAGAGGCCCATGTTGCCCTGGCTCAACAAATACTTGTAGCGAGCGTTGGTCTCCTCCGCGCTGCCGAATCCGGCGAACATGCGCATCGTCCATGGCTTGCCGCGATAGAGCGTCGAGTGAACACCACGGGTATAGGGATAATCACCGGGGTTGCCGAGATCGCCCAAATAATCAAGGTCGGCTACGTCGAGCGGCGTATAGAGGCGGCGAATCGGTTCGCCGGAGGTGGTGACGAACTGCTCCTTGCGCTCCGGGGCGCGGGCCAGCGTTTGTTGAAGGGTCGTCTCCTCCCAACGGTCGCGGGCTTCGGCTAGTTCGGCGAGTTTGGCTTTGTCGTACATGAAGGCCTCCGGTATCGAGCTTTTTATTAGCCCGGGTTCTGTGTGGTGAGCAACAGGAAATAGCAGAGGAGATTATAACGGCCGCCGGACAATGTAGCGAATGGGAGCAGCTCGGCCAATCGACTATCAATCGTAGCTTGCGCGCAAATTTTCCGCCCATTGCGCCCCTCACCCATTGGGCTAGACTTGTCCCACATGGAGCAGATACCCGATCCAACGACGCCGGAAGGGTTGCCGGTGCCGGCCGAAATAGATGGCGACGCCTTTCTGTCCGAAGAGTACAGGCAGCAGGCAACGGGCGACAGGCCACAAACGTCCCACGAAAGCGGCATCGTCCGCGCCGCGGCCGTGCTGGCTGCGGGCAATGTCGCCAGTCGCGTGCTGGGTCTGGCTCGCGAGATGGTCAAGGCCAATCTGTTCGGCACGTCGCCGCTCCTGGCCGCGTTCCAGGCCGCCGCCTATGTGCCGACGAGCCTGTTTGACCTCATCATCGGCGGCATGGTCAACTCCTCGCTCGTGCCGGTCTTCAGCGACTACGCCGATAAGGAAAAGCGCGACGAGCTTTGGCAGGTTCTGAGCATGGTGCTCAGCGCGGCGACATTGGTGCTGTTGGGGGTCATCGCCGTTGTCGAACTGCTCGCTCCACAGGTAGCCTGGCTGGTCGGCGCGGCCAACTTCGCTGCGGCCGATCTGTCGGACTTCACTGTGACGCTCATCCGCATGACGACGCCGGCCGTGTTCTTCCTCGGCATCGCCAGCGTTCTGACTGGCGCTCTCTACGCGCTCAAGCGGTTCACCCTGCCCGCCTTCGTCGGTGCGGCTTTCAACGGCACGATCGTGATCGTGGCCTTGCTCAACCCGACCGATATTCGCAGCCTGGTCTGGGGCCTCCTGCTCGGCTCATTGCTTCAGGTGCTGCTGCAGCTTCCCGCCCTACGCGACGCCCGCCTGCGCTGGCGGCTTGATTTTCAACATCCCGCCATCCGTCGCATCATCAAACTCTACATCCCCATTCTGGCCGGGCTGGTGGTCAATCAACTCGCGATCATGCTGAGCTACAACCTGGCCATTCGAACCGGCGACCAGAGCCTCAACTACATGAACTACGCCACGACGCTCTATCAGTTCCCGCTGGGGCTGGTCGTCACGGCGCTGTCGATCGCCACCCTGCCGACGCTGTCGCGACAGGCAGTGGCCGATCTGGCCCAATTCAAGCAAACGCTGGCCGACGGCCTGCGATTGGTGCTGGCGCTCATCCTGCCGGCGACGACCGGCCTCTTCGCTCTGGCGCCGGTCATCATCGGCCTGTTGTTCGAGCACGGCCGCTTCACGGCGCTCGACACAGCGACAACCGCCCTGGTGCTGCGCATCTATCTGTTCGGGATGCCCTTTGCCGCCGCCGATCAGATGCTCGTCTTCGCTTCCTACGCGCGGAAAGACACCTGGCGCCCCGCTCTGGTGGGGTTCATCAGCATCCTGATCTACTCCCTGACCGCCCTGCTCCTGCTGCGGCCGTTGGGCCTGCTCAGCCTGATGGTGGCCGACGCCGTGAAGCATGTCGTCCATACTTTCATCATGCTCTGGGTTTTGCGGCGACAGCTAGGCGGATTCGCGAGCGACCCCGTCCTGCGAAGCCTGGCCAAATCCCTGATAGCGGCGATCCTGACCGGCTTTGCGGCCTTCGGCGCCGCGCAACTGGCGGTGGGATGGACTGTCTCGCCGACCATCGCTCGCCTGGGGCCGGTGGCTATCGGCGGGCTTGCGGGCATCGCAGCCTACACGATTTGCGTATTTGCGCTTAATATTACGGAAACGCGCGATCTGCCGCGCCTCTTTGCGCGGCGCTGAGGCGCATACGGAGGAAACGATGAACGACACATCCCATCGATTGTTGATCCAGTCAGGCCCCAATGCCGGCCAGGAGTATCAGTTGGTCGCGCCGAGTATCACCATCGGCCGCTATCCCTTGGCCGATATCGTCATCAACGATCCCGATATCGCCTATCGCCATGCCTTGCTGACGCGCGACGACACATCCTATCGGATCGCCGACCTGGGCAGTGATTCGGGCACGTATGTCAACGGAGAGCGGGTCGGCGCTGAACCCATTGCCCTTGCCCATGGCGATATCATACTGCTGGGTTCGCGTCTATCTGCCACCTATCTGGAACATGCCATCGAGACGGCGATCGATGAGTATCCGGCGGCCGTGACATCTCTCGTCAGCGAAACCGAGGTATCCAATGGAGGCGAGGGCGTCGTAGCACTCGATGAGTTAGGGCACATCGGCGCAACGAATGGCGACGAATACGAGCCGCCTGTCGTCGAAGAGCGCGTTGTGTCTTCTGAATCATCGCCCGTGACGGCCGAGCATCCTGTTTTGACCGAACCGGCGCATATAGAGCATCATCCTGGGCCAATGCCGGTCATGCCCGCGCCTCAGAAAAACAAACCCGGCCGGATCATTCTGATCGCGACCGGGTGTATGATCGCGCTGCTCGCTTGCTGCTGCAGCACGACCCTCTTTATGTATTTTATTGGCGGTGACTGGCTGCTGCGCCAGCTGGGCTATCTTCCCTAGCGGCGGAACCAGCTCTTTTTGGCGGCGGGTTCGCCTTCCTCAATAGGGGAAGCGGCCTCGGACAACTCACCCTCGATTAGCTTAATACCTTTGGTCATGTGGGCGAGAGGGTCATCGGCCGCGTCGCTCACCTCGCCCTCGATGATGGTGGCTGTGCGGGCGGCCTTCATCTGATCCAGGTAACGGGCGACGACCTGCGGGGGAGACATCTCGATAAAGACCTTCCCGCCGATGAGCAGCAGAGTCAAGTCATCGAGCTGTCCCAACACGGGCACAAAATCGGTGATGATGTCAATGGGGAAAAGCATGTAGGCCACGCCCAGAAACGGCAAGGCCTTCAAATAGATCGGGACTTCCCGATCCTTGATGAGATAAAAGACAAGGCGGATTTGCTGCCACACCTCGCCCCAGAAACCGATATCCTTTATTTCTTCGCCGCTTGGTTTATTTGTATTTGCCACTGTTTCCAGCCCGTCCCGATAGGGAATCTATTTCTCAATTGATTAACTCAACCTGCTTATTATACGTAAAGCAGACCAATATGTCGCAAGCTGCTTAAGATTTTACCATAGGGTGGTTGCCTTCGAACGGGCATGGGCATACAATCATTCGCCGATGGTACTGGTTATCCTCAAACTACTGGTCGTCCTGTTTTTCCTGGCGATGTTCGTCCGCAAGCCGAACGTCGCCTGGGGTATTGGCCTGCTCACGGTGACAACGGCCGTCCTGCTGGATACGCTCCTCGGCACATTCAATCGTGAGGAACTGCTGGCCGAGCTGGGATTCTTTTTCTACGTCATCAGCGGCGTGCTGCTGGCCGGTTCGGCCGCCTGGTTCTGGGGTGTCGTGCGGCCGTTGCTGGCCAGGGACATGACCCCAGCTACGGCCACCCCCATGATCGCCTCGGCCGCCAGAACAACTGCCCCGGCTCCTGTCATCGCCGCAGCCACGGCCGCCGCACCCGTTCCGTCAAAATCAAAGCTCCCCCCGCCATTGCCGCCGGATCATGTGGATCAATACGCCGAGGCCGGATTCGATCGGCAAATGCTCTATGAAGAGATGCGCCAACGCTTCAGCCGCGCCGATCTGAGCGATCTGATGTTCGATCTCAACATCAACGAGGCCGATATCGCCACCGGCGGGCGGAACCTGGATGAATTGATCGTAGCGGTCATGGATGCGGCCGAACTTGACGGCAATGCTCCGACCGTAGCGCTGGCCGTCGAGCGCGTGCTGACTCCGCCGCCGCCCGAACACCTGCCCCGACTGGAGCGGCTGTCGGCTGATTCCCCGCGCACCGTCCTGCGCCATTACCTGCTGGCCAACTTCAGCCCGGAAGAGCTGAAGCAGTTGGCCGCCGACCTGGGGATTGACTGGGAGGAGCTGGAAGGTTCCGACACCGAATCCCGAGTGCGAGCCATGTTGTTGAATCTCTATCGTCATGACCGCGTGGAAACATTGCTGGAAGCGATGCGCGGCGACGAGCCGGAAGAGACAGCCAATTAATTTCCTCCACTCCTGAGTTTCATAACCCTCGTAAACGGCAATCCAGGCACAGATCATTGCCTGGGCCGCGGCGTTCCGGCACTCCCGCCGCTTTTGCTACCCCCAACATTGATCTCTAGGTGATTTGTCGCAAGATATCGGGATTTTTTTACCAAAGGGCGCTAGACAAACAAATCCACATGCGGGATACTACAACAAATATCTGTATATGAGTTTTGTCATTTCGAACCTTAAAACTTCAAATCTCGGTCTTTCAATTGTGGAACGAGTGCGCTATACTATGGCCAATTGTGGGAAAAAGTGGGGCAATGTGGGGCGCATTGGCGCAACAACCCTGATTTTCCCGGCCAGAATGGGACAATACAGAACAGTTGTTCTATTTAGGATAAAATGTTTTTAGGCGAGTATCGGCACACGATTGACGACAAGGGGCGATTGACCATCCCGGCCAAATACCGCGGCTTGCTCGCGGCCGGCATGGTGGTCACGCGTGGCTTTGATCGCAACCTCATGGCTTTCTCAATGGAAGGCTGGGAGGAGTTGGCCACCCGCGTCAAGAGCTTGCCATGGAGCGACCCGAGCGCTCGCGAATTTCGCCGGCGTGTCTTCTCCGGCGCGATTGACCTTGTGCCCGATCGCCAGGGCCGAGTGCTCTTGCCCCCCTATCTGCGCGAGTTCGCCAACATTGACAGCGACGTGGTGATCACCGGCATGCTGGATCATCTGGAAATCTGGAACAGCGATGCCTGGGAGCCCGTTCGCGAAGCCGCCGAAAGCGACGAGCAACATTGGGAGAACCTCGGTATCTGATGAGGGCAACCGCGGTTCGGTCGCCCTCATGGCGACGATGGTTTTAGTGATATGAAATGGTCGATGATGCTGAACGAACAGGAGAGTATGGTCATCTTCCCGTCCTTTTACGGGAAGTTTTGGCTTACCTCGACCCGCAACCGGGCGACTTGTTCATCGACGGGACTCTGGGCGCCGGCGGCCATGCCTCAGCCATCCTTGACCTCATCGCGCCGAACGGCCGCTTGCTTGCTTTTGATCGCGACCCGGAGGCCATGCAGTTCGCGACTCGACGGCTCGACTCCTGCGGTAATCGACTCACCCCTGTCGTCGCCAGCTATGCCGACATGGGAACAATTGCGCCCGAGCACGGCTTCGCTGCTGTCGACGGAATCCTCCTCGACCTCGGGCTATCGTCTCGTCAGCTAGAAGACGCCAATCGCGGGTTCTCCTTTCTAAAAGAAGGCCCGCTGGACATGCGGTTCGATCCCCGACAAGGGGGGACGGCCGCTGATTTGATTAACAACTTAACCGCGGAAGAACTGGCTGATATTTTCCGGCGCTACGGCGAGGAAACGCATAGCCGGCGTATCGCCCGTCTCATCATCGCCAATCGGCCTCTTCAAACGACGACCGAACTGGCGGATCTGATCGAGAACGAAATCGGCCGGCGCGGGCGACCGGGTCGCCATCCGGCCACACAGGTGTTCCAGGCGTTGCGCATCGCCGTCAACGGCGAACTCAATGAGGTAGAGCGCGGTCTGACCGCCGCTACCAGGCTATTGAAGCCCGGTGGCCGATTGGCCGTGATCAGCTTCCATTCACTGGAAGACCGGCTGGTGAAAAATTTCTTCCGTGACGCCGCGCGAGCGTGTGTGTGTCCTCCGGAGCAACCGGTGTGCACTTGTGGCGCTCGGCCGGAGTTAAAACTGGTGACGCGAAAGGCCGTTCAGGCGACAGAAAGCGAGATCGCCGCCAATCCGCGCAGTCGAAGCGCTCGATTGCGCGTCGCGGCGAAGAGTGACAATGAGGATTCAGAATGATGGCAACGCCCGAGGAAAAACGTCGTCCTCGTCAGGCCCGCGAGTTGGCTCGCCGTTTGGGTTTGCTTACCCAGGCGCAGGCGGCCACCGGCTGGGCGGTGATCCTCATCCTGGGCGCGTTGCTGGGCGTGATTTATCTGAATCAGGCGAGCAAAATCGCGGCCATCGGCCGCCACGTTCAGCGGGTTCAGGCCGATCTCGACGAGGTGAAGCGCACCAACGCCGAACTGGAACGACAGATCGCCGAGGCTCAGGCGCTGGATCGACTGGAGGCCGAGGCGCGACGGCTGGGATTCGTTCCCGCAGCGCCGGGCGATATCGAATATATTGTCATTCCGAACTATCCGACCGAACCCACCGTGGAGCGCGCCGAGCCGACAGGCCCGCTCGTACAGCCCGAACCACCGGCCTCCATGTGGGAGGCCATTGTTCTGGCAGTCAGAGATCTGGGCATCGATCTGACTCGAGGAGAGGCGAATGAACAATAGCCAGATCAAACGCATGTGGGTGATTGCCCTGGTTATTGCCGGAGCCGGTCTGGTCATCGTCGGCCGTCTCTTCGCGTTTCAACTCACACAAGGCGAGGAATTCAAAAAAGTCCTGATCAAGGAGCTGCCGGTCACCGATCAACCCGAGCGCGGGGTAATTTACGATCGGAACGGCGCGATCCTGGCCGTCGATCGCTGGGATTATCGTGTCGCCGTGTCGCCCAGCGTCCTGACCGACCCGGAAGCGTTGGCAGATTCGCTGGCTCCCATTCTGCAGATTCGCCGCAGCGAACTGCTCTATGATATGGAATCGCCGAACATGTATGTTGTGCTGGCGCCGCGCGTCACGGCCGACGTAGCCGACGCCATCCGCGAACTGGAATATGGCGATGAGATTCAGCTTGACCCCCTGCCCCGCCGGTTCTATCCGCAAGATAAACTGATGTGCCACGTCCTGGGCTTTGTCAATTTCGACAACACGGGCAGTGCGGGCGTCGAGGGCGAGTATCAGAAGGAACTGGCCGGCGAAGAGGCCAGCGCCACAGTGCCGATCTCCCCCCTGAAAGAACAGGGCTCCGTCATCGCTCGCGAGGGATCCGATATCGTTTTGACGATCGACCGCAGCGTGCAGTACGTTGTCGAGCGTCATCTTAAAGAAGCGTTGGCAGAGCATGGCGCGGTCAGCGGTTCGATCATCGTCATGGACCCACGCACGGGTGAAATTCTGGCCATGGCCGCCGAGCCGTGCTATTCGCCCAATGAGTTCTACGATCTGAAAGAAGGCGAAGATTTTAACCCGCTGGTCAGCGCCGTCTACGAGCCGGGTTCGGTCATGAAGCTCATCACCATGGCCGCCGCGCTCGATTCCGGCACTGTGACGCCGACGACGACCTATAACGATACCGGTGCGATCGAAGTGGGCGGCCACATCTCCTATAACTGGGATCGTGGCGCTCATGGCGTGGTCGATATGACCACCCTGCTGGCGCGCTCGCTCAACGTCGGCGCGGCGACCATCGCCACGTGGATGGGGCCGACGACATTCTACGACTACCTGCAGCGCTTTGGCTTCGGGCACTCGACCAACATCGATATCGCCAATGAAGCCGAGGGCCTGATGCCGCTGCCCGGCAGCGATTTATGGCAGGAATCATTCATCGCCACCAACGCCTATGGGCAGGCTCTGGCCGTTACTTCGATACAGATGATCTCGGCCATCTCGGCCCTGGCCAATGACGGCCGGCTCATGCAGCCGCATGTCGTGTCCGAGATCAGGGATGAGTTCGGCACACGCCATATCGAGCCGATCATGGTGGGGCAGATTATCAGCGAGAACACGGCGGCGCAGATGACGGCCATGGCGACCGTTGCCGTACAACAAGAGGTGCAGGAAGCGTTGGTCGAAGGCTATACAGTCGCCGGCAAGACGGGCACGGCCCAGATCGCCGAAGCATTTGGCTATCACCCAACCGACGTGATCGGTTCCTTCGTCGGCTGGCTGCCGGCCGACGATCCACAGATAGTCGTTTATGTCAAGCTAGATCGGCCACAGAGCGCCCCCTGGGGATCGATGACGGCCGCGCCGGTCTTCTCGAAGTTGGCCAAAGAGTTGGTGGTTCTGCTCGATATTCCGCCGGACGCAGTTCGTTTGCAGGCGGGCAACCCGACCGGAGGTGGTGGTTAACGCTGTTATGACGCCCCGCTCAGGCCCCACGCTGGGCCACATTCTGGAAGCGCTGACGAGTTATCGGCCGACCCACGAGGAACCGGCCGTTTCGTCTTTTGTGGTGGATAGCCGCGAAGCAATCCGCGACAGCGTTTTCATTGCGTTTCCGGGCGAGAAGGTTGACGGCCACGATTACGTTGCCGACGCCTTCGCTAATGGGGCCATGGCCGCGCTCGTCCAGCACCCACCGGCCGGTGATTGGGCGATCCTTGACGCGCGCAGCGGGGAAGTTGAACTCCCGGATCGCCTGCCGGTGTGTATCCTGGTCGACGATACCCTGCGCGCCCTGCAGCAAATCGCGCGCAACTGGCGGGCCAAATTCGATATTCGGGTCATCGGCATCACCGGCAGTGTCGGCAAGACCTCAACCAAGGAACTGGCCGCCGCGGTGCTGTCACAGCGCTATCGGACGTTGAAATCAGAAGGCAATCAAAATAACGAGATCGGCGTCCCGCTGACCCTGATGAACCTGCGCGCCTATCATGAGCGGGCCGTTATCGAGATGGGCATGTACGCGAAGGGCGAGATAGCCCTGCTATGCGACATCGCCCGACCCACTGTCGGCGTCATCACCATCATTGGCCCGGTCCATCTGGAACGATTGGGATCGATAGAGGCCATCGTGGACGCCAAGCAGGAACTGGTCGCCGCCTTGCCCAGGGATGGCGTAGCCATTCTGAACATGGATGATCCGCGAGTGATGGGCATGGCAGCGCACACTGAGGCGCGCATCTTCACCTATGGGCTGGATAGCGGGGCGGATCTATGGGCCGACCAGATCGAGTCGATGGGACTGGATGGCGTGCGCTTCACGATGCACCATGGCGACGAATCCATGAACGTGCGCGTACCCCTGCTCGGACGTCACAGCGTCCACACCGCCCTGCGCGCGGCCGCCATAGGCCTGATTGAGGGGCTAAGTTGGGAAGAGATTATCCCCGGCCTGGGCGCGATGTCGTCGCAACTGCGACTCGTCGTGATTCCCGGCCCGCGTGGTTCGTTGCTCATCGACGACACCTATAATTCCAGTCCCGACTCGGCGCTGGCGGCCCTGAACCTATTGGCCGATCTGGATGGTCGTCACATCGCCGTTCTGGGCGATATGCTGGAGCTGGGCGAGGCCGAGCTACAGGCACACCAGATCGTCGGCCGGCGCGTGGCCGATGTGGCCGATCTGCTGATCAGTGTCGGCCCGCGCGCGCAGACAATCGCCTATCAGGCCATCGCCGCCGGCCTGCCCGCCGATCGAGTGAGCATCGTCGATGACGCACCGGCAGCGGTTCCGGTGCTGGAAGAAATCATCAACGCCGGCGATGTGATCCTGATTAAGGGGTCGCTGGACATGGCGATGGATCGCATCGTCACCGCTTTAGGGAGGCTGGACTAATGGGCTGGGCGCTTACCGTGGCCGCCGCCACCTTCCTGTTATCCGTCATCTGGGGTGCGCCGCTGATCGAGATCATGCGGCGGCTCAAGTTGGGCAAGAATATCCGTATCGATGGCCCGGCCACCCATGCCGTCAAGATGGGCACGCCGGCCATGGGAGGCGTTTTAATCATCGGATGGACCCTTGTGGTCAGCCTTGTGGTGAGTATCGTGCAGATTGTTCAAGCGCTGGAAACTGCCGAAAGCGTGGTCATCCCCCTGGGCGTCATGGTAGCCTACTCTATCCTCGGAGGTATCGACGACTACCAGGGGTTCCGCCTCAGACCAGGCGAAGGCATGCGGGCGCGGGTCAAGCTCTGGATTCAACTCGCCATCGCGCTGATCGCCGCGGTCCTGCTGTACTGGTTGGTGAACGACAGGCATGGCTGGGTTGCCGTGCCGACCGTTCCCCTCCTGTTGGATATCGGCCTGCTCTACATCCCGATGGCCGTCATTCTGATCACGGGGTCCGCCAACGCCGTGAATCTGACTGACGGCCTCGACGGGCTGGCGGGGCTTATCTCGGCTACCGCCTTCGTCGCCTATGGCCTCATCGCCTTCCTGCAGGATCAGCAGTTCCTGGTCGTGTTCAGCTTCATCGTGATCGGCGCGACCTTCGGCTTCCTGTGGTACAACGCCAAACCGGCGCAGATGTTCATGGGCGACGTAGGTTCGCAGGCCCTGGGCGCGGCCCTGGGTGTGGTGGCCCTGATGACGAACCAATGGCTGATCTTCCCCATCATCATCGCCATCCCGGTGGCGACGGAACTTTCATCGACGCTGCAGGTGCTCTACTTCAAGGCCACCGGCGGCAAACGGCTGTTCAAGATGGCCCCGCTCCATCATCACTTCGAGTTGTTGGGCTGGAGCGAGACCCAAATCGTGCAGCGTTGGTGGATCATCGCCATGCTGACGGCGATGATCGGCATCGCGCTGGCGCTGGTGTAATAATCATGGACGCGCTAAACGGCAAACGACTTGTGATACTCGGTATGGCCCGTCAGGGAACGGCTCTGGCGCGTTTTGCCGTGGATGCCGGGGCGTTTGTGACGCTGTCCGACATGCGCTCCGCCGAACGATTGGGCGCGCAAATGGAATTGTTGGCCGATCTGCCCGCCGACCGGTTGCGCTACGTCCTGGGCGGTCATCCGATGTCATTACTTGACGAGTGCGATGTGCTGGCCATCAGCGGCGGCGTGTCCACAGACATGCCGCTTGTCGTTGAGGCCACGCGGAGAGGTATCCCGCTGACCAACGATTCCCTGGAGTTCATGCGCCGCGTGCCGGCTCTGGTCATCGGCATCACCGGCTCGGCCGGCAAGACGACAACCACGGCTCTCACCGGCCAGATGGGCCAAAAGTCCGACCGTCGAACGTGGATCGGCGGCAATATCGGCCGCCCCCTCATCACCGACCTGCCCCAAATATCGGCCGACGACCTGGTGGTGCAAGAGCTGTCCAGCTTCCAACTGGAGATCTGGGACCATTGCAGCCCACCGGTGGCCGCCATCCTGAACGTGACGCCCAACCATCTGGACCGCCACAAGACGATGGCAAGTTATGCGGCAGCCAAAAGCCATATCCTGCGCTCACAGCGATCGGATGGCATCGCCGTTCTCTCGGCCGACGATCCCGGTTCGCTGGAGATGCGCGAGTTTGTGCGTGGTCGCCTGCGCACGTTCAGCGCCCACCAGCCGGTGACGGACGGCGCATTCCTGCGCGATGGGCAGATCTGGTTGAATGACGACCAGGGCGAGCATTGGGTTTGCCCCGTGACCGCCAGCCGGCTCATCGGCCCGCATAATATCCTGAATATTCTGGCCGCCGTCGCTCTGGCCGATTCGGCCGGCGTGCCGCGCGAATCTATCGCCGAGGGCATCCGCCTGTTCGACGGCGTGCCCCACCGCCTTGAGATCGTGCGCCGGGTGAACGGCGTGCAGTACGTCAACGATTCGATCGCCACCGCGCCGGAGCGAGCGCTGGCGGCACTGGCAGCGTTCGACGAGCCGGTGATTCTGCTGGCCGGCGGCCGCGACAAGGATATGGCCTGGGGCCAATGGGGACGGCAAGTGAGTCGCCGCGTGAAGCATGTGGTGCTTTTCGGCGAACTGGCCCCATTGCTGGCCCGCCATCTGACGGATTCCGTCTCCTCGACGCGGGTCGATACGCTGGCTGAAGCCGTTCAGGTGGCCCATGCCGAAGCCTCGGCGGGTGATGTGGTGCTCCTGTCGCCCGGCGGCACGAGTTTTGACGGCTACACCGATTTTGTAGAGCGCGGCGAGCATTTCCGGTTATTAGTGAGAGAGCTGGAGTAAGTGGAGGTCATCCGATGGCAGCAATAAACGTCATCAAGAAACGAGGTACATCGCTATGGGCCGGACGCAACAAGCTGGCTGTCGACTACTGGCTGCTGTTGGCGACCGGCGCGCTACTGGTCGTTGGCTTTTTAATGGTCTACAGCACCACGTTTGACCTGGGCGACCGTTACGAAGGGAATCCGGTTTACTTCGTCACACGGCAGCTGACTGCCATGGGGCTAGGAGTCGCGGTGGTGATCGTCCTGCTGCAGTTCGACTATCACATCCTGCGCCGCATCTCCGTGCCGCTGATTGTGGTGACCATCGTCATCCTCCTGGTCATGCTGTTATTCGGCCAGGTCGATGCTTACGGCGCTATCCGCACCTTATCCGACGGCTCTTACCAACCCTCAGAGCTGGCCAAGTTGGCGATGATCCTTTACATCGCTCATTGGCTGGACTCAAAGGGCGAGCGAATCAAGACCCTCAACTACGGTCTGTTCCCGTTTGCGGCCATCACCGGCATCGTCTGCGGACTTATCGTCCTGCAGCCGGCGCTCAGTACAGCCATCCTCATTGGCCTGATTAGTTTCACGCTCTTCTTCGTGGCCGGAGCCGATCTGAAGCAGGTACTGGCGGCCGGAGTTGTGGCCATGGTCATGCTGTTCTTCCTGATGTTCGCGCTGGATCATGCCTCACAACGCATCAACGACTACATGGCGGCCTTCCGCGATCCGCAGCAAGCCGGCTACCAGGTGAAGCAGTCGCTGGCTGCGCTGGCTAACGGCGGCTATTGGGGCGTTGGCCTGGGCAAAGGCGATCAGAAATTCGGGCCGCTGCCCCTGGCTCATACCGACGGCGTATTCGCTATTGTGGGCGAGGAAATGGGGCTGTTAGGCTCTATCGGCGTCGTTTTACTGTTCGCTTTCATGGCCTGGCGCGGCTTCCTGGTGGCCACGCGCGCCCGTGACACCTACGGTTTCTTGCTGGCCGTCGGCGTCACGGCCTGGATTTCCTACCAGGCGCTCATCAATATTGCGGTAATCACGGCCGTCATCCCGTTCACGGGGATGCCCATGCCGTTCCTAAGCTATGGTGGTTCGTCCATGCTGACGACGATCATCGGCGTCGGCATATTGCTCTGTGTCTCGCGTGACGCGGCCATGGGCCGCCAGTCTGCCCGGCGGCAGCCGAAGAGCAGTTGATGGGACTGATATGCGAGTATTGGTTTGTGCCGGTGGTACGGGCGGCGGCATCTATCCCGCGTTGGCAGCCGTGACGGCTTTGCAGGCGCAGGGTGTCGGCGACGACGATATATTGTGGATCGGCACAAAAGGTGAGATGGAAGAAACGTTGGTACCAAGAGCAGGTTTACGACTGGAGACCATTCCGGGCGGCCCCATCGTTGGGGTGCCATTAGGCACCAGAGCGCGTAATGCCGTCCGGCTGGGGCGCGGCATCGGGGTTGCTTCCGGTCATGTGCGCCGTTTTCGGCCGAATGTCATGTTCATGACCGGCGGCTATATGGCCGCACCGGTGGCCCTTGCCGCCCGACGCCACGGCGTCCCCATCGTCATCTATCTGCCTGACGTGGAACCCGGCAGTTCGATTCGGTTTGCCGTGCCCATGGCCCGGCGGATCGCCTGCACCACCGATGGATCGGCGGCGTTCGTGCCCCAGGAAAAGATGGTCGTCACCGGCTATCCGGTTCGGCCCGATATTCGCGCGGCCAAGTCGCTCACCCAGGCAGAGGCACTGGCGAAATTCAACCTGCAACCCGGGCGACCGACGCTGTTCGTCTTCGGTGGCAGCCGCGGCGCACGCAACATCAATCAGGCATTGATGGCCGCCCTGCCCGCACTGCTGACCCGCGCGCAAGTCATCCACATCAGCGGCACGCTGACGTGGCCGGAGGTGGAAGCGAATGCGGCGACGCTGCCGGCCGACTTGCAGGCGTGGTATCGGCCGTATCCTTATCTCCACGAGGAGATGGGCGCGGCTTTTCGAGCGGCCGACCTGGCACTGGCGCGCGCCGGAGCCAGCATGCTGGGCGAAAGCCCGGCGTTCGGATTGCCGGCCATTCTGGTGCCGCTGACCTTTGCCTGGCGCTATCAGAAGGTGAACGCCGATTATTTGACGGAACGCGGGGCGGCCGTGCAGCTCATCGACGAGACGCTGGCCGAAACGCTCCTGCCGACCGTTCAGGATTTGCTGTTTGATTCAAATAAACTGGCTCAAATGGCCACGGCCGCGACCATGCTCGACAGACCGGATGCGGCGACCGATTTGGCCCAGGTGATACGCTCGGAAGCAAAGCCGGAGAAGAAGCCGACTTCGACGCTCCCACAGGAGGAGACATCATGTTGAGTTTAACCACAGCTTTCTGGGGTCTCGTTGTTCTGTTTGCCGTCGCCGGAATGATGCGTGGCTGGACCAGGGAGATCGTCGTCACCGCGTCGATCATTCTGGCCTTGTTCGCCATCAATCAATTGATGAGCCCAATCTTCGGTCTTCTCAACTGGGACAACAACGCAGTCCAGCCCGACAATATAAGGCGCTATCAGTTCTTCATCATGTCGTCTTTCCTGCTGCTATTGGCTTTCGCCGGTTATCAGGGTCCGACTTTGGCCAGCAGCCGGGTGGGCGACCGCCTGAACCGCCGCGACAACTTGCAAGACAAGCTGTTAGGTTTATCCGTCGGCGCAATTAACGGCTGGCTCATCATCGGCTCGCTCTGGTCTTTTCTGGAGTACAAAATTATCGCGGCTAACACCTGGCTCCGTTTTCCGCCTAATATTGGCTATCCATTTGACGTATCAAGAATTACCCGACCAGCACCGGAACTGGCGCCGATCATCGACAATCTGCCTATCCCGTTTCTCACCCAATCGCCGTATATTTTGTTGCTGCTATTGATTTTGTTCGTTCTGTTTCTGCTGATCGTTCTGCTGTAGATCGTCATGGAATCATTGATGGAGAGAGTCGTGGGTACTCAACTCACCCCTGGAATGCATATCCACATCGTGGGTATCGGCGGGGCCGGCATGTCGGCCATCGCCCGTGTCCTGTTGGGGCGCGGCTTCCGGGTGTCCGGCTCCGACAAGCAAAGCAATGCGCAAACGGCCGCCCTGGCCGCCGAGGGCGTGACGGTCTATGCCGGGCACGCGGCCGAACATATTGATGGAGCCGACCTGGTTGTCATCTCCTCGGCCATACCGCACGCCAACCCGGAATGGGTCGCCGCCGAGGCGCGCGGATTGCCTGTGCTCAAGCGCGCCGATCTGCTGGGCGTGTTGATGCAAGGGTCTGTCGGCGTGGCCGTGGCCGGTTCGCATGGCAAGACCACGACCACCGGCATGATCGCCCACATCCTGATGGAGTGTGACCTGGACCCGACCGTCATCCTGGGCGGCACGCTGGCCGAACTGGGCGGCAACGGGCGTTATGGCGAAGGCCCCCACTTCGTCGTTGAAGCCGACGAATATGACTACATGTTCCTCGGCTTGCGACCCGAAGTAGCGGTCATCACCAACGTGGAACACGATCACCCCGACCTGTTCCCGACGGCCGACGCCTACCGGGAAGCATTCGGCCGATTCGTGGCGTTGCTTCCATCAGGCGGGCGGCTTATCATTTGCGCCGACGATCCCGGCGCGGCCGACCTGTTGACCGAGCTTGAACCCGGCAATGTCACCGTCACGACTTACGGGCTGGGCGAATCGGTTACCGGCATCGTGCCCACGGTGCGCGCGCTGGACATGCGCCCGAATCAGATGGGCGGCAGCGATTTCGTGGTCGAGAACGGTGGACAAACGGTCGGGCTGGCGCGGATTCGCCTGCCGGGAGCGCACAACGTGCGTAACGCTCTGGCGGCGCTCACCGTGGCGATGAATCTGCAAATCGACTTCTCTCCGGCCTGCCGAGCGCTGGCCGGGTTTGGCGGCGTACAGCGGCGATTCCAGCTCATCGGCGAAGTCGGCGGCGTGACGATCATCGACGACTACGCCCATCATCCGACGGAGATCAAGGCCACACTGGCTGCGGCACGGCAACGGTTTCCGGGGCGTCGACTGTGGGCCGTCTGGCAGCCGCACACATTCAGCCGCACGCGCATGCTGATCGAGCAGTTTGCGGCCAGCTTCGCCCAGGCCGACCGGGTGATTGCGCTGGATATTTACGCCAGCCGTGAAAAGGCCGATCCGTCCATCACCACGGCCGCCGTCGTTGAACGGATGGGCCATGCGAACGCGATCCACATCCCGAACCGGCGCGACGCGGCCGATTATTTGCTGGAACGCCTCCATCCCGACGACGTCGTGCTGACGCTGGGCGCGGGAGATGGGGATGCGATCGGGCAGTGGGTATTGGAAGGATTACTGTTGCAACAAGGGAACAAGAGATAATCAGCCACATGAAACTCATGACGACTGTCCAGACGGTAGAACGGTTGCGCCAGCTATTTGGCGATCAATTACGCGTAAATGAGCCTTTGCAGCGCCATACGACCGCGCGAGTCGGCGGCACAGCCGAGTTGTTCCTGGCCGTAACCACGTCGGAAGAGCTGCTGGCGGCCGCGGAAGTGGCCTACAACGCCGGCGTGTCGTGCTTCGTGCTGGGCGGCGGATCGAATATCCTTATCGCCGATTCGGGCATCAGCGGCCTGGTCATCCTGAACCGGGCGCGGCGCGTCAGCTTCCGCCACAGCGGGGCAGGCGTTGTCTGCACCGTCGAATCGGGCGCCAACCTGTCGGCGCTGGCCCGGCAATGCATCAGCAAGGGACTGGGCGGCCTGGAGTGGGCTATCGGCATCCCCGGCACGGTCGGCGGCGCGGTGGTCGGCAATGCCGGCGCGCATGGAGCCGACATCGACGGCCAGTTCCTGGCGGCCACTATCTGGGAACCGGGACGCGGCGTGTTCGTCTACAACCGCGAGGATATGAAATACGGCTACCGTGACAGCGTCCTGAAGCGCGACCAGTTCGTGGGTCACGCGCGCCGGGTCGTGCTGTCGGCCGAGCTGCAGCTGAAGCCTGAACCGACCGACGTTCTCGCGGCCCGCGCCGAGGGGTTCAACGCCCACCGCAAGGAGCGGCAGCCGGGCGGGGCCAGCACCGGCTCGATGTTCAAGAACCCGGAAAACTACTATGCCGGCTATCTGATTGATACGGCCGGGCTGAAAGGCTTTCGCGTCGGCGACGCGGCGATCTCGGAAAAGCACGCCAACTTCTTCATCAATGAAGGCGATGCGACGGCCGAGGATGTTCGCTCACTTATCGCCGAAGCCTGGAACGCCGTCCGCGAGCAATTCGGTATCGAGATGGAACTGGAAGTCGAACTTGTCGGCGACTGGAAGTTCGAATCATAGCAAATCAGGAATGATATCAACTGACCTACGGATCACTAACTTACTGATTACTGACCTACTGATATGACCAGGCAAACCAAACTCCGCATCGGCGTCCTCTTCGGCGGGCGCTCCGGCGAGCATGAAGTATCGCTTCGTTCGGCGCGCTCGGTGATGGCTGCCCTCGACCGCGACCGCTACGAGATCGTTCCCATCGGCATCACCAAAGAGGGGCGCTGGGTGGCAGCCGACGTCGACGCGCTGGCGTCGGGGCTGGTCGCCGGAGACGCGCGCTCGGCTACGCTGCTGCCTGAGCCGGCCGATGCGTCGCTGATGGCCGTGGACCCCGTGCCCAGCGATCCGGCCGCGTCCAGTATCTCGACCATCACCACGCTCGACGTCGTCTTTCCGGTACTTCACGGAACCTACGGTGAGGATGGCACGGTGCAGGGACTGCTGGAACTGGCCGATGTGCCCTTCGTGGGCGCGGGTGTAGTCGGGTCGGCCGTGGGTATGGACAAGGCCATCTTCAAGCAGGTGATGACGGCCGCGGGGCTGCCGGTGTTGCCGTGGGTGCTCTGCACGCGCAATCAATGGCGGCGCGAACCTGACGCGGTGATCGCCGCCGTCGAAAGCGCCCTGCCCTACCCCGTCTTCACCAAACCGGCCAATCTCGGCTCCAGCGTCGGCATCAGCAAATGCCGCGACCGCGATGAATTGCGGGCCGGGCTGGACGAAGCCGCCCGCTTTGACCGGCGGCTGGTTGTCGAGCAGGGCATCCACCGGGCGCGCGAGCTTGAGGTGGCCGTACTGGGCAACGACGAGCCGGTGGCCAGTGTGGTGGGCGAGGTTCGGCCGCGGCGTGAATTCTACGACTACGTGGCCAAATATATGGCTGAGCCAGGCTCCGAGGACGAGTCGGAACTGATCATTCCGGCCGAACTGGCGGCCGGACAGGCGGAGACCATCCGCGAACTGGCCGTGAGGGCTTACAAGGTGATTGATTGCGCCGGGCTGGGGCGCGTCGATCTGCTGCTGGACGACCAGTCCGGGCAGATCTATCTGAACGAAATTAACACCATTCCGGGCTTCACCACGATTTCGATGTACCCGAAGTTGTGGGAGGCGACAGGTATGAGTTACGGCGAGCTGCTGGACCATTTGGTCGATCTGGCGCTCGAACGACACCGGGAGAAGGCGGATATGGCGACGTCGATTGACGTCACTGCCCTGCAATCGGGTCAGCGAGGGGTGGCATGAGCGAGCGAAAGAGCGACGGCAAACAACGGCTGAGGAAGCAACCGCGCATGCGCCGGGTCGAATCGACATCGTCAACGTCGATGCCGAATCTGTCCATGCCCAAAACAGCCAAGCAACGCAAGTTCCGCAACAGCACGCAGCGCATTCGCCGGCCGCTTTCGGGCGTCGGGGCTCTCGTCCTGAATACGCGCTGGCTCAGCGTGGCCATCGTGGCCTTGGCGGTCTATACCCTGTACCTGATCGGCACCGATGAGCGGTTCTATCTGAGCTACATCCCGGTCGAAGGCTCATCGACCATCGCCATCAACGACATCGTGGCCGAGAGCGGGCTGGCCGGCAGCCATATCTTCGCCGCCGACCCGCAGGAAGCGGCCGACAATATCCGCGAGATTGGCGGCGTCGTCACGGCTACCGTCACACTCCATTGGCCCAACGAGGTTATGATCCGTATTCGAGAGAAACCACCGGTAGCCACGTGGCAGGAAGGCGAAAAGATGTACTGGATCGACGCCGACGGCCATCTGGCCGACGCCCGCGCGCAAACGGTGGGCTTGCTGAACATCATCTCCGAGATTCCGGTCCCTGCCGCGCAGGCCCAACCGGCATCTTTCAAAGACGGGGATGAGACGGCAACGGATGAGGCCACCGCCACGGAAGAAGCCGAGGCGGTCGATGGTGAAGCGAGCAAAACAACGGTCGACAGCCTTGCGGCATTCGTGCCGCGCGAAGTGCTGGCGGGGGCGCTGCAATTGCGTGAATTGCGCCCCAATATCGACAAGCTCTATTACAAGCCGTCCGATGGTTTGGGGTACCAGGACGGCCGCGGCTGGACTGCCTATTTCGGCACAGGAAGGGATA
>DAOMSB010000003.1:0-96642 GCA_035446145.1 Promineifilum sp. (SeqCode) | reverse complement strand
ACAATCGCACGACGGTCGTCATCCTGGGCGACGGCCGCAATAACTTCAATGATCCCCGCCTTGACTTGATCAAGGATCTGCAGAAGCGCTCCCGCCGCCTGATCTGGTTCAACCCCGAAGCGCCCCGGCAATGGGGGACGGGGGATAGCGATATGCCGCTCTACGCGCCGTTGTGCGATCAGGTATATGTGGTGCGGAATCTGGCCCAATTGTCGTCGGCCGTCGATAAGCTCATGGCAGGTGCGTAGCGCGCCTTGAAGCAGGTGCGTAGCGCACCTTGAAGCAGGTGCGTAGCGCGCCTTGAAGCAGGTGCATAGCGCGCCTTGAAGCAGGTGCATAGCGCGCCTTGAAGTGCTTGACGCGCCTATGGCCGCGTGTTATGATGCACTCATCATGGAGTTGATAGCCGTGGATCGCACCGTTTATTATGATCGGCAACCTTTCCCAGCCGCGCCTTGCGAAGGCTTGATGGTTGCCGCCGGCTGATCGACGACGGCGAGCACGAGAGCAAGAGACGCGGCTACACCGCGTCTTTTTTGTTGTTATTTGGGTGGTGGCGCTGAATTTGCTCAGGCACTACCATGACGAAAATTGATTGATGTGACAAGTTCTCAGGAGTAATCGCATGGCGACGACGATCATTGACGAGCTGCGTTGGCGCGGACTTATCTACGACAAGACCGAGGGGCTTGATGAGCTGACGAGCGCCGGCAAAATCACGCTTTACAACGGCTTCGACCCGACGAAGGACACGCTCCACGTTGGGCATCTCGTGCCGATGATGCAGCTGGCCCGCTGGCAGCGTTATGGCCATTCGCCCATCGCCCTGGCCGGCGGCGGCACGGGCATGATCGGCGACCCCGGCGGCCGAAGCACGGAGCGCAACCTGTTGTCGCTGGAAGAGATCGATGCCAATGTCGTCCATATCAAGACTCAGCTGGAGAGCATTCTTGACTTCGAAGTGAAGAGCAATCCGGCCAAGGTCGTCAACAATGCCGACTGGTTGCGGCGCCTGTCTCTGGTTGATTTTCTGCGTGATACGGGCAAGCATTTCACCGTCAACTACATGATGGCCAAGGACTCGGTGAAATCGCGGCTGGAGCGCGAGGATGGCGGCATCTCCTTCACGGAGTTCAGCTACATGCTGCTCCAGGCCTATGACTACCTGCACCTGTTCGATGTCGAAAAGTGTGCGCTACAGGCGGGTGGCAGTGACCAGTGGGGCAATATCCTGACCGGTGTGGAACTGATTCGTCGCGTGCGCGGCAGTCGCGCCCACGCGCTTGTCTACCCTCTGATCACCCGCGCGGATGGCACCAAGTTCGGCAAAACGGCCGGGGGTACCAGCGTGTGGCTCAGCCCGGAATACACATCTCCATATCGCTTCTATCAGTTCTGGTACAACACTGACGATGCCGACGTCGTGACCTATCTAAAATACTTCACCTGGCTCGACGAAGGTCGCATCGCTGAATTGGAGCATCTGCTGTTCGATCAGCCGGAGCGGCGCGAGGCACAACGGACGCTGGCCCGCGAAGTTACACGGATGGTTCACGGAGAGACGGCGTTGGCGAAGGCCGAGCAGGCGTCGCAGGCGCTATTCGGCGGCGATGTCACCGGCCTGGATGCGGCCGACATCGAGGACATCTTCGCCGAGGTGCCGTCGAACGAGGTGGCGAAAGAGGCGCTCAGCGGTGGCCTCGCGGTCGTGGATCTCCTCGTGACGAGCGGTCTGGCCAATTCGAAGGCCGACGCCCGACGGGCTATTCAGGGTGGGGGGATCTATCTCAATAACGAGCGAGTGACCGACGCAACGCAAGCGGCCGATCTATCGCAGGCGATCGACGGCCGCTTCCTCATCCTCCGCAAGGGACGGAGACAGTATCATCTGGTGCGGGTGCGATGATCAGTGTTCAGTAGGTCAGTAGGTCAGTAGGTCAGTCTACTGATTACTGATCTACTGACCTACTGTTTACTGATCCACTGTTTACTGATCCACTGATTATCAACCCAAGGCCAGCCGGCTCGAATGACGTAACGTGTAGACGGGGCCGGTGGGGCGGAGCTGGCTTTCGATCAAGTGGATAGCCTTGACGGGGATGGCCAAGGGCTGCACATCGGCCGCCCATTCTATCCCTTGTGCGCCACGCTCGTCCTTGACCCGGCCCAACGTTAAATGCGCGCGAAAGGGCTTGCCCTCAGGATCCCAACCGAGATGGGCCAGCTCTTCCTCCAGAGCGACGACCAGGGATAGCAAGCGTGCTTCCTCTCCCGACAGGCCGACCCAGATGACGCGCGGCCGATTCCTGTTGGGGAAGCAACCGATCCCGCCCAGGCGCATCTCGAAGGACGCGTTGGATGCGGCGACGGCGTCCATCGCCGCCTGAACTGCGGGCAGCTTACCGGTATCGGAGTCGCCCAGGAAGCGCAATGTCAAGTGCATCTGTTCCGGGCGCACCCAACGAACAGCGCCGCGCTCAACACGGCCGCTCAATGACCGGACTACTTCTCTCAAGGCATCTCTAACTTCGTCCGTTAGCTGAACGGCGATGAAGGTGCGGATGGTATTCATGAGGGGATTGTAGAGCTTCTTGCCGGTTCCCTCCACCCGTGAGAGGGGTTCGGCATATCGATCTGTTTTCGCCGCCCGGAAATCGCGAAACGAGCGGCCGACTATTGGACTGCTGATGTCCCCACAATCGTGCCGGCGGGGTAAACGGCGCGATAGCCCAACAGCCGACCCACGGCCGAAAGAACCCCGAAGATCACTCGCTGGGCCGCAAAAGGGAGCCCTGCCAAATGGCTATGCGGCAGGAGCAGATCATGGAAGATGACCGCTGCTTGCAGCGGATTTGGTTGGCCATTGGCGTTGACCTTGCCCTGGTGGGACAGGTCGATGAGGGTCTCGGCGGCCATCAGTGCGCTATTCAAGCCGGTGACGTCGGGGGCGACTGCCTCGGTCGTTTGCCGAACGACGAGCGGTTCATCGCCCACGCTCCACGGGTGGACGTGACTTGTTCCGATGGGGACAATGACGGTTTCCCCTGCAATGGCCGCGCCCGTCACGCCATTGAGCACATAAGCAGCGCGCCCCGACAGAATCTCGAAGCGTTCGACATAGCGCCGGTGGATGTGGGCCACGGTATAGCCGCGTCCCGTGCCTGGTTGCAGTTGGTATTCAACGACGACGCGGCGGCCGCCTGTCTCTTCCGGCGTCTCAATCACGATTGTGCGCATCCCTGTAATCGGGTTTTCCTGTATTTTGTCTGCGTTCATATTGGCACCCTTGAACACCGGCTGCAAGCGTTCATAGAACGCCACGAAGGCGGCACTGGAAAAGATGCCGCTCATTGCCAGAATGATCCAGCTTCCTGTCGCGCCGAGGGACTCGTTCTGACGGCTGATGATCAGAAAAAAGATCGCGTACAGGATGGATAGCAAACCGACGATTATGGCGCTTAGCCCACCGAATCTGGTAAATGTCTTGTTGGTCATTGGATTGCTCCTCGTTGTGGCTCATGATCGAACTGTGGATTTGTCTCCAGATACTTCTTTAGGCCGCGATGTCCTTTTCCCGAGGCCAGAACATGGCTGAGGGCGAAGATCGGTTTGGCGATCCATTCCAGTTTGTTGAGTACCGGATGATCGGAGCGCACGATCCACGTCCAGACAGCGTGAGTCGTGTCTCCTTCCTGCGAGAACTCCCAGATGCCGGTCCCGGCCAATTGGCCGCGAGAAACGGTCTTGAGATAGGTCGGCGGGGTGGCTTCAGTCGTTTCAACTTCAATCCGTAGCCGATACCCGAAGGGGGACTTCACGATCAGCTCTGCCTGTCCGCCGACGTGGGGATAGGGCACATCTTTCAGGATGCGTACGCCATCGTAGGATGGCCACCAACTGACATAGGTTCGTGGATCGGAGACGTGATTGTAAACAACTTCGATCGGCGCTTTGATATACCAGTGATCGACAAAACGATATTCCTTCATGGGGATAACCTCATATAGATGTTTATGAATGCTGCTCAACGAGCATAGAATACGATGACGGGCCGGTCATTCGACAGACCGAACGCTGCTCAATTTCTGTTCACTTTCATGTCGTAGTATGAAATAGGCCACGCGCTGCCCCCCCCACCACCAGCGCACGCAGGCGCGGCCGAGATAGTAGCCGGCGGCAATCTCTATCAGTACATCCTTTCCGATCGCTCGCCATTCGGCGCTGAATGGCCCGAATGTAAGTCCAGCCGCCTCGGTCGAGACATCGGCGGCGTGTTGCGTTTCAAGCTCAGGGCGAATGATCTGGCGGTTCATGCGGCGACTATCTCCGTTGCCTGCTCGATAGCGCGATAGGCCAGCCTCAATTCCGTCTCCACTCGCGCCCAGTCGGCGGCCACGTCCGGCGAGTACCGACCGGAAATGCGATCGACTATGGCCGCGGCGCGAGCGCGGTATACGGCCGATTCGTGCATTGCCTCCGGCGTGCTGTTGAACAGCCCGGCGTGAAGATTGGCGAAGGCGTTGATCACCGGCTCGATCTCGGCGTCGTCGGGGTCGTCGATCGCGCGCCCCGTCTTGATCTCGGCCAGGCGGCCGCGAGCGACTTCGCGGTGGACGATCCAGTAGTGGAGCTCGCGCTCGGCCAGATCATTTGCGGTCGCCCGACAGCCAAGCGCCTGCCGCACTTTCTCATAGTATCGCAGCAGGTAGCCACGGGCCTGAGGCAGATCGTTGGCGTCGAGTGGCGCGAAGGCCATGGCCGCGCGGGCCGCGTCGTAGCTCGCCAGAACGGCCGTGGGCGTGTTCATGTGAAAGAACTCGCGGTGCATGGTGATGAGCAGGCGAAACTCGCGCAGCCATTCGCGATTGTAGTAGGCTTCCCACAATTCGGTCTCGATGCGGGCAATTCGGTCTGGACGGCTGAGCTTGTCGTCATTCATGATGGCCTCTCCGTCGCGGCGGTGGATTCAGCGATGCGTCGCCTGAGTTTGAGCCATAGCGCTCCACCGAGAGCCAGCGTCTCCAGCGTGCTGGTCAGGGCGAAGGCGGCGGGGATGGCGACGACACCGAGCGACTCGATAAGCAATGCAATCAGGATAATGCGACCCAGTAGTTGTCCGGTATTGGTCAGAAGTGGCGTGCGCGTGTCGCGCAGAGCGATGAGGCCGCGAGTGATGACCTCGGTAGCGACATAGGCGGGCAGGGCTATGGCGTAGACGACCAGCACCCGGTAGGTCAGATCGCCGGCCGCGGCGTCGAATGCGCCGCGCTCGAACAACAGGCGGATGATCGGGCGGCCGAGCAACACCAGCCCGGCGACCGCCCCCAGCGCCAGCACCACTGCGGCAGCAAGCGATGTGAGTTGTGTCCGGCGCATCTGTCGCCAGTTGCCGCTCTCGGCCTGGGCGGTCAGACGCGGGAAGGCGGCTTGCCCCACGGCCTGACCGAGCAACGCGATGGGCAGGCCGACGAGCAGGAAGGCGTTATAGAGCGCCGCCAGGCCTGCTATCTCGGGGGCGCGGGTGGCGAATGATGTATCGACGATGAAGCCGGAGTAGTTGACGCCGACGGAGAGACCATTGGGAATGAGCAGGCGAATGACCTCGCGCAGCCGTTGATCGGCGAAGTTGAAGGCCATGGCGATGTGGCCGTCGCGGTTGAACAGACCCGGCAGCAGGATGAGCATTTGCAGCGTGGCCCCGCCGATGACGCCCAGCGTCGGCCCCAGGATACCCAGCCCGTCGATGGCGGATGAAGCCAGGATGCCGATGATCAGAGCGACATTGTGGCTGACCACCGAGAGGGCCGTCGGAAAGAACTGATTGCGACTGTTGAGCACGGCCGTCGCCACGCTGCCCACCGCCAGAATAAGCGGCTGGATGAGCATGATGCGCGTCAATGTGACGGTTAGTGCGCTCGTCTCCGGGTCGAAGCCGGGGGCCAACAGGTTTTTGATGAAGAAGGGGGTGAATAGGCCAACAATTACAATAATGAGAGCCATGAACGCCAATAGCGCCGTCAGAACCAGGCTGACCAGCTGCCATGCGGCCGACTCACCCTCATCCTGCCGGGTCGTCAGCAGGACGGGGATCATGGCGCTGGAGAGCGCTCCACCGGCCACGAGGCTGAACAGCGTGTCAGGCAGACGAAAGGCGGCATAGTAGGCGTTGGCTTCCATGCTGACGCCGAATTGGGCGTTAAAGAGCACCTGGCGCACGGAGCCGAGCGCGGCCGAGGTGAAGAATGACGCCATGAGCAGGAAGCTGGCCTCGGCAATGCCGAATTCGCGGCGGAATAGACCGCGCAGGCTCAGGCCGGCCGGCCGATGCGGCCGAACGATTTGTGTCCAGCGCCGCAACGCGGCCGGAGCCAGCCGGAGCGGCTCCAGAATCTCGCTACCCAGCGGGAAGCCCATCCAGGCGCTTTGGGCCAGGGCCGTGATACCGCCCAGGCGGACTCGCCTGGCGGGCTTTTCGGTCTCGATCAAGGTCATAGGGATGGGTGAAGGTGTGGTCATGTTACGAACGCGCCAGATAAATTTCGGTGTTCAAATCGTTGTTCCATTCGCCTGTCAATGATGCGGGCCATTTGGAATGGGGCATCCTGTGAATGCTGGCATCTTAATCGATCCATTGCCCTGAAATACAGACCATTTTCTGTTCAGTTTGTGATCAATCCTGCAGCCGGTCACCACTCAGGAGCAGGCGGCCGAACTGCTTGATCTCCCGTTCGGCACCTATCGGCGCCACCTGCGGTCGGGCATCGAGGAGATCACGTCATGCTTGTGGAGCCGTGAAATCGGCAATCTGGAAACATGAGTGGGCAAGCGAGCGCTGTCCCATAGAGGCAAGTTTCAAATTCCCTATAACATATGGAGGACAGGCAGTTTTTTTGCTATCCTACATGCCATGGACTTCGACCCGACTCTCCACCCCCACCGCCGCCGTAACCCGCTGACCGGCGAGTGGGTTCAGGTTTCGCCCCACCGCCTCCAGCGTCCCTGGCAAGGGCACGTTGAGTCGGTACCGGCTGAGAGTCGCCCGGCATATGACCCTGCCTGCTATCTGTGCCCGGGCAACGAGCGAGCGGGCGGGTTGCGCAATCCAGCCTACGGCGACACCTACGTTTTCGCCAACGACTTCTCCGCGGTGCTGCCCGACGTTCCATCGACGGAAGAACCGCCGGCCCGTGGCCCTGAACAACTGCTATGGGCGCGGGCCGTGCCGGGCACGGCGCGGGTGATGTGCTTTTCGCCACGCCACGATCTGACGCTGCCGGAGATGGATCTGCCCGCTATTCGCCGGGTAGTTGAAATGTGGGTCGAGCAAACGGCCGACCTGGGGCGGCGCTATCGCTGGGTGCAGCTTTTCGAGAACAAGGGCGAGATCATGGGTTGCTCGAACCCGCACCCCCACGGGCAGGTATGGGGGATCGACACGCTGCCCAATGAGCCGGCCAAGGAAGACAGGCAGCAACGGATCTACTTTGAGGCCGAGGGGCGGCCGATGTTGCTGGATTATGCCGAACTGGAGAGCGAGCGGAGAGAGCGGGTGGTGGTGGAAAATGAAGACTGGCTGGTTGTCGTGCCGTTCTGGGCGGTCTGGCCGTTCGAGACCATGTTATTGCCGCGCCGCCGGGGTATTCCGCGTCTGCCCGACACCACGGCGGATGAGCGACGATCGCTTGCCGAGATCCTCAAGCGATTGCTCATCCGCTACGATAACCTGTTTAATGTGTCATTCCCCTATTCGATGGGCTGGCATGGCGCGCCGTTTACGACGGAGCCGGTGAGCCACTGGCAGCTGCACGCCCACTTCATGCCGCCGCTCCTGCGGTCGGCGACGGTCAAGAAGTTTATGGTCGGCTATGAGCTAATGGCCGAGGCACAACGGGACCTGACCGCCGAGCAGGCGGCGGCGCGGCTGCGGGATTTGCCCGAGACGCACTACAAGGCTCGCCCGGCGTAGCATCTACTCCTTGTAGCCGAACAGTCGCAGCCATTCGTCGATATCGTCGGCCGCTTTTTCTTCCTCGGTTTTCTTTTTCGGCTTAACCGGTTGGGATGGGGCGGGTTTTCGCGCGGGGCGGGCGGGTCGCGGCGTCTCCGGCTCCGGGCCGAAGAGCGACAGCCACTCCTGCACCTCGTTGGGGTTCATGGCCGGCGGTTCGGGACGTTGGGTATCGGCGTTTTCACTTCCACCGAAACGGCGATCCGACATCATGTTTGCGGCGAACACCTCGGATGGCTGGACGGCGATTCGGCGACGCGCGGCCGCGTTGGCCACGGCATGGTCGCTGGTGACAATCACGAATTCCGGTGGATTGCCGATAGCCTCGATGCGGCGAATGATGACGGCGTCGGCCGACGAGTTGTTGGGGGCGAAGATCGCCTTCACTCCGCCGCCGGACAGATGCCTGGCTTCCCCGGCAGGCAGACCGCCATCGAAGATGACCGTCACCTTGCGTCGCGCGTCGGCCGCCGTCCAGCGCCGCAGCAGTTGCACCAGCTTGGCCTCGTCGTCGGGGTCGGATAATGACAAGCCGGGGGTGCGGGCGATGAGGTTATGACCATCGATCAGATAGTTCATCTACTCACTCGAGATGCTCCAGCTTGGCGATGCCGGCCGCCAGCCGTTTGATGCCGACACCGGGGAAAGCGACCGTCACCTCTTCGTCGCCGCCGGTCACTTTGCTCTCGATGACCGTACCTTCGCCGAATTTGCCGTGACGCACGCGCTGGCCGGTCTTGAACTGCGCGGTCACGGATCGCCCTGCGGGGGGTTCATCGCCGCTTCTGTTTGGGGTCGGCAGAGGTTTGTTATCGAACGCGCCGCTGTTGTTGGCGCCGGTGTTGGTGACGTGGGATGGCCGGCGATTGCTGTTGCCGCGGCCGGCGGCCGACGAGGGCGAGCCGGGACTTTGGCCCCACGAAGTCCGCCCTGAATTCCACGAGCTGGCCCGGTCGATGCTCTCGCGGCGACGATTACCGGTCGTCCGTCCGTCCACGAGATCTTCGGGGATGTCGGCGAGAAAACGGGAAGGCGCGGCCACGGAACTATCGCCCCACGACGTGCGCCGGAAGGCGTGGGACAGGTAGAGCGCGTCGCGCGCGCGAGTGAGGCCTACATAGAGCAGGCGGCGCTCTTCGGCCAACTCCTCTTCGTCGTCCAGCGAGCGGCTATGGGGCAGCAGACCCTCTTCCAGCCCGGTGATGAAAACGACGGGGAACTCCAGCCCCTTGGCGGCATGGAGCGTTAGCAGGGTCGTGGCCTGCGCATCGGGATCGAGGTTGTCCGTTTCGGCGACGAGCGAGACCTGTTGGAGGAAATCGCCAAGGCTCAACTCGCCGTCGATGCCGGCCGCGCCGCGAAGCTCCATGATATTGGCCCAGCGCTCTTCGCCCTCTTCCGTGCCGTCTTCCAGCCAGGCGCGGTAGTTGACCTGATCCAGGATGGCGTCCAGCAGTTCGCCGACGGAGACCCGCTCGCGCAACGCGAGCCACGAAGTCAGTAGGCTGCCGAAGGTGAACAGTGCGGTGTAGGCCTGGCGGGTGAACGGGTGTTGCACATCCTCGTCCGTGGCCAGCTTCACCAACGCCTCAGCCGGTTGCAAACCCAGCGCGGCCGCCCAGGCGGCGAATTGCATCTGGGTTTGCTGGCCGATCTTTCGCGCCGGCACGTTCAGCACGCGGTTGAAGCTGACCGCGTCCAGCGGATTATGGACGACACGCAGGTAGGCGATGATGTCCTTGATCTCGCGCCGCTGGTAGAACTGGGTCGCGCCCACGAGCCGGTAGGGTACGCCCGCCTGCACGAAGGCTTCTTCCAGGGCACGGGATTGGGCGTTAGTGCGATACATCACGGCGAAATCGTTGCCGTTATACCCTTCCAGCATGAGGCTCTCGATGGTGGCGACGATTGTCGCGGCCTCGTCGGATTCGTTGTAGGCCTCGCGCAGGATGATCTTCGCCCCGCCGTTGCGCTCGGTGTAGAGCTTCTTGGGGATATGATCCCGATTGCGGCGGATGACTTCGATGGCTGCGTCGAGGATGAGCTGGGTGGAGCGATAGTTCTGCTCCAGCAGGATGGTACGCGACTGGGGAAAATCACGGTAAAAATTCTCGATGTTCCGATAGTCTGCCCCACGCCATTTGTAGATGGACTGATCCGAATCACCCACGGCAAAGATACTGTTCCCTTGCCCGGCCAATTGGCAAAGCAGACGATATTGCGTGGTGTTGGTATCCTGAAATTCGTCGACCAGGATGTGGTGATAACGCGCCTGATACCTGGCCAGGACGTCAGGTCGCTCGTCGAAGAGCAGCACGGTGTTCATCAGCAGGTCATCGAAATCCATTGCATTGTTGACCTGCAAGGTTAACTGGTAACGTTGGTAGACGCGCTGGATGACCGCGCCGGCGTAGTTAGTGGCCTGATACTCGTCCGGTGTGATGAGATCGTTTTTGGCGCTGCTGATGCCGTTGAGCATCTTGCCCGGCGGGAACTTTTTGTCGTCGATATTGAGTTCCGATAGCGCTTGCTTGATCACCTGCAGCTGATCGGCTGTGTCGAAGATGACGAAGTCGCGTTGATAAGCGGCCAGATTATCGGTCTCGCGACGCAGCAGGCGGGCGCAAATGGCGTGGAACGTGCCCATGTTGAGGCCTTGCGGCCGCCCGTCGAGCAGTTGCTCGATGCGATGCTCCATCTCGCGCGCGGCCTTATTGGTGAAGGTGACGGCCAGGATATTCCACGGCGCGACGTGCATCTCGCGAATGAGATAGGCGATGCGATGGGTGAGCACGCGGGTCTTGCCGCTGCCGGGGCCGGCCACGACCAGAAGCGCGCCGGGCGGGGCGCTAACGGCCTCGCGCTGGGCCGGGTTCAGTTTCGCTAGTAAATCCATGCCTCAATTCTATTACATCGGGCCGATTGGGTCAGCCTTAAAGGGGAATCCGTTGATCCGGCGTTAGGTGAAATTCCGCGAGCGGAGGGTCAATCGTGAGTCTGTTTTCGCAAAATTATTGGCCGATGGTTTATACTCTGTGTGGAGGTCGACCGCTTTTGTAACTGTCATCCATCGCTCCGATAGCGAGGGCAGGCGGCGGAAGGCCTGGTTTGTTTGGCGCGTTGGTCGATTCGCCGGAAAATCAGCAAACTGACAACTTATGGAATCCCAATTGCTGTTTGAAATCAGCATCCTCATTTTCTTGATCCTGCTCAATGGCGTATTCGCGCTCTCCGAGCTGGCTATCGTCTCATCGCGGCGCGAGCGCTTGCAGATGCTCGTCGATGAAGGCAACAAAGGCGCGTCCATCGCTCTTGAGATGGCCCAGGAGCCGACGGCCTTGCTCTCCACCGTGCAGGTAGGTATCACGCTCATTGGTATCCTGGCGGGCGCGTTTGGCGGCGCGTCGTTATCCGACGAGCTGGCCATGCTTGTGGCGCCAATCCCGGTCATTGGGGCCTACGCCCGCACGGTCTCGCTGGCCATCGTCGTCGGAACCATCACGTATTTCAGCGTCGTATTGGGCGAGCTTGTGCCCAAGCGGCTGGCGCTGCGCGATCCGGAGCGAATTGCGGCGGTAGTCGCCCGGCCGATGGGCTTCTTGTCCCGACTTGCCCGGCCGTTGGTCAGGCTTCTGACATTATCCACCGCCTTTTTCCTGCGCGTTCTGGGCGTCCGTGATTCGATTGGTGAATCGACCATCACGGAAGAGGAGATCAAGGTTCTCGTCGAGCAAGGCGCATTGGCCGGCGTCTTTGAGGAAGCGGAACGGGATATGGTCGAGAGTATCTTCCGGTTCGGTGACCGCCAGTTGCGCTCGATCATGACGCCGCGAACGGAGATCGTGTGGCTCGACATCAATGACCCTGAAGAGATCATCCGCGAGACGGTGAGCCTAAGCCATCATTCGCGTTTCCCCGTGTGTGATGATTCGATCGATCGGGTACTTGGCATCGCGGAGGCCAAGGATCTGCTCTCCAACAGTTGGTCCAACGAGCCGTTTGACTTGCGAGCCGTCATGAAAACGGCCGTTTTCCTGCCGGAAACAATGCCCGCGCTCCGGGCGCTGGAAAAATTCAAGAAGACAGGCAATCAGAGCGCCTTGCTGGTTGATGAGTTCGGCGGCATCGAGGGCATGGTCACCCTCATCGACATGATGGAAGCCATCGTCGGCGACATCCCTACGCTGGAAGAGATCGCTGAGCCGCCGGTGGTGCGCCGCGAAGATGGATCTCTTCTCGTCGAAGGCTATCTCGATGTAGAGGACTTGAAGGAGCTGCTGGACGTCGATGAACTGCCCGATGAGGAAGATTATCAGACGTTAGGCGGCTTCGTTGTCCTGCGGCTTGGCCGCCTGCCACGCGCGGGCGATATTGTGGAGTGGCATAACTATCGCTTTGAGATTGTCGACATGGACGGCAATCGCGTTGATAAGGTTTTGATCATGCCGAGGGCGCAAAAGTCGGCCGCGGAGGGTTGATGGAGTTGTGGCTTTTGATTTGGCTGGCCGTTTGACACTCACCCTTGTCTCTGCTAGAATCAACCGTCGCTGGCCCCATTCGTCTAGTGGCCCAGGACGCGGCCCTCTCAAGGCCGAAACAGGGGTTCGAGTCCCCTATGGGGCATGATCCGCACGCATGAAAAGCGTGCGGATTTTTATTTGGAGTTATCATGAAATGTTGCCTGAGGATGCAGGTTGTTCTCGCTGAATCTGGTACAATGATTCGGTGATCAACGGATCACACCCCCGTACTATGAGTGGGATCGAACGGTCTCTGCGGGGCACGCCTGACAAACCATGGACAGCCAAACCCAAATCGATCAAACTCGCTACCGGCGAATTCTCCAATTCTTCTCCAGCCTGATCGCCCACGTGATCTGGTGGGACCTTGTCGTCCGTCATATGCCCGTTGCGGGACAGCGGGCGCTGGCCGGCCGGTCGCAACGACACCGCCAGATGGCCCGTGAATTTCGGGTTCTGGCCATCGAGATGGGCGGGGTGATGATCAAGCTCGGTCAGTTCCTCAGCGCCCGTGTGGATATGCTGCCCATTGAAGTGACCGAGGAGCTTAAGGGGTTGCAGGATGAGGTGCCACCGGCTGACTCCGAGGAGGTTATGGGCCTGCTGCGCGAGCAATTGGGCGATATCTCCCGACGCTTCGAATACATCGAGCCTGAACCGTTGGCTGCGGCGTCGTTGGGGCAGGTCTATCGAGCGCGGTTGCGGCCGCCTCGTGGCCAGTCGGGGCCGGGCGAGCAGGTCGTCATCAAGATCCAGCGACCGCAGATTGACTTCATGGTGCGCACCGATCTGGCGGCACTGCGCGTTGTGGCTCGTTGGCTGATGCGCTACAAGCCGATTCGCAAGCGGGCCAACGTGCCGGCGCTGATGGAAGAGTTCGCGCGCACCTTATGGGAAGAGCTTGACTACAACTCCGAAGCCGATAATGCCGAGCATTTCGCTCGTATCCATGCCGACGACCCGCATATCTACATCCCTAAAGTCTATCGGGAGCACTCGACCCAACGCGTTGTGGTTCTCGAATATGTCGACGCCCTTAAGATTGGCGACAATGAAGGCCTGACGAAGGCGGGCATCAAGCGCGAGGAAGTCGCTGAGATGCTCCTGGAAGCGTATTTCACGCAAGTGTTCATCGCCGAGTTCTTCCACGCCGACCCACATCCCGGCAATCTGTTTGTGCGGCCGTTGTCGCCTGCTCTTGATCCCGTCACCGGCATTGGGCCAACCGGCGCGCCGGCTTCTCGTCAGTTTCAATTGGTGTTCGTTGATTTCGGCATGGCTGTTCGCCTGCCGAAGGCCATGGGCGAGAATCTGCGGAAAATACTCGTGGGGGTTACACAGCGCGACGCGCGCCAATTGACCGAGGCCTATCGCGACCTGGGCTTCTTCCTGCCCGGGGCGGATATCGACCGAATTGCTGAGGCGCAGGAAGTGATCCTCAATCAGATTTGGGGGCGCAAGCTTCTCGATCTCACCCGGCCCGATCCGCGCGAAGTTGAGCAAATCGGCCGCGAATTCCGCGATCTGCTCTTCGAGATGCCTTTCCAGATTCCGCAGGATTTCATCTATCTGGGCCGGGCTTTCGGCATGCTTATGGGGCTTGTATCGCAACTGGATCCGCAAATCAACCCCTGGCGACAAGTCGAACGCTATGGGCAGCAACTGGTTCGCAGCCAGACATTGACCCACCTGCGCGATCTCGGCCTGGCCGGTCTGGTGGAAACCATTCGCCCATACCTGGACACGCCGTTTCGTATTCAGCGGCTGCTGGAAGAAGCGGAGAAGGGGCGATTGCGGGTGCAGCTCAAAACGGATCGCGACGCCCTGCATCAGCAAGAGCGGCTGGAGAAGCGCGTCGGCCAGTTGGGCTGGAGCATCGTTTCGGCCGCGGGTATCCTGTCGGCGACGCTGATTTATCTGGACCGCCGTCGCGGGCGGCGCGACTAATCGGTTGCCGGCTCAGGTACCGGCTTGCTCGTCGCCGGTCGGCTGTGGAGCATCCGGCTCGCCGGTCGTCGAAGTTCGAGCAGCCAATAATGCCTCGTATTCTTCCTGGGTAATGTAGCGGCCGCCGGTGATCTCGTGACTGACCATTTTATAGGCGCTATCGAGATATACGATAGTCGGTATCGGCCGGAAGCAGCGGTTGTCGACGATCGTCTTGTGCCAGACGAAGCCGCCGTCCTCATTGATGAGATCGTATTGTTTATCGGCTCTGAGGCGCACGGCCGTCCCGCAACGGTCGCATTGGACGTAGAAATAAATCCCCTGACTGTCGGTGTGGGGTTTGTCCGGTCGGTTCGTTTTCTCGCCGCCGCCCAATAACTTTTTCAGGAATCCCATTTGTCTTTCCCTCAGTTCAAAGGTTAGTCATGTGAGAGTCAATCTCCGGCGCATTGTCGGCCGAGCAAATTTAGTCATCACGCCTGGATTTTACCAGAGATTATCTGTTCCGGCGTTTGCCCGCGATTGGCGACAACCGTATAATCGGCAGCACCATGGCGGCTTAGTCGGCTGCCTTTTGATAGGAGTTACCAGTGGAAACTACAAGGGTTAAAACATTCGAGGAACGCCGCGCGGAACAGAAAGCAGCTCTGGAGCGGATTCGTGCCGGTCTGGCGACCCGAGTGCGTATCCTTGTCCCCGCGGATGCCTGTCCGGTTTGCCGTGCCTATGAAGGTGCCTACGAGTTTGACGAGGTACCCGAGCTGCCCCTGGAAGGGTGTTCCCGGCCACAGGACTGGTGTTACGCCACCTATGAGCCGGTCCTTGACCTCTTTGGGCCGTAGTAACCTGACTTCTCGGCAGCGACCTCATTTTCGCCGTTCTCAATAGACATCGTCGACTTCGTCTTCGTCCTGGCCATCGTTCGATTCCCACGGGCGAGGTTTGCGTGGCCGCCAACCGTTGTCCGCGCCAAACAGATCGTCCTCGTCGGCTTGTTCCAGCCCCAGGTTGTAGACGATGTCGGCCAGATCGTCGTAGCTGACCTCTACGCCTTCCTTTTCTATCTCATCCAGTTGGGTTTCCAGCACGTTGCGCTCGACCATCTTTTCCGAGATGCGCAGGCGCAGATCGGCGGCCAGTTCGGTCAACAGGTCTCGCCCGACGGCGGCCGCTTTTTCGACGCGCTTCATCAATCGCGCGCTATCGTGGTTTTCCAGCATCGCCATCTCGGCCGCAATTTCAGCCAGGCGGCGACGACAATGATCCACCTCGCGCTGAAACGCGGCGATCAGCTCTTCGGGCGAGCGCGGCTCGTAGGAGATGGTGTCTGGCTCATTGGCCAACCGCTCCAGGGCTTCGAGGTCGCCTGCGGCGTAGGCGGCATTGATGGCCATCATCATATCCGTTCGGTAGGCGCGATCCGCTTCGTCGAGGACCAGATCGGGGTGGAAGCGACGGGCCAGCTGCCGATAGAGCTGCTTCAGCAAGACCAGCCGCTTGCCTCCCGGTGCAGGACGGGGAGCCTCGGTCTGCCGGCGGTAGCGATAGGCGCCGGCTGAAGCGGCGCTCTCCTCGAAACGCCATTCCTCTCCGGCGCTATCCTTGGGGTTCGCCTCCTCGTCCCAAAGCAAACTCCCGGCCTGATAGCGGCGCAGTTCCCGGCGCAGCGTGTCTATCTCGGCTTGAAGTTCGTCGAGGCGGCGGCTCAACGGTTCCAGGCGAGCGCGGACTGTGTATTCGAAGGCGCTGATGGCCGCCAGACGATCGGCCAGTTGGGCCTCGGCTTCGATGAGTTCGGGGCGTAGTTCTTCAAGCAAGGCCTGAAGTTCGGCTATTCGCTCGCGCCAATTATCTCCGGTTGCGGTCAGTTCGCTGTTCATCCGTCACTCTGTGCCGAGTTGGGGCATCATGTTCCATGATAGCACAATTGCCGCGAGCCAATGGCAATATGTGGGGCGAAGATAAAGATGACCCAAAATACGAACGGCGCATCGTGATCTGACGCGCCGTTCGTATGAGTGATGCTATGCAGCTGTCGTTATTGTGTGTCGGCCAGCACTGTATTGACCATGATGTCGACTACCTTGGCGGCCTCATCGACCCACGGGCTATGGCCGGAATGTTCGAACCAGATGATCTCCTTGTGCGGGGCTTCCAGTTGCTGGAGATAGCTCTCCACCAGAACTGGTGGTGCGTTGATGTCATGACGCCCTTCCAAAAAGTAGATTGGCACCTGCAACCGCGGGGCCTGCTCGCGCAGATCCACCTCCCAGAGTTGGGACCAGACCGCGTTCATGGTGGTGATCAGGCCTCGAAAGTAGTTGACCTTGTCATACAGGCCATATTCAGGCGAGGCAATGTCCCCCAGCGTGTCGTAGCCCGGGCCGGTGACAGCCGGATTGCTCGTCATGCGTTGGCTCAGATAGAGCACGTATTCGGCGACCTTCCAGGCGACACCCTCCCCGTAATAAGGAGGTGGCCCCTGACGCATCAGTTTGCCGACTTTGGTGAAATCGCCGCTTTCGAAGGCCAGTCGCAGGGCGAGCGTGTAATCATAGGCGTCGGTTTCCAGAAAATCCACCATCTGGGCCGCGCCGACCATGGCTTGATAGTGATCGGGATAGCGCTGTACCAGCCAGACCCCGAGAATGCTGCCCCACGATTCGCCCAGAATGTAGATCTTCTCCTGACCGAAGCGTTGCCGCAGATAGAGCGTCAGGGCGTGCCCGTCGGCGATGTACTGTTCGGGCGTGAGGGTGGCGAAATCCGTGGCGTGGAATGATTTGCCCGCGCCAGGTTGATCCCAGTTGACCACCACGAAATGCTTCTCCAGCTCGCCAAGGGATTTGCGGGTGGCGGCCAACTGGCTGCCGCCCGGCCCGCCGGCCAGAAACAAGAGAACCGGCTTCGTCTGATCGTGGCCGCGGATGGTGATCCATTGCCGGCGGCCGTTCAGTTCCACGGCTTCCAATGTGGCGATGCTGCCCGGAATGGGTCGACCTGTGGAATCGCGAATCGGGGGTGTGGCGGCGAACCACTGCGACAACGCGATCGCCAGAATCGAGATGCCGGTGATGGCCATGAAGATGAGCGATACGTGGACCGGCGTTTGGGCGCGGGTGAAGAGGACGACCAGCAATGCGATATCGACGATTCCCAACGCCAGCCAGCCGAACCACGGCACTGCGGTCGTTCCCGGCAGCAGGATGACCGGCAGGGCAAGCAATAGCGCCAGCAGCGCGATGAGAAGCTTAACGATGCCCTCTCCTGCCCGGCGCGCTACCCGCCCGATAGTTGAGTGTTTGGGTTGAATTGGTGATTCAACCTGCAAGTTCGAACCGGATAATGTGCTCATGAGAAACTCCTGTGTTTGGCCGGTCTTTGTTCATCCGGCCCATGCAAGAAACGTGTGCGGATTAACAATGTCGATTTCCCTGCTTTGTTAATGAAGCGACTGCACAAAGGTATCTACCATGGTCTGGTCCCACGAGTCGGCCGGGCCGCTGATGTTGACCAGCGCTTGCCCACCGTTGCCCGCGAAGACGGCGCTGGCAGAGCGATAGCGCTGCCGGTCGTGGCTGAACCCTTCACTGATGACCAACGTGGCCGCCTGACCGCGGATCGAACAGGGGATGTGGTAGACGACGACCAGTTCAGCCCATGAGTTCGTGTCGGCCATCTCATACAATTGTTGCGCCAATGCGCCGGGATCGACTTCGATGGCCTCGGGGAACTGGATCAGATAGATATGGCCAGCCTGATTGGTATTTTGATAGGCAACCAGCGAGAAGTCGGCCACCTGTATGGCGTATTCTTCCTTGAAGTCGACGGGTACATCGTAGCCGGCAATTGAACGGCCGACTTCGGCGACTGTGGTCGGTTCGTCCTCGGTGATGCGGCTCAGGCCCCAATTGGCCAGTCGCAGGCTGATATAGCCGGTGATGCAGATGCTCATCAGGGTGATGAATGCGCCGGCGGTCAGGATAAGGACTATCTTGCGTGAACGGGTCATGGCTCTCCTGTCATGTCTGAGGATGTGGGTGGCGGCTCTATCCGCTGTACCGAGATGAGCGGCACGCCCAGATCGCGTATTCGACTCAATAAGCTGTGCAATGCCGCCTGGTCGACCACCGGGCCGATCAGAACGGTATCGCCCTCGGATAGGGAGTGGATGCTCATGCCCGGGAACCAGTCGGCCCGCTGAGCGTCCAATATGCCCTGGATGCGTATCTCATAAACGACTTCAATTGAAGACATAGGATGCTCCATTACTTGTGACGTTCTATTGGCAGGATAACCGGGAGCGGATAGGGTTGTCGCCTATCGGCCGATAGGTTTAGGGGATAGGTTTTGCCGACAAAGCGGCGGGAATGGTAGGGTAGACTAGAGGAGACCCTGCTCGCGGGCGCGAGCGACGGCCTGGGTTCGCCCGCGGGCGCCTAGCTTCTCGAAGATGTTGTGGACGTGCCATTTGGCCGTGCCGACGGTGATGACCAGCGTGGCGGCGATCTCCTGATTCGACAAACCGGCGGCCAGCAAACGAAGCACATCAAGCTCGCGCGGGCTGAGTGGCTGTCTTGTCAACAGGTCAGTTGGTGTGTCATCGGAGAGGCTATCGGCTTTGGCATGCGACTGAGGAAGGGCCAGTGAATCGACAAATGCCGGCGCGATGTGGCGAGTCTTTGCCAGCAGGGGCGAGATGGACGGGCCTTCATCGATGAACAATTGCCGGAACCCCGCATCGGCAGCGAGCGCGAGCGCATCGCCAAGCGCGACACAAGCCGCCGGAACGTCGCTTCCCGCCAGTATTCCGGCTTGCAGGATGCACGCCTCAATGACGGTCCGATTGCGTCCGGCTTCGCGCGCAGAGGTTGTCAACGGACGCAACCATCGCATGGCTTCGTCGGCCTTGTTCTCGGCGATCAGAACGCGAATAAGGGTAAGGTCTTCAAACTCGCGCAGGTAAGCGTCTGCCCGGGATGTGCGCAGCTCCTGATAGTGGCGCGCCCAATGACCTGCTGAGGTAATGTACCCCTGTGCCAGATCGAGGCGGGCGCGATATGCTGCCGATAGATCGATCAGACGGGGTATGTTGTAGGCTCTCAGGAGTGTGTCGACTTCGGCCCAGGCTGTCCGGGCGGCCGTCCAATCCTCTTGCGCTTGCCTAAGACGAACCAGAAAAAGCAAGGCGTGGCGCAGATCGTCGACGATGCCTCCCTTCCGCGCGATCTCGATCCCGAGGGGAATGAGTTTTTCAGCGGTGGCCGGATCATTCCGCTCGCGGGCAATCTCGCCGAGGATGCTCCATGCCAGCCCCGTGGGGGGAAGGGTTTCTTCGCTGGTTGAATCAAGCGCCAGCCGACACATGGCCTCGGCCGAATCGAGTTGCCCGCGTGTGATTTGCACGAGCGCACATTCGCAACGGGCATTGATCGCCAGATAGGCCACACCGGCCGCCTGGGCCAGATCGGCGGCCTGCCGGTAGGCTTGTTCGGCCGCAGCCACGTCACCGACCAGCTCGCAAGCCAAACCCAGCGTATCGGCGGCACGGGCGGCCGTGTGGATGTTCATCGTTTCAGGATGGTCGAGTAAGCGGCGCATCATGGTAGCCGCCGCGGCCGGGTCTTCGCCGCGCATGGCGCTCATGGCGGCGCGATAGACCATTGCCACGGCCTTTAATCCGCCTTCGTCGAGATCGCGTAACGACTGTTCGGCCTGATGCAGCAAGACCTCGGCGCGCTCCATCTGCCCGGACAGGTACAGGGCGCGAGAGGCATGGAGGCTTAAGGTTGGTCTTGTGACCAGGATAGAATCGGGCAGCATATCCAGCCAGCCTGTCAGTCGGGATACATCGCCGCGCGACCACGTGGAGACTTCCTGAATTGCTCTTTCCAGCACGTCGGCCGCCAAAATCGGATCGCCGGCGGCGAAGGCGTGGCGAACGGCTTCAGCATACAGACCCTAGGCTTCATGCCATTGGGACGCGCGCCGGTGGGCGATATCGCGCGTCTGTGGATCCAGCCCCGCTTGCAGGGAATCAGCCATCAGGTGATGGTAGCGATACCACTCTCGTTGATTATCCAGTGGAATCAGAAAGGCGTTGGCGTGCTCCAGTTGTGTGAGTCGCTCGCGGCCGTCCGTGTGGCCGCTCACGGCATCGCACAGGGAAGGGCAGAGGCGTTCCAGAACAGAGGTGTAGCGCAAAAAATCCCGCACGGTGTCGTCCTGACGGCGCAACACTTCGTCCATCAGATAGTCGATGATGTAATGATGGCTGCCGCCGAAGGAAGTGATGAATGCCTCGGTCGACTGGCCTGTTTCAGGCCGGGTTGATTTCAGCGCCAGCGCCGCCAACTGTAAGCCCGCAACCCATCCCTCTGTGCGAGTTTCCAGCGCCACTATTTGGTCGGCCGACAGGTGCAGCGCCATCGTCTGGGCGAGAAAGCCGGCCGCTTCCTGGGGGTTGAAACGCAGGTCGGCCGCGCGGATTTCCGTCAATTGCGCCCGTGCTCGCCAACGGGCCAGCGTCAGGGGTGGATCTTCACGCGTGATCAGGATGATGTGGAGATTCGGCGGGGCGTGATCCACGGCGAACTGGAGCGCCTCGTGGATGACGGGCGAGCGGATCCGGTGGTAATCATCAAGCACCAGAATCAACGATGCCTGCCCGGCGAATTCGTTCAATTCATTTAGCAGGGAGGTGAGGATCGTTTTGACGGGCGGCGAATCGGTGAATTCCCATACGTGCGGGTTAGGCGGTGCCCAATTAACTCCCGCTTCCTGGATCGCGGCCGCCAGGCAGGCGAAGAACCTGTTTGGGTTATCGTCGTCATCATCCAGCGAGACCCAGGCCACATGGAAATGGGGGCCGACCGATTGTGTCTCGTGTTGTTGCAGCCAGGTGACGGTAAGGGTCGTCTTGCCATAGCCCGCGGGGGCGGAAATCAGCGTCAAGGGGCGTCTTTGCCGTAACCCTTCTTCAAGCTGCGCCAGTAGCCGCGGCCGCGCTACCAGATCGGCCCGCAAGGAAGGAGCAAAGAATTTCGTCCTCAGTAGGTCCCGCTTGATCGTCATTGGAGTTGAATCCGACCCCGCTCGGACTGTCGGGTGCTCATCCTGAGTATACCATTATCACAGGACGAGGTGCTGTGTATCGTTGTCAAAATGACAAGGTCTCTCGCTCTTGTCAGGTATAAACAACGCTTGACGGGCCGGGCGGCTGGCGTTAAAGTGATCTATAATGCTGGAGTTTCGTTATGATCCACACGGAAAATCTCACAAAGAAATTCGGCGACCATGTCGCCGTCGATCGTTTGAATCTCGACATCGCCGAAGGCGAGGTGTTCGGTTTTCTGGGGCCGAACGGCGCGGGGAAGACCACGACGATCCGCATGTTGACCTGCCTTATCGCGCCCACGTCGGGCAGCGTGCGCGTCCTCGATTATGAGGTCGGCCGCGACGACCAGCAGATCCGGCGCAATGTCGGCATCCTGACCGAGACGCCCGGCATGTACGATCGGCTGACGGCGCGTCGCAACCTGACGATCTTCGCCAAACTTTATGAAGTCGAGCATGTGGATTATCAGGTGGATAAATATCTCAAGCTGCTCGGTCTCTGGGAGCGGCGGGACGATCCGGTGGGCGAGTTCAGCAAGGGCATGCGGCAGAAGTTGGCTATCGGCCGGGCGCTGCTCCACGAGCCGAAAGTACTCTTCCTTGATGAGCCGACGTCCGCCCTCGACCCGGAGGCGGCCCGCCTGGTTCATGACTTCATCGGCGAGCTAAAGGGCAAGGGACGCACCATCTTTCTGTGCACCCACAACCTGGATGAGGCCGACCGGCTGTGTGACCGGGTGGCCGTGTTCAAGACCCATCTGCGCGTGCTCGATACGCCCGGCAAGCTGCGGCGGCAGGTTTATGGGCGGCAGGTTGCTTTCCATCTGGGCGGGCCGGCCAAGGAGTATCTGCCGGCTGTGCAGCCCTTTTCCTATGTAAAGGAAGCGACGGCGGCCGATAACAAGCTCGTCCTGTCGCTGGACGATCCCGAGACCCACAATCCCGACATTATCCGGGCGCTCGTAGCCGCGGGGGCCGATATCCAGTTCGTGGGTGAATTGCGCTATTCGCTGGAAGATGTGTACCTGCAATTGATGAAAGAGGACACAACCAAAGCCTGATGGGGCGGGGCGGATAATCTCATGGATAAAATGATCACCATCATTCGCAAGGAATGGGCCGAGGTTTTCAAGAACAAGCTCATCTTTTCCACGGTCCTGTTTCTACCGCTCATTTTGGCCATCATGCCGTTGGGCATGTTGTTTGCCTTCGGCAGCATCGACGGGATGAGCGCCGAGATGAACGACCCGGAGATCATGGCGCTGGCCGGGGAGATGTGCGCGGGCCTCAATGCGATGGATTGCTCGTATGTCTACACCCTGAACATGTTTGTGTTGATGTTCATGATCCTGCCGGTGGCCATTCCGGTGACCATCGCCGCCTACAGCATCGTGGGGGAGAAGACGACCCGCAGCCTGGAGCCTCTGCTGGCGACGCCGATCACAACCGCCGAGTTGCTCGGGGCGAAGATCATCGCCGCCGCCGTGCCCGCCGTCATCGGCACCTGGATCGCCTTCGGCTTGTTTCTTATCGGCGTGAAGATCATGGCGACGCCAGCCGTCTTCGGCGAGTTCTTCAAGGTTCACTGGCTATTGGCCATCTTTTTTGTGTCGCCTCTGCTGGCGATATTGTCTACCTGCATCGCCGTCATCGTGTCCTCGCGCGTGACCGACCCGCGGGTGGCGGAGCAGCTTTCGGCCGTGGTCATTCTGCCGGTTATCATGCTGGTCATCGGCCAATCGGTCGGGCTGATCCTCATCGATCGCCGGATCATGCTCTGGCTGGGGCTGGCCGTGCTGGCTCTCGATGCCCTGTTGCTCTGGCTGGCGATCCGGCTCTTCCAGCGAGAGACGATTTTGACCCGGTGGAAGTAGTGGATGCCGGGTGTCGCCGCCGGATTTTTACTTATTTCAAATAGACGGCCGCTACGGGCTATGCTATACTGTGGCTATATTCGGGGATGACTGGCTTCGACGGGGAAGGCTGGCCCTGGATTGCAAGCCGAGCACGCTTTACACCTCGTAAAACTGGAAGCACACGCATAAGTGCCAACCGCACCAATGCATACAGCGCTCTCCCCATGGCTGCCTAAAGCGGCATAAGGGAAAGCCAGATGTTCCCCTAAACAAGGAACCCGTTCGCTATCGCTCTCTCGTCGACTGGGCTTTGGCGGGCGACACTAATGTCGACGTGCTCTGCGCAGATGCCGATATGCGCGGCTAGAGACGCCCTTTCGGGGGTAATCGGATAGGCCCGGCTGACCCGGTTGATCGGGGCGCCCGGCGCCGAAACCTAAATAGATCGACTAAGCTTGTAGACATCTGGAGGTCGAATTTTTCGGACGCGGGTTCGATTCCCGCCATCTCCACCAATCAGGGTTTTCCCGGCAGCAGGCCACCATTTCGGTGGCCTGTTTTGTTTTGTCGCCCGAACGGCCGCCCCTGTTGCACGTAAGCAGATGAGGAGTAGGGGCGAGGCAGCGGCGAAATCATCACCGCTTTGCAGAACCACCCTCATTCGCCGCTGCCTCGCCCTCTTCGCAGGAGGGTCAGGCAACCGGGAAGGGAGGCCGCGCGTTTCCATGGAGATTATTGCCCGGTTGCCTGACCCCTACTGCATCCTTGATTAATTAAATATCCAAAAGGGGCGCGATCCCGCTGAACCCGGCCCCCATAGGCCACCTTTCGTCACCTAAATGTTACTAATTTGACAGCAAAATTGTGTTGAACTATACTGTAACGCAGGATATCTTGTAGCGCTTAAAACACATGAGACTGTCTGTCCCGATTCCGGTTGAAAACAAAACCCTGTCCCGACAACGCAGCGTTGTCCTTGCCGATCCGGCATGGGCGATGGCTGCGTTTTTGTTTTCCTGGCACAACAGTTGAGTTACTTGAGGAGGTGATGCCGTAACCCAAGAGGGATATCGAAATGCCTAAACGTATTGAGATAATCACGCTTATGAGCACAGTTGGATGAACGTCGACATAGGCCAGGCCGATCAAATCTGTCGTTCGGCCCAGGCCACGAACCTGACAATCTCGTTAGAGGAGGACAACCTATAATGTCGAAGAAAGTGTGGGCGCTTATTGCGCTGTTTGTTTTGGTAGGTGGGCTTATGACTGCCTGCGGCGGCCAGCAGGTCGTCGAGGTTACCCGTGTCGTCACCGAGACGGAAGTTGTTGAGCAAGAGCCCGAAGTCGTCGAAGTTGAGGTGACCAGCGCGCCCGTCGAGGTCGAAGTCACCCGCGTCGTCGAAGTTGAAGTTGAGCCCGTGAACGAGGAAGAGGCTACCCGCAAGGGCGGTTGGCTCGACACCATCGTCGTTATTCAGGAACCGGACTCCAACGCGGCCGTGGCCCGTCTGGAAGCCGGCGACATGCAAATGTACGCTGACGACATCGGCGGCGAAGCGGCCCTGCAGGCCGTCGCTTCCGAGAATATCGAGACCCGCACGCAGTACGGTCTCTTTGATGAGCTGCTGTTCAATATCGGCACCTGCTCGGACGCCACGATGCTGAACCCGTTTGCGAACCAGACGATTCGCCAGGCGATGAACTTCGCCATGGATCGCAACTACGTCGCTCAGGAACTGTATCAGGGTCTGGCCGTTCCCAAGTACACGACGATTGCCGAAGCCAGCGCCGACCGCGCCCGCTTCGCCAAGGAAATCCGCCTGGAAGAAGCCAAGTGGGGTTATGACCTTGAGAAGGCTCGTGGGATCATCACGACCGAGATGGAAGGCATGGGCGCCACGATGGACGGTGGCGTTTGGTCCTTCGAAGGCAAGCCCATCAACATCATCTTCCTGATCCGTAACGAGGACACCCGCCTGCTGATCGGTGGCTATGTTGCTACCCAGCTCGAGGAATTGGGCTTCCAGGTCGAGCGCGTCGAGCGCCGTTCGGCCGAGCTTAGCCCGCTGTGGATTGAAAGCGATCCGACCGCTTGCTCGTGGCACCTCTACACCGGCGCCTGGAGCCAGACGGCCATCGACCGCGAGTCCAACTCTTCCTTCGAGCAGTACTACACCAACCGTCTGCTGCCGTGGCCGCTGTGGGCACTCTATGCGCCGGTTCCTGAGCTGGACGAAGCCGCGCAGATTATCTATAACGGCAGCTTCGAATCGCTCGATCAGCGCAATGAGCTGTTCCGCACGGCGATCCCGTTGAGCAACGAATACGCGACCCGCGACTGGATCACCAGCCGTACCACCGTCGTGCCGTTCCGCAATGAAGTAGCGGTGACGACCGACCTGGCCGGTGGCGTCAGTGGCGCCCAGATGTGGTCCAAGACGATTCGCTACGAAGACAAGGTTGGCGGCTCCATGAACATCGGTCTGCCCAGCGTCTTCACCGAGCCCTGGAACCCCATCGGCGGCTCCAACTGGGTCTTCGACATGATGGTCATCCGCGGTGTTGGTGATGCGGGCCTCTACCCGAATCCGAACACCGGCTTGAACTTCCCGAACCGCATCGAGCGGGCCGAACTGACCGTCCGCGAGGGCTACCCGATGGCTGTGTCCTCCGACTGGGTCACGCTCGCCTTCGAGCCTGAAGTCACCGTCCCCGACGACGCGTGGGCCGGCTGGGATGCCGAGAACCAGGTCTTCCTGACCGCTGCCGAGGTTTACACCGAGACGCAGACCGCTCTGGTCAAGTCGACCGTCTACTACCCGGCCGACCTGTACACGACCGTGACCTGGCATGACGGCAGCCCCATCAGCGTGGCTGACTTCATCATGGGCATGATCACCTCGTTCGACCTGGGCGATCCCGCCAGCGCGAACTACGATGAGTCGCTGGTTCCGAATCGCGAGCAGTTCCTGGCCGCCTTCCGCGGCGTCCGCATCGCTTCCGTCGATCCGCTGGTCATTGAGACCTGGAGCGAGGCTGGCAGCCTGGACGCCGAGAACGCCGTCACGACCTGGTGGCCGAACTACGACTATGGCGACGCTGCCTGGCACAACATGGCCCTCATGCTGCGTGGTGATGCCAACGGTGGCTTCGCCTTCACGCCCGACAAGGCCACGGCGGCCGAGATCGAGCGCATCAACCTGGTTGCCGGCCCGTCCCTCGAGGTCCTGGCTGGTGAACTGATCTCCGCTACGGCCGAGGCCTACGTTCCCTACGCCCCGACACTGGGTCAGTACGTGACTGCTGAGGATGCGACCGCGCGTTACACCAACCTGGCTGAGTTCGCTCGCCGCTACGGTCACTACTACATCAGCACCGGCTCCTACTTCCTGTCCGGTGTCTTCCCCGTCGAGGGTCAGGCCGTGATGTCCAACTACGCGGCCCACCCGGACTTCGCCAACCGCTTCGCCGGCTTCTCTGCTCCCGCCTTCCCGGTGACGGAGATTGACGGACCCGCGCGCGTGACCATCGGGCAAGAAGCCAGCTTCGACATCTTCATCGATGTCTTCGACGGTCCTTACCCGGCCGCCGATATCGAGGCGGTTAACTACCTGGTGTTCGGCGCGGACGGATCGCTGGTTGCCGAAGGCGTGGCGGAGAACGTCGAGGATGGCGTCTGGAACGCTGTCCTGGGCGCCGATGTCACCGGCGGCCTGGCCGAAGGCGCGAACCGCCTGGATGTCGTCGTCGTCTCCAAGCTGGTAGCCATCCCCGGCCTGTCCAGCTACGAGTTCGTGACCGCCCCGTAGTTGACTTTCTTTCTTAATCGGTAGCACAGACGATCGGATGTGCTAAAATGTAGATAAATGTAGAGGAGGTGACTTTCGAGTCACCTCCTCCTACTGATAACCCTGTTCTTCTCGCGAAATTTGAGGAGGTGTGACCATGGCGACAGACGTTATCACCGGCGGCCTGGATTTCAACGCCGAAGTAGATGTCGAATCCATTGAAGCCTCGGCACGCAAAGCCCGGATGCAGAGCATCCGGCAGCTTGTGCGTTATACCGTCTTGAAATTGGTGGCGTTGGTCGTAACCGTTGCCATCGGCGTTTACATTACGATCCTCGTGGCCAACATGGGCGGGGCAGTAGACAAGATGCGCCTGGCCACGATTCGTGAGGGCGTCGCTTTGGCCGCCACCGCCAACCCGGAATTCAAAAATATGTCGTCGGCCCAACGGGTCGACTACATCAACAAGAAAGTAGAGCTTGAGGCCAAACGGTTCGGCCTGGACCGACCGTTCGCCATTCGAAGCTTTGAGTTTCTGAGAGACGGGATGACCCTGAATCTCGGTTACTCCCAGCAGCTGATGAGTGACAGCGGCTCGCGACTGGTGAGAAATATTCTTCTGGAGCGATTGCCGTCCACTTTAATCCTCTTTGGAACCGCAAACTTCATTTTGTTTTTCCTTGCATTGTTCGCCGGGTTGAGTCTGTCCCGGCGTTACGGCAGTTTTGCCGACAAGGCGGTGCTGACGCTGGCGCCGACTTCGGCCGCGCCGGCATGGTTCTATGGGCTTTTCCTGATCCTGATCTTTGCCGCGTGGCTCAAGGTATTGCCCTTTGGCGGGATGGTGGATGCGCCACCGCCCGATAACGCTCTGGACTACGCGCTTAGTATGGCGAAGCATATGATTCTGCCCATTATGGCCTGGCTCGTTTCCGCCATTTTCCTGACGGCCTATAACTGGCGGACGTTCTTCCTGATTTATTCCAGCGAAGATTACGTGGAGATGGCCAAGGCCAAAGGGCTTTCCGACTCGATGATCGAGCGACGTTATGTCCTGCGCCCGACACTGCCCAATATCATCACCAGTTTTGCCTTGATGCTCATCGGCCTCTGGACCGGGGCCATTATCTTTGAGACGGTCTTTAACTGGCCCGGAATCGGCGAGCTATATTTTCGGGCGATCGGTGTATTCGACACCCCGGTGATCGTCGCCAATACGGTGCTGTACGCCTATTTGTTGGCCCTGACTGTTTTCTTGCTGGACTTTGTCTATGCTCTGGTCGATCCGCGGGTGAGGGTCGGAGGTGGAGGTCGGAAACAATGAAAGGATTCATAGGTGTTCTGCGGCAGATGGCCCATTATCCAACGGCCGTTATCGGCATGGTCGTTATTGCCTTGCTGTTGATCGTCTCTATCGTGACCCCCATCGTCATACCCTATAATGAAGCGGTGAGGCTGTGGCGCGGCGGCGAGAACGTCTGGCGTTTTTACCCCCGCAACGCCGCCCCGGCGTGGTTTAACTGGTTCCGGAGCACGGACCAGGCCGGATCGATCATTATGGATAGTGCCGAAGGAGACGTTGAATCCACGATCGAACAGATTTCGGCCGACACGCGCGAGGAACGTTTCTCGTTCGAGTTTGACTTCCCCTATGACACCTTCCCCTCGGAGATGATCATGTTTGCCTCGGCGAAATATGCCAGCAAACAGCCTTTTATCGAGATGACCTGGATAACGCCCGACGGCCGGGAGATTCGTGCCGGCGAGTTCTCGTCCGGGCCTAACACGCCTATACGTTTCGACCAGGACACTCGCTTGCAGCGTCGCCTGGAGCGGGAAACCGGGATCAAGAACGTCCCGGTGGTCAAAGGCCTTTTTGATGATCCCAATCAGGAAGGGTTGCAGGTGCTCCAGGGGACTTACCGGCTGGACGCCACAGGCCTGTTGTTTGAACCAGAGTCGACACTCGATCTGGCATTTGTCAGCTATGGGCAGGTCCACGGCTGGGCCGGAACCGACCACCAGCGACGCGATCTCTCCGTGGCTCTGCTGTGGGGGACGCCGATCGCCATGGCCTTTGGTTTGCTGGCCGCCCTGTTGACGACCGTCACCACCATGGGGATCGCCGCCTTCGGCGTCTGGGTTGGTGGCTGGGTTGACGCGGTCATCCAGCGGATCACGGAGGTGAACTCCATCATCCCGCTCTTGCCTATCCTGATCATGGTGGGCACGCTCTATAGCCGGAGTATCTGGATCACGTTGGGCCTGGTTATTGTGTTGAGCATCTTTGGGTTGCAGATCAAGAATTACCGGGCCATCTTCATGCAAGTGAAGGAATCGGCTTATATCGACGCCGCGCGTGCCTATGGGGCGGGCGATATGCGGATCATTTTCCGCTATCTGATCCCGCGCATTCTGCCTCTGGTCATCCCGGCTATCGTGATTCTGGTGCCCAGCTTCGTTTTCCTGGAAGCCTCTCTGGCTGTGCTGGGCCTGGGCGACCCCTTCATCCCTACCTGGGGCAAGTTGATCAACGACGCTCAAACCCAGGGCGCGCTCTTCAACGGCTATTACTACTGGATTCTGCTGCCGTCGGTCCTGCTCATGATCGCCGGTCTGGCGTTTGCCATGGTAGGTTTTGCCCTGGACCGGGTATTCAATCCGAGATTACGTGAGGTATAAGGCACATGGAAAAGAAAAACGAATTGGTTCTGAAGGTTCGCAACCTTCGCCTGTACTTCAATACACGTGGCGGGCCGGTCCAGGCTGTTGACGGCGTCGATTTTGATTTGCGCAAGAACGAAGCCACGGTGATCATCGGTGAATCCGGTTGCGGCAAAAGCTCGCTGGCCAAGGCCATCCTGCGCTTGTTGCCGCGCAACGCGGGGCTTTATGACGGCGAGATATGGCTCCATGATGTGAATATCATGAACATGGATGCCGAGACCTATCGCAAGGAAATTCGCTGGAAACGGATCTCGATGGTTCCGCAGGCGGCTATGAACGCGCTGAATCCGGTCATGAAAATCGGCGACCAGGTCGCCGAGCCGGCCATGATCCATATGAACATGAACAAGGAGGAGGCGACGAAATCGGCCGTGCGCATGATGGAGCACGTCGGTGTGCCCGTTGACTTCCTCCATCGCTACTCGTTTGAGTTGAGCGGCGGTATGCGGCAGCGCTCAGCCCTGGCTATGGCCCTGGTGACCCTTCCCGATGTGGTCATCCTGGACGAGCCGACGTCGGCGCTGGATGTGCTGACCCAGGCTTCCATCATGAACCTGATGAAGCGCATGAAAACGGAGCTGGAGACCAGCTTCATTCTCATCACCCATGACATCGCCACCTCCAGCGAGCTGGCCGACAACGTGGCCGTCATGTATGCCGGGCAGGTGGTCGAGGTCAGTGATGCCCGTCGATTCTTCACTAAACCGCTCCATCCTTATTCCCATGCGCTGATGGCCAGCGTGCCTCGTTTGCGCGAGACGATCGAACCGGAGTTCATCACCGGCCAACCGCCCAGCCTGCTCAACCCGCCTACGGGTTGCCGTTTCAAGGATCGCTGCCCCAAGCGTTTTGAGAAGTGTGACGAAGAACCGCCGACCGTCCTGGTTGACGGCGACCGGAAAGTGAAGTGCTGGCTTTATGCATAAGACCGTGGAAAAGCCAAAACCGGGAGGAAGACCAGCGAAATGACAGACACAATGACCGAGATCAGCCATACTGATCATGACAACAACGGCCAGGCATTGGTGCAGCTCAAGGATCTGCATGTCTGGTATGAATTGAAAAAGTTTGGCTTCAGCCATGCCGGCTATGTCCGCGCGGTCGATAACGTCAGTTTCGACCTTAATTATGGCGAGGCCATCGCCTGCGTCGGCGAGAGCGGCTGCGGCAAGTCGAGTCTGATGAAGACCATTCTGGGTCTGAACATCCCCACCAAGGGGGACGTGATCTTTGACGGCGCGTCGTTGACACATACGAAGGGGGAGGACTTGCGCCGCTATCGCTCCAAGATCGGCTACATCCAGCAAGACCCGTTCGGGGCATTGCCACCCTTCATGAACGTCGAGCGGATTCTTGAGGAGCCGCTGATCATTAATGGCGTGAAGGACAAGGAAGAGCGCCGCCGCCGAATCGAAAAGATCCTCGAGGAAGTCAAGCTGACGCCTATTGCGGAAGTCCTGCCCAAGTTCCCCCACATGTTGAGCGGTGGCCAGCAGCAGCGCGTGGTCATCGCCCGGGCCATGATCATGGAACCCAAGCTGCTGGTAGCCGACGAGCCGGTGTCGATGCTCGACGCCTCCGTGCGCGTTGAGGTGCTGCGTCTGTTGCGCAAGCTGCAGGAGACCCACAACCTGGCCGTCCTTTACATCACCCATGACCTCTCCACCGTGCGCTACTTCTCGGAATACATCTTCGTCATGTATGCCGGAGAGATCGTCGAGTTCGCCAGGATGGACGATTTGCTCGACGATTCCAAGCATCCCTACACTCATGCCTTGCTTGAGGCGTCGTCAGACCCGAACGCGGATAATGCACTTGTCCAGCGCGAGATACCCAAGGGCGAGCCGCCCAGCCTGGTCAACCCTCCGACCGGCTGCCGCTTCCACCCGCGGTGCCCGCAATTCATGCCGGGCATTTGCGATGTGAAGGCGCCGCCCAATATCGAGGTGTCACCCAAGCATTTGGTCGCGTGCTGGCTCTACGACGAGAACCGAGGTCATGCCTTTTAATCGATTGATCGTGCTTGGCTTCTTTATGGTATTGGCTGGGGTTATCCTGCCGTTCCTGATCGTCATGCATGTCTTGCCGTCTACCATTCTGCTGAACTTTCTGGCTTACGGCGTTTCTATCACCGGCGTATTCCTCGGAGTTATCGGGGTAGCCATGTATGTGGGCGAGGAGCGTCGAAAGAGCAAGGATGATTGGGATGAGGATCGTTAGCCATCGGCCGACATCATTTTAGTGATCAAGAGACAGTTCGCTTGCCGATGGGCAAGCGAACTGTTTTTGTGCGGCATGCAGTTTTCTCAATTGATGTTGCATTTGGTATTATCGGGTTATCATTGTTTATCCAATAAACGTATGCGAACGGAAGCGGGATATTTTGGGAAATAACAAGAACGTTATACTCGATATTAAGAACCTGAAAACCCAGTTTTTCACCGAAGCCGGGGTGGTGCGCGCTGTCGACGGCATTGATTTCACGGTCAGTCGCGGCGAGGTCGTTGGTCTGGTGGGCGAGTCGGGGTGCGGCAAGAGCGTGACATCCCTCTCCATCATGCGCCTGATTAGCCAGCCGGGCAAGATCGTCGATGGTCAAATCATCTTCGATAATCAGGATCTGGTTGAGCTGCCGGAGTCGCGCATGGTTGAAATCCGCGGCAACCGCATATCGATGATCTTCCAGCAGCCGCAGAGCAGCCTGAATCCGGTGTTCCGCATTGGCGACCAACTGTCGGAAGTGTTGCAGATCCACCAGGATGTAGGCAAGGAGTTGGGCGAGAAACGCGCCATCGAGCTATTGGCTCTGGTGGGCGTTCCCGATCCCGAATCTCGCGTGAAGGCTTTCCCCCATGAGTTGTCGGGCGGTATGGCCCAGCGGGTGATGATCGCCATGGCGCTGGCCTGCGTCCCTGAGTTGCTGATCGCCGATGAGCCGACGACGGCGCTCGACGTGACGATCCAGGCTCAGATCCTGGACCTGATGCGCAATCTCCGCTCCAAGATGGACACGGCTATCATCCTGATTACCCACGATCTGGGCGTGGTGGCCGAGATGTGCGATCGGGTCAATGTCATGTATGCCGGCCGCATCGTCGAGCAGGCGTCGGTCATCGACCTGTTCAACTCTCCCATGCACCCCTACACCGACGCGCTCATTGGCTCGACTCCGGTACTTGGCCATGCCGATAAGCCACTGACTACCATCCCTGGTTCGGTTCCCAACTTGATCAAACTTCCGAAAGGATGCAAATTTTCGCCACGTTGCGCAGCACGCGTGCAATATAACCTGCAAATTTGCCTTGAGGAAGAACCGGAGTTGAAATTGCTTTCTCCTGGGCACACGGTGCGCTGCTGGCTGTATGAGGATTTGCCGGAAATGAAAGACGCCCCAGCGGCCCAATGGAAGGCTGACCGACCGGAATTGCATAAGAGGGGATAAGCGGATGCAACACGAGATGAGCCAACAAGAAACGCGCGCGACCGCTCCGTCACGAAAGAAGCTGATCGAGGTCAATAACCTCGTGAAATATTTTCCGGTTCGCGCCGGATTAATGCAGCGCGTTAAGGCCTGGGTGAAGGCTGTAGATGACGTGTCCTTCTATATTAACGAAGGGGAAACCCTGGGCCTTGTCGGCGAATCGGGTTGCGGCAAGACGACCGTCGGCCGCACGATCCTGCGTCTCATCCCGGCTACGTCTGGAGAAGTCCTTCTGGATGGTAAAAACGTCTTTGATTTCGACTCCAGCGAGTTGAAGAAGATGCGCGCCGATATGCAGATCATCTTCCAGGACCCTTACTCGTCCCTTGACCCCCGTATGCCGATTGGCGAATCTATCGCCGAGGGCCTGCGCGTCCATACGAACATGAGCGGTCAGGAGCGCTACGACGTCGTCACGGAAATGCTGACCCGCGTCGGCATGCGTGCCGAACATGCCCGCCGCTATCCTCATGAGTTTTCCGGCGGTCAGCGGCAGCGTATCGGCATCGCCCGCGCGCTGGCCTTGCGGCCGAAATTCATCGTATGTGATGAGCCGGTCTCGGCGCTCGACGTGTCGATTCAGGCGCAGGTGCTGAATATCCTGAGCGAACTTCAGCGCGACTTCGGGCTGACATATCTCTTTATCGCCCATAACCTCAGCGTGGTCGAGCATTTCAGCGAGCGCGTCGGTGTGATGTACTTGGGCAAGATGGTCGAGATGGCCCCCCGCGATTTGCTCTACAGCGACCCGCTACACCCCTATACACAGGCGCTGATGTCGGCCATCCCGGTGCCGGACCCGACCTACAAGCGGCAGCGTATCATTTTGGAGGGTGACGTGCCCAGCCCGTTGAACCCGCCTTCCGGCTGCCGGTTTCATACCCGCTGCCCAATCGCCTTTGATTTGTGTTCACAGGAAGAGCCACCGTTCAAGGACTATGGCGGTGGGCATTTCGCCGCCTGCCACTGGCTCGAAGTTGGCGGCCATGGCGCAAGCAAGCTGACGCCCGACAATATCGCTGCCAACAAGGGCAGGGATGTCGCCCAAAAGATGATTCATTGAGGATGAACCGCCGGCCGCAAACCGGCGGCTTTTATTTTGAACGCGATTTTCGGGCCGGCTTCGATTGGCTTAAGGCGGTCTCCACATAGCCGATGATCTCGCCCGCGACGTCGATACCGGTCGCCTTCTCAATCCCCTCCAGGCCGGGAGACGAGTTAACCTCCAACAATAGCGGGCCGCGGTGTGAGAACACGAGGTCAACACCGGCCACCGCCAGGCCATGAATCCGGGCGGCAGCCACGGCCATCGCGACTATGGCCGGTTCGGGGACGAAGGCCGATGCCGAACCGCCGCGATGGAGATTCGCTCGAAACTCTCCCGCCGGAGCCTGACGCTGCATGGCCGCCACGCAGCGGTCTCCTACCACGATGAGTCGCATGTCGCGGCCGTCTGCCTCGGCGATGAACTCCTGGACGATGGCCTGCCGGTTCAGTTCGGCCACTTTCTGCAGGATGGCCGCGACTGTGGCGAACTGATGAGCCAGAAACACCCCACGGCCCTGAGTCCCGCTGATGAGCTTGACGACCGCCGGCAGTCCCCCGATGGCCTCGATGGCCGAGAAGAGGGCTTCCGGTCGGGCGACGACGGCCGTGCGCGGTATCGGCAGACCGACCTGGGACATGAGTTGCAGGCTTTGCAGTTTGTCGCGGGAACGGGCGATTGCGCTCGATGAGGCCGTCGTCAGCACGCCGGCCGTCTCGAACTGACGCACTACGGCTAATCCATAGAAAGTCACTGATGTGCCGATGCGGGGGATGACGGCGTCGAGCATGGGCAGCTTTGTCGTTTCGGCTGTACCGGGCTGCGAGGCGACAAGACGTTGGGGCACCGCTGCCGAATTATTGTTGTGGCCGATGTGGACCGCGACAGTCGTCGTATCGATGATCTCCACCCGGTGGCCACGTTCGCGCGCTGTTTCCGCCAGCCGCCGCGTGCTATAGAGTCCCGGATTGCGTGAGAGGATTCCGATTCGCATGGTGTCGATGATTGTCCATCCGACCGCGAACTTAGGCCACCATTCGATGCCATGGCGATCAGATATAGGGCCAACCGGACGGATTAGGCGGATTTTCGCCCAGCCGGCCGCTTTGACCGGCTACGACCTTATCGTTACAATCCGCCCTGATTGGAGCATCTTCAATGATTATTGATACTTTCGTCATTGTGCCGACGTATAACGAGGCCGACAATCTGGACGAGTTGCTGGAGCAGCTACTGGCTCTGCCCACGCCAATTGGCGCGATCGTCGTGGACGATAACTCGCCCGACGGCACGGGGGATATGGCCGAGCGATGGGCGACGGAGAACCCTGGTCGAGTTCATGTCATTCATCGCCCGGCCAAGCTGGGCCTTGGCACCGCCTATATCGCCGGCTTCAAGAAGGCCATCAATGATCTTGCCGCCGAGCGAATTCTGACCATGGATGCCGACTTTTCCCACAACCCACGTTACATTCCCGACATGATCGCGTTGAGCCGAACCAAACATGTGGTTATCGGCTCGCGCTATGTCCCCGGCGGCGGCGCGCGTAATTGCACCCGAAAGCGGATTTATCTAAGCCGTGGGGCGAATTTTGTGGCCCGAACTCTCCTGGGCCTGAAAGCGCGCGATGCAACGGCCGGGTTTCGTCTCTACCGGCGCGAGGTGTTGCAATCCATCCCGCTGGATGAGATATTTTCCAGCGGCTATTCCTTTCTCGTAGAGATGTTGTTCCTTTGCCAGCGCCGGGGCTGGCAGATTGGAGAAGTCCCCATCATTTTTGAAGATCGCCGCAAGGGGCAGACCAAGATTTCGCGCCAGGAGATATTGAAAGCCCAGTACACCGTGCTGAGACTTTTCCTGCGTCGTTTGCGCGGCGGTGAGCCCCGTCGCCCACCCATCACTGTTTCATCTGCTATAAGTAATGATAAAAGTTAACTGTAATCTGTGCGGGCGGGACGAATATGAAGTGCGTTTCCCGGCCACGACAGACGGCAATGCCCTGCGGGTTGATGCTTTTCGTTGTACCCATTCCGGCTATGGCCATCATCCGCAGATCGTGGAATGTCGTCATTGCGGATTGATATATGCCAACCCACGCTGGTCGACCGATGACGTGATGAGCGCCTATACGGCCGTCCAGGATGAGACCTATGTCGAAGAGAGGCTTGGCCGCGAGCTGACCTTTCGCCATCATCTACGCCACATGGAGCGCGTGATTGGCCCCGCAGCGGGTCGCGCGTTGCTCGATGTGGGCGCCTACATCGGCGTATTTGTCGAGGCGGCGGCCGCGGTTGGCTGGCAAGCCCAGGGCGTGGAGCCGTCGGAGTGGGCGGCGGCCGAGGCCCGGAATCGTGGGCTTGATGTGCGAGTCGGTACGCTGGATAACGTTGACCTGACCGAGGCGTCATTCGACGTGGTGACGATGTGGGACGTTATCGAGCATCTGGCTGATCCGGCGGCCGAACTGGACAAAGCCCGCAGGTTGTTGCGCCCCGGCGGCTGGCTGGTCGTTCACACGATGGACATCGATGCCCCTGTCTCGCGCCTGGCCGGGAGCCGGTGGCCCTGGTTGATGGATATGCATTTGTATTACTTCGGCAAGCGCACTTTAAGGCGCATGTTAAGCGATCATGGGTATAACGTGGTGTGGGACGGCGCGCAACGACGCTATCTAAGCCTGGGCTACCTGGCTTCACGTGTGGCGGGGATGAATGACGCTCTGGGTCGGCTGTCTCATGCGCTGGTTGGTGGCCTTGGCCTGAATCATTCGGCTATTCCTGTCAATTTTGGGGACTTGCGAACGTATATTGGTCAACGGGTACGTTAATCACGATATGATATGATGATTGACGAGATCGTGTTATACTGATTGAATCACTTGAACAATTCCGGAACGCAGTACATGGATCCGATTAAGTTACTCATCGTTGACGACCATCCTCTCTTTCGACAGGGGCTCGTCGATGTATTGGAGAGCGATCCCGGATTGACGGTGGTTGCCCAGGCGGCCGACGGCGAAGTTGCCGTTCATCATGCGATTGAATACCAGCCGGATATTGTTCTGATGGACGTTAATCTCCCCAATGCCAATGGGCTGCGGGTGACGCGTCGCATCCTGAACGAATTGCCCGACACCAAAGTGATTATCCTGACCGGGTATGATGACGCCGAGCAGGTTTTCCATGCCTTGCGCATTGGCGCGGCGGCCTACTGTTCAAAGGACATCCCCCCCGAAGGGCTACTCGCCACGGTTTATTCCGTCCATCAGGGTGGATACGTGATTCATGGACAGGTGATGTCCTATGAAGAGGTGTTGAGCTGGGTCCAGCAACGGCTGGGGCGATATAACTACCCCATCGATGAACAGTCAGCCGATACCTATACTCCTCTTTCGCCGCGAGAGATGGAGATCCTGGATATGGTCACCCGTGGATCCAGCAACAAAGAGATCGCCTTGCGGCTCAGTATTAGCCAGCAGACGGTCAAGAATCACATGACAGCCATCTTGCGCAAGCTCCATGTCGACGACCGCACGCAGGCGGCCGTCTATGCGCTTCGTCATGGTTGGGTGCGCCTGGACACATCGGCCTCTTCCTGAACGTTGAGCCAAGAAAACCTGTGAGGGTATATGCGGAGGAAATGTAATGATGCGCTTCTTTAGGAGCGAAGATGGACAAGGACTAGTCGAGTACGCTCTGGTGCTGGTCCTGGTTGCCGTTGTGGTCATCGCCATACTCGCCCTGCTTGGCCCGTATATCGGCGATTGGCTCAATAACATCGCCGGGTGGTTCAGTCAGCTGCTCGGCAACGGGGGCTAAGGTTCTCCCGATGGGTATTGATTGATTAATCTTGTGGGGGGTAACTTTCGTGGGGATCGATAACGAAAACAACCGGCGAGCTATAGACGCCGATGATTTGCGCGAAATTCGGGTACGTCGTGATTCGCCTTCTCCGGGCACCCGCGACGCCTTTTTGGATCTAAAAAACTCATTAAGCGATCGGATTCTGAGAGAGATGGATCCGACTATCGATCTATCCCAGCGCTCGCAGGTACGGCCTTACGTCCATGATCGCCTGGACTCTCTTCTGGAAGAACGGGGCATCGTTCTGAATCGTAGTGAAAAGCGGCAACTATTGGAAGCAATCGTAGCTGATTTGATTCATTCGCGAACGTGAACAAAGCTGATCTCCCGGCCGGATCATACACCACGCGAATACGTGAGGTGGCGTCTTTTTGGCTGGACGTCGTCTTTCCGCCGGTTTGCGCCCTCTGCGGCCGCGTGGGTTGGCTATTGTGCCCGCAATGTGAGGCGAACCTCGCCGTTGTATCGCCCACGATTTGCTATCGTTGCGGCCGAATGAGTGAAGGCGCGCAACCTCTACCAACTGGCCGGCTTTGTCGTGAATGCCGCGCCAACCCCTTGCCGCTCAGACAGATGCGCGCCCCATTGCGGTATCAGGAACCCACCAGCGATCTCATCCATCGTTTCAAGTATGAGGGGTATTCTGCCCTGGGCCGGCCGCTGGCGCACTTTCTGATTGCCGGCTGGCCCGATTGGGAGCAAAATCCCGATCTGATTGTGCCTGTGCCGCTTCATCCAAAGCGCCGTCGTTGGCGCGGTTACAACCAATCGGAGCTATTGGCCCGACCGCTGGGGAGCGCGAAGTCGATCGCTGTCTGTGCCTCTGCCTTGCGCAGAACCCGCGACACGATTCCGCAAGTGGGATTAGGGCCGGATGAGCGACAATCGAATGTTCGCGGAGCATTTGAGGCGGACGCCACGGTTGTCGATGGACGGCATGTCCTGCTTGTCGATGACGTGTTGACCACTGGCGCGACGATGTCGGCCGCGGCCGAGGCGTTGATGGCGGCCGGCGCGGTGAGCGTATCGGCGTATTGTTTGGCGCGGGTTAGCTAGTCATGGGATAATAGGTATCAGCCAAACAGATAGTTCCTGCAGCATCTGAGTTTTCAGGCCGGCGGGCCTTTTGAGTACGCACCCAATCTCATTGAAAGGAGCAGGGATACCCATTATGGAACTGCAGATCTTCTCAACCAATATGGAAGTGACTCCACGTTTGCAAAACTACGTGGAGAAGAAGACCGCACGACTTGACCGATACATGCCTACCCTGACGACCATCCAGGTCGATCTGGCTATGGAAAATACTCGCAGCGCCGTGCAGCGCCACGTAGCCGAGATCACCATCCGCGACGAACGCGGGACGATTCTGCGCGCTGAAGAGCGTAACAGCGACATGTTTGCCGCCGTGGATGCGGTGATCGACAAACTCTACCGGCAAATCGAGCGCTATCGCGGCAAGCAGAAGCGCAAGTACCGTGGCAAGGCGGGCGAGGTCGACATGGGTGAGCCGTTGCCCATTGCCGAGGAATTGGAAGAAGAGGATCGAGCCATCGTGCGCCAGAAGCGGTTTGCGCTCCATCCAATGTCGGCCGAGGAAGCCATTGATCAGATGGAACTGCTGGGCCACGATTTCTATGTGTTCTTCAATTCCGAGGACTCTGCGGTGAATGTCATCTATCGCCGCCGTGACGGGACGTTTGGACTGCTTCAGCCCGAAATGGGTTAGCGAGTGGCTTTCTGATGGCAAATATCCTTATCATTTGTACCGCGAATATTTGTCGCTCGCCGGTCGCCGCGGCGCTGCTGTGCGACCGGCTGCGGCGACAGGGTTTGGCGGATTGGACGGTGCGCTCAGCCGGCACATGGGCCATGGAGCCGCGCGGCGCTTCGCGCTATAGTATCGACGTTGTCCGTCGCGAGGGGCTGGACCTGAGCCGCCACCGAGCGACGATGGTTGACGAGCCGCAATTGGCCAACGCCGATCTTGTCCTGACCATGGAAGTCGGCCACGCCGAAGCGCTTCGCGCGGAATTCCCTCAGCAAGCGCACAAGGTATTCATGTTGACGGAGATGATTGGCCACACCTACAACATTCCCGATCCTTACGGCGGCCCATATGAGGAATATGAGCGAATGTATGAGGGCCTGACGAGCGTCATTGATCAAGGGCTTGATCGCATCATCGAATTGGCCAGGGAAAATACAAACGGCCGTGGTTGATTCCGTCCGCGGCCGTTTTGGTATGATGATGAATTGATGGAGCAGGCGAAGGCCGACAGGTTTTCGCTCGCGGCCAAACCGGGCTTGAGACTTTACCAACCTTCAATAAACTGTGCCCATTCCTGCCGTTGCTCCAGCAGCGAGCCAAAGCGGTAGGCGGCCGAGGGATTAGGCTCAAATGGCATCCGATGAAGGGTCATGTTCATTTCCGCCGCCAATTTGCCGCCTTTACGCCGGTTACAGGGCGCGCAGGCCGCTACGAGGTTTTCCCATGTGTGGCCGCCGCCTTGGCGGCGGGGAATGACGTGGTCGAGGGTCAGTGTGCGCAACTTGCGGCCGCAATACTGGCAGGTGTAATCGTCGCGGCGCAGGATCTCGCGCTTCGACAGGGCGATTCGCGGCCGTGGTCGCCGGATCATATGGCTTAGTTTGATGACTGACGGGATTTCAAATTCGGATGCGGCACTATGAATGGTCCCGCGACCATTGATGACAATCTCAGCCTTTCCGGAAAGTACCAGAGCCAAAGCCCGCTTCGTGCTGCAAACGTGTATCGGTTCGAATGTCACGTTTAAAATGAGCACTGGCTCTTGCAAAAGCCCATTACTGCTCATACTGTCGGGAGTATATCGATGAGAGGAGCAATCGTCAATTGCTCTGAAAGAGGCTTGTTCACGAAAGAGAGGAAACTATGCAACAAGACGGACGTACCGCATGGCTACGAGATGAGATTGAGAATTTGAAGGGCGCCGGCCTGTATAACAACATCCGTACCATCGATTCACCGATGGACGCCTGGGTGACGATCGATGGTCGCCGGTTGCTCAATTTTTGCGCCAACAATTATCTGGGTCTGGCCAACCACCCACGTATTCGGCAGGCGGCTCAACAAGGCATCGAAGCGTATGGCGTGGGGCCGGGCGCTGTCCGTTCAATCGCCGGAACCACAACCCTGCACGTCGATCTGGAACAGGAACTGGCGACGTTCAAGCGCGCCGAGGCCTGCATAACCTTCCAGAGCGGCTTTACGGCCAACCTGGCCACGATTCCCGCTCTTGTCGGCCCGGGTGATCTGGTCTTCTCCGACGAACTGAACCACGCCAGCATCATCGATGGCTGCCGCCTGAGCCGCGCCGAGGTGATTCGCTACGCTCATAACGATGTCGATGATCTGCGGACCAAGATCGCCGGGCGCGAGGATTACAAGCGCCGGCTGATCATCACCGATGGCGTGTTCAGCATGGATGGCGATATTGCTCCGCTGGACAAGATCACCGAAATCGCCGAGGAGTTCGGCATCATGCTGATGGTCGATGACGCGCATGGGGAAGGGGTGCTGGGTCACGGCGGCCGAGGCATCGTCGATCATTTCGGGCTGCATGGTCGGGTGGACGTCGAGGTTGGCACACTGAGCAAGGCCTTCGGTGTGGTTGGCGGGCTGGTGGCCGGCAAGGCCATCATCATTGAGTGGCTGCGCCAGCGCGGCCGTCCGTTCCTCTTCAGCAGCGCCATGACCGCCCCCGACGCAGCGGCGTGCATCGAAGCGGTGAAAATCCTGAGCGAATCGACGGAGCTAATCGACCGTCTGTGGTCGAACGCCAAAATGTTCCGCGATGAGATGCAGGCGATGGGCTTCAACACCGGCTTTAGCCAGACGCCCATCGTCCCGGTCATGTTGGGCGAGGCCACGCTGGCCCAACAGTTCAGCCGGCGCCTGTTCGAGGAAGGTGTCTTCGCGATGTCGATCGCTTTTCCGACCGTCGCCAAGGGCAAGGCGCGCATCCGGGTGATGAATTCGGCCGCTCATAACCACAGCGACATCGAGATCGCGCTGGAGACGTTCAACCGCGTGGGGCGCGAGCTGGGCGTTATAAAGTAAAGCGCTCGCCCAATTCGGGCACTGTCACTTGCGGAAAACCGAGCTGGGCGCGCAGTCTTTCAGCCAATTCGAAGGCCGCGTCCGGCTCGCCATGAACCAGGAACGTTTGGCGTGGCGGCCGCTTGAAGTGGCCTGCCCATGCGATGAGCTCCGAGCGGTCGGCGTGGCCGCTCATGCCGCTCAGGCTCTCCACTTGCGCTCTCAAGTCATAATCCTCGCCGAAGATCTTGATCCGCTTTTGCTTTTCCACGATGCGCCGGCCAAGGGTATTTGGCGCCTGGAAACCGGTGATCAGGATAGTGTTGCGGCTGTCTTCGACGTTGTTCTTCAGATGGTGCAAAATGCGGCCCGCCTCAGCCATGCCGCTGGCGCTGATGATGACCGCCGGCGTCTTCACGAAGTTTAGTGCCTTCGATTCCTGGGTGGAACGCGTGTAGTGCATCAGGTGGAAGCCGAACGGGTCGTGGTCACGGTCGGTCATCATCACCTCGGCGATCTCTTCATCGTAGGCTTCTGGATGAGCGCGGAAGATGCTTGTCGCGTCGATGGCCAGCGGACTGTCGACGTAGACGGCCAGATCGCGCGGCAGATCACCGGCTTCCACCAGGTTGTTGAGTCGGTAGACCAGCTCCTGCGTTCGGCCGATGGCGAAGGCCGGGACGATTACCTTGCCGCCCTGTCTGACTGTGTCGCGGATGACGTCCTCAAGTTTGTGATCGGTATCTTCATCGTCAGGGTGTTCGCGATCGCCGTAGGTGCTTTCCATGATCAGGATGTCGGCCTCATCGAGAAAGACGGGATCCTTCAGGATGGGGCGATTGGCGCGGCCGAGATCACCGCTGAAGACGAGGCGTTGCGTCGGGCCGCCGTCCTTGTCCTCGATGTCGAGGGCGACGATGGCCGAACCCAGAACGTGGCCGGCATCATAAAGCGTCAGGGCAATGCCCGGCGCGACATGATAGGGGCGCTCGTAGCCGATCCCGATGAACAGTTTCAGGCTGTCCAGCGCGTCGTTCATGGTGTAGATGGGTTCAAGCGGCGGCAAGTTGTCGCGCTCGCGCTTCTTGTTGAGGTATTCGATATCCGATTCCTGAATTCTGGCGCTGTCGCGCAGCATGATGTTGCACAGGTCTCGCGTGGCGAAGGTCGAGATGATGTCGCCGTTGAAACCGCTCTTGACCAGATTGGGAATGTTGCCGCTGTGGTCGATGTGGGCGTGGGAAAGGATCAGCACGTCCACGGATTTGGCGTCGAAGGGTAGGTGGCGGTTGCGCTCTTTGCTTTCCTGGCGCGATCCCTGATACAGGCCGCAATCGAGCAGAATGCGGTAGCCGTTGACATCGAGTAGATGCTGCGAGCCTGTTACGGTGCGGGCCGCGCCGTAGAATGTGATCTCCATGATGAATCTCCATGATCGCCGTCCGGCAGGCCGGACGACCTGACGCGCCTGTCAGAGCAGGCGCAATAGTTCCTGACCGTAAGCAGCCAGCCGCCACGGCCCCATCACCTCAAGCGCCGTTAGCGCGTCGAGGGTTCGCGGGTTGGATTGGGCAATTGCCCAGAGCGCATCGCGAGGCATGATCACGTCGGATTCGACGCCACGAGCCTGCGCGCGCGTCTTGCGCCAGCGGTGAAGACGGTCATAGCGATTCATTATCGCTTCGGGCGGCCGCGGCGAACGGGGTGGGGGTTTGGGGGTCTCGGCCTGGCGAGCTTCAGCCAGAACGTCGAGGATGACTCGGCCATAGCGGCTTTGTTGGTGGGGGGACATACCATGGATCTCATCCAGTTCGCTCAATCGCCCCGGTAATTTTTCGGCCAGCTCCACAAGGGTTCGTTCCCCCAAAATCTTGAATGGGGGGACGTCGCGGCGTTTTGCTTCGCGATCGCGGAAAAGATACAGGCCTCTTAGCGCCGCTTGTTTCTCCGGCGGCAGATCGAACGCGCCGTTGATGAACCAGAAGCCGTCGGGATCGAAGTTATTATTGGGCAGACGAACCTGCGCCTGTTCCCGGAAAATCTCGGTCGCTTCTTCCCATCGGTCGACCGCTTTAAGCTCGGCCGCCAGGCGATCGCGCAGGGGTAACAGGTAGTGGGTATCGGTTTGCGCATAAGCCAATTCGGCCGATGAAAGCGGCCGCTTGCACCAGTTGGCCTTCTGGAAGCGCTTGCTGGTGCTGACGCCGAAGAAATTCTCCAGCAAGCTGGCCAGCCCCATTTGCGAATAGCCCAGGATGCGCACGGCCCACATCGTGTCGAAAAGGTTGTCCAGATGCCAGTCGTAGTCGCGCCGCATCAGGATGAGATCATACTCGGAGGCGTGGAACACCTTTTCCACGCGCGGGTCGGCGATGATTGCTCCCAGGCCGCTCAGATCGAGGTGCTGGATGGGGTCGATGATGTAGTCGGTGTCGGCCGTGGAGACCTGGATCAGGCATACCCTTTCCCGGTAGGCGAACATGCTGTTGGCTTCCAGGTCGATGGCCAGACGCGGCGCGGCCTGAAGATCGCGCAGGCAGGCCGTCCATTTGGCTTCGTTGGCCACATAATGGAACGGGCCAAGCGCGGGCGGTGCGTTATCCTTGCCCGGCATCATAGCGTTGGTACCATTTCCAGAATCGTTCCACCCCATCGGCTACAGAGACTTGGGGGTCATAATCCAGCAAGCGGCGGGCTTTGCTGATATCGGCTTCATTGCGCACGAAATCGGCCGCCAGCCGGGGCGTCGGCACGACGTTGGCCTTGCGCCCGCTCAGTTCTTCCATGATCTCGACAAAATCGCGCAAAAGAACCGGCTCGCCCCGACCCAGATTGATGATCTCGTAGCCCAATGGCCGGTCGATGGCCGCTACGATGCCGCTGACCGTGTCGTCGACGAAAGTCCAGTCGCGATACATCTGGCCGTTGTCATAGAGAGGTATCTCTCTGCCTTTCATCAGGCTGTCGGCCAGGAGGTAGGCCATCATATCCGGCCGGCCGTTGGGTCCATAGACGGTGAAAAAACGTAGTACAGTGAAGTTCTGGCCGAACAGGTAGTGGTAAGTGTAGCCGAGTATTTCGGCCGCGCGCTTGGCGGCGGCATAGGGCTGGAGCGGGCGGTCACAGGGATCGGTCTCCACAAAGGGGACTTGCGTCGTGTTACCATAGACCGACGAGGTGGAGGCAAAGACGAAATTTGCTACCCCGCCGACGGCGTGCACCGCGTCGAGGACGTTTTGTGTGCCGTTCAGATCGACATTGACATAAAGATTGGGAAACTTAATGGCGTCGCGGACGCCGGCCATGGCCGCCAGATGGGCCACAGCATCGATCTTTTCGGTCGCAAACAGGTCGAATAGAGCCGTCCGGTCGCGCAGATCGGCCTCGACCATGCGAAAGTTGGGGTAGGTGTTTAGCCGTTGTTCGTTGGCGCGCTTGCGGGTGGGGTCGTAATAATCATTGAAGTTATCCAGCCCAATGACGCGGTCGCCTCGGCGACACAAGCGTTCCGCCAAATGGCTGCCTATGAACCCGGCCGCGCCGGTAACGAGAATGGTCATACGGCTATACTCTCTTCTTCCGTGGGGCGAATATCTTCGATGACAAGTTGCAGGTTGGCGCTTCCCTGCCAATGGTTGACGCCCAATCGATAGACGATGTCGGCATAGCGCGGCATGTGCGCGGCCCATTCGCCTTGGCGAAAGGCGATTGCCGGATACGGCCGTGCCGGTTGCCGTTTCGCGCCGCTATGGCCATCGGCTCCATTGCGACGAGCATCCACGACGTGGAGTTGCAGATGGCTGCCGTCCGTGCCCACAGGGCGATGACTGACGACTTCCACGGCCCGGCTGAGCAGCAAGGGTTTGGGGTTCTCGAAGCCGGTCGGCTCCAACTGTTCGATGGTTCCCTGCAGTGCCCAGTCGATGTCACTTAGCGGCAAGTCGGCATCGATGGCGAGACTCGGCCGCAGATCATGCCCATCCAGCCACTCGCCGGCGATGCGGGTCATACGGCTGATGAACTCCGGCACGTGTTCGTTGCGAATGGTGAACCCGGCCGCCTGCGCGTGGCCGCCGTGGCGAACCAGCAGATCGGCCACCTCATCGAGCGCTTTGGTGATATGGAATTCGGGGATCGAGCGACAGGAGCCGCGACTTTCTTCCTCGCCCTCTTCCATGATGATAGCCGGGCGATAATTCTTTTCGGCCAGGCGGCCGGCCACGAGGCCGACAATGCCCGAATTAAATTCCGTATTGCGAGCGATGATGATTGGCGCTTCGGGATCCACCATCCCTTCGGCCAATGCTGTCAATCGACGCGTCAGGCTCTGCCGTTGGCGGTTCAACTCGTCCAGCAATTGTGCCTGCTCGCGGGCGATGATGGAGTTGGTTGAAGTCAGCAGTTTGGCGGCATCATACGCATGGGCCAGGCGGCCGGCGGCGTTGATGCGTGGCCCCAGAGAAAACCCGATACTTTCCGCAGTCAACTGCCCCGGAGTCAGACCGCTCACGTTCATCAACGCGGCGATACCCGGCCGCCGCACCTCTTTTAGGACGGCAAGGCCCTCAGCCACGAGCTTGCGATTTTCGCCCAGGAGGGGGGCCAGGTCGGCCACTGTGCCGATAGCCACCAGATCGAGCAGATTTGATTCGTCGCCGGTTACGAGATCGGGCGCAAACTGGCGCATCGCCTGGGCCAGCTTGAAAGCGATGCCGACGCCGGCCAGCATCTGCTCGGGGTAGGTGGAGTCCGGGCGCTTGGGGTTGATGACGGCCACGGCTGGCGGTATTTCTCGGCCCAGGCCGTGGTGATCGGTGATGATCAGATCCAGGCCAATCGACCGGGCGTGTGCTGCCTCGACCGGGGAGCGAATGCCGCAGTCAACGCTGATCACCAGGCTGACCCCTTTGGCGCGCAATTTGGCCAGAGAATCAAGATTCAGGCCATATCCCTCGTCGAATCGGTCGGGAATGTAGGGTATGATCTGGCGGCGATCGGCGACCATGGAGCGCAGCGCTTCCGTCAGGAGGACGGTGGCGGTGACGCCGTCGGCATCGAAATCGCCGTAGACGGCAATCATTTCGCCATCGCGCAGGGCGCGGGTGATGCGCTCGACGGCAGGCTCCATGTCGGGCAGCCCGAACGGATCGCGCGATTGAAGGTAATGGTTTTCGAGAAATGATTGAATCTGTCCCGGCTGGGTCAGCCCGCGGTTATACAGGACCTGGCGTAAGACCGGGTGGATGGTATCGCCAATTGTGTGTAGAGGGGAGCCGGGCGGGGGTTCCGGAGCTACAAGCCAGCGATATTCGCGCAGAGATTCGGGCCGTTTCATGTAGGTAAATAGTAGCACGGCCGCTGATTATTCTCAAACAGGAGGGCTTCTTTCGGGCGACGTATTCGGCCGCGGGGCGATAATTTGGTGCAATGACAGGCATGAGATTATACTTCCCTGGGTCAATCAGTTGGCTGAATAAATGGGTAATGTCCTGAATCAATTACAAAAATCGCCCCTCGGGCTTATATCTCAGGTTAGAACCGGGTTTTTACCCGCCATCAAGCTGTGGGGAGGACTGACCCTGCGCTCTATTCAGGATGCTCTGGCCCCGGAGTCCCAACTGGTCGCGTCGTCGATCGGCTACTTCACATTGTTCTCTGTTTTTCCGCTGGCGCTGCTTGTGGTTGCCATCGCCAGTAACTGGCTTGACCCCATGCTGGCCGAAGCGCGAATTGTAGCCGAGCTGGAGTTCATCATCCCCGGCCTGGAGACGATGCTCGGTGAAAACCTGCAAAACCTGATCCGCGCGCGCGGGCCAATCACCGGTGTGGCGGCGATCATGCTGATCTGGTCGGCGTCCAGCGTGTTCAACGTCGTCACCCGCGCCATGGATCGCATCTGGGGCGCGGATATCAATCACCGGCGGTCGGTGTGGCGCCACCGCACATTGGCGGTCGGCATGGTGCTGATCATCACGATGTTGTTGCTCCTGGCTTCATCCATTGAGGGCACGGTATTGACCATCATCAACAGCCTTGTCCCTTCGACGCTGATGGACATCGGGCCGTTTACCACCAGTTTCTGGGCGGTGTTTCTGAACGTCCTCCTCTTTTCCCTGCTTTATTACTTCATCCCCCACGTCAAGATTGGCTGGCGCGAAGTGATCCCGGGGGCGATTATGGCGGGCCTCATGTGGCACTTCGCCAAGCAGCTATTTTTGTACTTTGTGGGCACCTATCTTTCGCGCTCCAACCTGATTTACGGCTCGGTGGGGACGATCATCGCGTTCCTCACATGGACTTATATCAGCAGCCTCGTTCTCCTCTGTGGGGCCTACCTCAATCGCTACGCCGCGGCTTATCGGCAACTGGGGCCTTCGGCGACCTTCCGCGCGATTGAATGATCGCCCCATTTCCTTGACACTTCCCTTCAATCGAATAAAATAGAACGCATGAGCTATTCATGGATTAGAGCCAGTGAAATCGGTGAATATGTCTATTGCCGTCGCTCCTGGTGGCTGCGTCGAGTGCGTGCCGTCGCTTCGACCAACGTCGCCCAAATGCAGGCGGGAACGCAATATCATCAACGCCACGGCCGCCTTGTGGAACAGTCGGTGTGGCTGCGGCGCCTGGCCTATGTAGCCCTGTTTTGTGCCGTCGCCATGCTCGTCTTCGAGTTGTTATCCCGATGAGGATGGGACGGATGAGGCGATGGCGCGATGAGTGAGACGATGACGATGAGCGGGCTGCCGCTGATCCTGGTGCTGTTCCTGCTGTTTCTGGCGGCAATACTTTGGTTCCGCGGCCGTGACATGCGGAAAGAGAGCGGCTTGCCACCCGGCAACGTCATCTATACCGACACCGGCGCCTGGCGGGCCAACAACAATGTCTTTCACGCTTCGGAGTATCGGCTCGTCGGCAAGCCGGATTATTTGGTGGAGCAGCGTGACGGATCAATCATCCCCGTGGAGGTGAAATCAGGCCCCGCGCCTGATTCGCCATGGGATGGGCAGGTGTTGCAGCTGGCGGCCTATTGCCTGCTGGTGGAGGTCAATTATGGCGTTCGGCCGCCGTATGGCATTCTCCAGTACAGGGATCGCGCCGTCGCCGTGGATTACACCGACGAGCTGGAGGCCGATCTGCTCGATCTGCTCGATGAGATGCGGGCCACCCGTGAAGATTTTGACCCCGAACCCGACCATGCCGATCGCCGCCGCTGCGCGGCCTGCGGCGTTCGCGACGCTTGCGACCGCCGGCTCGCCTGACGATCCCCCACCGACCACTCGTCGCACGTTTCCTAATCCCCCTTTCCCGGTATAATTAAGCGATTCGCACCGTCGACAGGCTATGTGATTCTGCCTGTCTTTTGTGGAGGCTAACTTGTCTAATCAAATTCAGCGGCTGACGGGCATGCATGACGTTCTGCCCGATGATCGCCGCTATTGGGACGTGATTATCGCCGCTGCCGGAAGCCTGACGCAACGTTATGGGTTCCAGCATATCGATACGCCCATCCTCGAGGCGACGGAGTTATTTGTGCGTGGCGTGGGGCAGGGCTCCGACTTTTTTGTCCAGAAAGAGATGTACACCATTCAGGAGGCTGACGACAGCAGCATCACGCTTCGGCCGGAATTCACCGCCGGATTCGTCCGCGCCTACATCTCCAACGGCATGCACAGCTGGCCCCAGCCGGTAAAACTCTACACCATCGGCCCCAGCTTCCGACGCGAGCGGCCGCAGGCCGGACGTTTGCGCCAGCACAGCCAGATCAACTGTGAAATTCTGGGCGAAGAGGATCCGGCGGCCGATGTTGAAGTGATGATGCTGGCCATGAATCTCTACCGTGAATTGGGGTTCAGGGGCCTGACCTTCCAGCTCAATAGCACCGGCTGCCCGGTGTGCAAGCCGGGCTACATCGAGAAGCTGGTCGCCTATCTGGGTGACCACCACGACCGCTTGGCCGCCATTGACAAGGAACGCCTGACGAAGAATCCGCTGCGCGTGCTGGATAGCAAAGAGCCGGGCATGGACGAGCTATTGGCCGGCGCGCCCCATATCGCCGATCATTTGTGCGACGATTGTCGGGAGCATTTCGCCGATGTCCGCGAGCTGCTTGACGCCCTGAACCAGTCCTACACCATCAATTTTCGCCTGGTGCGCGGCATTGATTACTACACCAAAACGGTCTTTGAGGTGTGGCAGGAAGGTATCGGCGCGCAGTCTGCGCTGTGTGGTGGCGGCCGCTATGATGGCCTGGCTGAGGACATCGGTGGGCCATCGACCCCTGGCGTCGGTTTTGGCAGCGGCATCGAACGCATCGTCCTGGGCATGAGGGAGCAAAAGGTCGACTTGCCGGAAGTATTACCGCCGCCGGTGCTGGTGGCCCATTTTGGCGGGACGACGAAGATCTCCGCCGTCGGGATGGCTTTCCGGCTGCGCGAGGCAGGCATCGGCGCGCACCTGGCCTTTGCCCGGCGCGGTCGCAGCATGAAGAGCCAGATGCGCGAGGCAGACCGCCATGGCGCGCGCTACGTGCTGATCATGGGTGAAAATGAACTGGTGCAGGGTGTGGTGGCCGTCAGGCCGCTCGTTGAGGGCGAGGAGCAAGCAGTGGTTCCTCTGAGCGAGATTGTCACCTGGCTGCGGGAACGATTGGCCGCATGACGAATTGCTCCGTCTCCTGCCGCGCTCGCCATATTTCCATGCACAACCGCCCATGAACCTCATCGGCATTCTGGAACAACCCCGCATCCCTGAATCTGCCCCTCTCAGCAAGGAGGTGCGCGATTGGCTTTCAGCCCGCGGCGTGCCGTCGTGGACGGCCGCGCCCATGGATGATGAGGACCTCAACGCTCCACTGGAAGGCACCTCATTGCTGATTGTCCTCGGCGGCGACGGATCGACGCTGCGAGCAGCGCGCTGGTCGGTTCCCTATGGCATCCCGCTATTCGTGATCAACGTCGGCCGGGTCGGTTTTTTGAGCGAGGCGACGCCGGAGAACTGGCCGGAGAAGCTGGAGCGCCTGCTGCGCGGCGAATACTGGATTGAGCGTCGTCTGCTGCTCCACGCCGAGCTATGGCGCGGCAATGAGTGCCTCATGCCCTTTTCGGCGCTGAACGAGGTGGTCATCGGCCGCGGGGCACAGGCTCGTGTCATTCATTTACACTTGCATGTAGACGGCGATCTCGTGACGACCTATATCGCCGACGCCCTGATCATCGCCACGCCGACCGGCTCGACGGCCTATGCGATGGCCGCCGGCGGGCCACTCATGCCACCGCAGTTGCAGAATCTGGTCGTTGTCCCGGTGGCGGCTCATTTGAGCCTCAACCGCTCGCTGGTGCTGCATGAGAACGCGCGTATCTCGATCCGGGTGGAGATGAGTCATGAGGCTTACCTGACGGCCGACGGCCAGAAAAGCACACCGGTGCAGGATGGTGACGAGATCGTCATCACCAAGAATGAGCAGGTGTGCCATTTTGCGCGCATCGAGAGCGCAGGCTATTTCTATCGCCGGTTGATGGGGCGGCTGGGCTTCAGTTGGCCGCACCTGAACATCGGCCTGAGTCGGGATGAGAAGCCTTAGGCATCACTCACCCCGCTCTTCAGGATCATTAACCTGAATTGATGAAAATCTCGTGGAATTAATCTTGATGCGACTCTGAAATAATCGGAAATTTTCCTGGAACTACTCTATGGCGATCAAAGAACCCCGGCTACGCTCCTTACTCACGCAAGCCGAACGCAACGCAACCTACGGCAAGAACGCGGCGGCCGAGACGATCTATCGACAGATACTCGGCGAAGCACCCGATGCCGAGGAGGCCTGGCTGGGACTGGCCGAGGTCGTCCACGACCCCGCCGAAAAGCGGGCGGCTTATGAGCGGGCGTTGGCATTGGCGCCCGATTTGCCGGCGGCGATTGCCGGGCTGGCTATCCTGGACGGCCGACCGATTCCCCCGGAGGTAGAGGCGGCGCTGGCCGCGGCCAACGCTGAGGAGGAAGCCGACGACCCGCTCCCCGCGACCATCGTCGAAAACCAATCAGAAGAGTCGCACGACGCCGAGGTTTATGAGCTGGCGTGTTATCGCCATCCTGATCGTCCCACATCCTTGCGCTGCTACAATTGTAATCGCCCTATCTGCATCAGTTGCGCCATCAAGACGCCGGTCGGCTACATCTGCCCGGAATGCCGGCGCGTGGCGGAGGACGCGTTCTTCAACAACAAACCGCTGGATTATCTGATCGCCGTGCTGGTTTCGCTTCCCATCAGCTTGCTGGTCGGCTACTTGATGGTCAACTTTTTCAGGGGCGGCTTCCTGTTTTTCATGCTGATCTTCTTTCTCAGCGGCGCGGTAGGGGGCTTCATCGGCCGCATCACCAAGCGAGCCATCGGTGGGCGGCGCGGCCGCTATCTGCCGGGGCTGGTCGTGGCCATGATGATCCTCGGCGTGGCTATCCCCGCGCTGCCGCTCCTGCTGGCGGTTCTGACCGGCAATATGGGCGGCCTGTTCGCCTTGTTGGGGCCGGGTATCTATTTGTTCGTTGGGGCCAGTGCCGCTTACTGGCAAATGCGCTAATATTCGATTGACATGCTTTCGGAACTGTTTGTTCGCAACTTCGCGATCATCGACGAGCTGCGGCTGCAACTCGACCCCGGCTTCAACGTCCTGACCGGCGAAACCGGGGCGGGTAAATCGATCATCCTCGACGCGGTGACGCTGATCCTCGGCGGCCGCGCCGATTCAACCGTGATTCGCGCCGGCAAGGACGAAGCCTATGTTGAGGCGACATTCCAGTTGGATGCCACCTTGCGGGAAACCTTGCGGCCGGTGCTGGAGACCGAGGGCCTGGATGAAGAAGGTGTCGACTACGTCGTGCTGGCTCGCGAGATGCGCGCCAATGGCCGCAATATCTGCCGGGTGAACGGGCGAACCGTGAGCCTCTCGGTGCTGCGTCAGGTGGCCGATCCGCTCATCGATATCCATGGCCAGGGCGAGCATTTGTCTCTCTTGCGGCCGCGCGCCCATCTGCCGTTGCTTGATGCTTTCGGCGGACTGGAGAGCGAGCGTCGGGAGTTGGCGGCCGAAGTCCACAAGCTCCATGCCATACAGCGCGAACTGGAGGCGTTGCGCCGCAGCAGCCGGGATATGAACCAACGCATCGAGATGCTGCAATTCAAGGTTCAGGAGATCATCGCCGCCGCGTTGAAGCCCGATGATGAAGAGAGTTTGCGCGTCGAGCGCATCCGCCTGGCCAATGCCGAGCAGTTGGGTCGATTTGCGGGCGAGGCCATCGCCTTGCTCTCCACCGTGGACGAGGATCGATCATCGGTCATCGATCTATTGGGCCGCGTGGAACACGACATGGCTCAGTTAGCCCGGCTGGATGACACGCGGCAGGAGTCTCTGTCGAATTTGCAGGGCATCGGCTTTCAATTGAACGAAATTGCCGCCGAACTGCAGGATTATCTGGACGCGCTTGAGTATGACCCGCGCCGCTTGAACGCAGTTGAAGGACGACTGGAGTTGATCAGCGATCTGAAGCGCAAATACGGCGAAGCGAGCGTCGCCGGGTTGCTGGCTGCCGCTGAAAAAGCGGAGGCCGAACTCAGGACGCTGGAGAATAGCGGCACGCGCACGGCCGAACTGGAAGCCGAACAGGAAACGTTCCTGCGACGTATCGGCCGAATGGCCGGCGCGCTCTCGCAGAAGCGTCGCGCTGCCGCGGAACAACTGTCGGCCGCCGTCGAGACGCATTTGGCCGATCTCAAGATGGAAGGCGCACGCTTTGGCGTCGATTTCCAGGCGCAGGATACGCCCGCCGGCGCGATCCTGTCGCTGGACGGCGAAGAGCGTCGCCTGGCCTTTGACCAGACGGGCATCGACCAGGTGGAGTTCCTTATTTCGGCCAACCCCGGAGAGCCGCTAAAGCCGATGGCTCGCGTGGCCAGCGGCGGCGAGACGGCGCGACTGATGCTGGCTCTGAAGACGGCATTGGCCCAGGTGGATCAGACCCCGACGTTGATTTTCGATGAGATCGATCAGGGTATCGGCGGCCGCGTAGGTGACGTGGTCGGCCGCAAGTTGTGGGGATTGGCGGCCGAGGCGGGCCATCAGGTGGTTGTCGTCACCCATTTGCCGCAGTTGGCCGGTTACGGCGATATTCATTTTCATGTCAGCAAGGCAGTGGCCGATGGCCGCACCATCACCCACGTTGATGCGCTTGATATGGTTGGTCGCGTGCGTGAGTTGGCCGCCATGCTGGGCACGCAGGGCGATACGGCCGTCAGCGGCGCTGAATCGATCTTGCGCCATGTGAATCAGGCAAAGAACGGGTTGCCGATTGAGGAGTATTAGGGTCGGGTATCATGACCACGCAGCGTGTCCGCACTATTTTTACCGTCTGGCTCATGATCCTCGACTTCCTGATGATCGCGCTGGCCTTCGTTCTGGCCTATCAGCTACGCGTGTCTATCGATTGGCCCGAACCGCTGGCCAATCAGGTGCCGCTGGCGGATTACTTCTCGCTATTTCTGGCGCAAGCCTTCGGTATTATCGTTTTGCTGTTTTTGAATCGGCAGTATTACATTCCGCGGGCCGCCTCGCGCATTGATCAGGTCTACTACGTCTTCATCAGCGTGTCAGTGGGTATCCTGATCGCGGTTGCTCTGTCGACCATCTTCTTCCGCAACGATCGCGCCATCCTCGATTACCCGCGCACGATGCTGGTCTACAACTGGCTGCTAACGATGATCCTGTTGATGCTGGGGCGGTTCCTCACCAACTGGTTGCGCAGGCAACTCCAGGAACGCGGTATCGGCAAGGACAGGGTATTGCTGGTCGGCACGGGCGACACGGCGCGGATGATCCTGCAGCGTATCGTTTGGTCACCCGGTCTCGGTTACGATCTCGTCGGCATTATCAACGGCGACACGCCGGAAACGGAGATTATGGGCATGCCCATCCTCGGTAAACCCGAGGACTTGCCGGACCTGATCAGCGAGCATCGGATTGATGAGGTGATTGTCGCCATCCCGGAGAAAGGCCACCGCGAGACACTCCACGTCATTTCCTATTGCGAGCGCGGCCGCGTCACGATTAAAGTCTTCCCTGACCTGTTCCAATACATCACGACTACGGCCGGCATTGAGGATCTGGGCGGCTTGCCGCTGCTGTCGGTGCGCGATTACGCGCTGCGTGGTTATCTGCTCACGATGAAGCGCCTGATCGATCTGCTTGGTTCGGCCGTCGGGCTGGTTGTGCTCTCGCCGCTGATGTTCCTGACGGCCGTAGCTATCAAGCTGGAGTCGCCTGGGCCGGTCTTCTTTGTCCAGCCGCGCATGGGCCTTGACGGCAAGGAATTCATGTTGATCAAGTTTCGTTCCATGCGCACCGACGCCGAAAAGGACGGCCCCGGCTGGACGGTGAAGGATGATCCGCGCCAGACACGGCTGGGCACCTGGCTGCGTCGCCTCGAAATGGACGAATTGCCGAACCTGATCAACGTCTTTCTGGGCGAGATGAGCCTGGTGGGGCCGCGACCGGAACAGGCTTACTACGTCGAGCAGTTTCGGCGCTACGTGCCCCGCTATATGGATCGCCATCGCGAGAAGGGCGGCATGACCGGTTGGGCGCAGGTGAACGGTTTGCGCGGCGACAGCTCGATCAGCGAACGCACCAAGTACGATTTGTGGTATTCAGAGAACTGGTCGATCCTGCTCGATACCAAGATTCTGCTGCGCACTCTCTGGCAGATCGTCTCGCCACGCGGTGAAGAACCTCGCTATTAGTTCTACTATTAGTTCTATCAGCTTTCTAACACTCATAATCTAATATCCTTCTTATTGACGCTGATTAGGCGGCATGTTATGATCCTTGAAGGCTCCTGTTAGCACTCAATATGTTTGAGTGCTAAGCAAGGATTAAAGCGAATGAGAGTAAGGCGCGACCGGGTATAGCTTGTCCTGTGAGCTAGTCACCCGGTCGATGATTGCATTGTGGCCATGGTTGAATTTCAGCAGCTAACCGAACGGCAAGAGCGAATTCTGGCGATGGTTGTCCGTAGTTACATTGAGACGGGCAAACCGGTCGGCTCGAAGGCGCTTGTCGAGGAATATGGGCTGGATTTTAGTTCCGCCACCGTGCGCAACGACTTTGCCGCGCTGGGCGAGTTGGGCTACGTGGCCCAGTTGCACACGTCGGCGGGACGAATCCCGACTGAACGCGGCTATCGCTACTTCGTGCAGAAGCTGTTGGGTGAATTCCACCTGCCGCTGCACGAACGACAGATGATCCGCCACCAGTTTCATCAGGCGCGCCTGGAGTTGAGCCAGTGGATGCGACTGTCGGCCGCTATTCTGGCCCGCACATCCGGCAGCGCCAGCTTCGTCACCGCCCCCCAATCCCGCGCCAATCGCTTCAAGCATCTCCAGCTCATCGCCACCCAGGGACGATTGGTCCTCATGGTGCTGGTGCTGTTTGGCGGCGAAGTGAAACAACAGATGCTCACGCTGGCCGAACCATTATCGCAACATCGCTTAAGCACGGTTGCCGATCGGCTCAACGCGATTTTTCACGAGAAAGACTCCGATGAGATAGCCGCGCGCCTAAGCGCCGGTCAGTTCGACACGCTGGAAAGCGAAGTGATTAACCTGGTGCTCGATTCCCTGCGCCGTGCCGACCACCGTTCCATCAGCGATATCTATCGCGACGGGCTGGTCAATATCCTCGAGGACGAAGGCACTCGTCATGCGATTCGCTTGCTGGAGGAACGGACGCTGTTGGCGTCGGTCCTCACCGAGCAGGAGGCGCAGGGCGGCGAAGGCGTCCAGGTGGTCATCGGTGGTGACGGTCGGTGGGAGGAGCTGAAGGATTGCACCATGATCCTCTCCCGCTACGGCGTGACCGAGAGCTTCTCCGGCACGTTGGCCGTCGTCGGTCCCACGCGCATGCCCTACGACCGCAATGTGGCCGCCGTGCGCTATGTGGCCGATCTGATGAGCAGTTTTGTATACGATTATTTCCTACAGGAAACGGCTGATTTGCCCGAAAACACCCTGTATCAAATTGAGGTTGATAACAGTGACAGTATCGAATAACGAACAGGAATGGGAAGAAGTAGCCGGCGGCAATGGCGTCGACACTGCTACCATGGCTGGTGAAACCCAATCTTTGGAAGAACAATTGGCAGTGGCCCAGGCCGAAGCCGCGCGCAATCTGGACGGATGGCAGCGATCCCAGGCGGAATTTGCCAATGCCCGCAAGCGTTTTGACAAGCAACGCGCGGAAACGTTTGTGACCGCGACAATCGACCTGGTCGGCAAGCTGCTGCCGCTCATCGATGATTTTGAGCGCGCGCTTGATTCGGTCCCCGCAATCGAAAAAAACGATCCATGGGTCACCGGCGTCGCCCTGGTCTATCGCAAGATGCTGTCGGTGCTGGACGAGATGAACGTGCAGGTCATCCCCAGCGTTGGCGAGCCTTTCGATCCGAACCAGCACGAGGCATTGTCTCAGGAGCCTTCAGACGAACACCAGAGTGGCGTCGTCGTGCGTGAGATGCGGCGCGGTTACCGGTTGGGCGACCGGGTGATCCGCCCGGCGCTTGTTTCCGTCGCCCCCTAACCCGCAATTATTAAATAGAGGATATCTTCAATGGCAACGATAATTGGTATCGATTTGGGCACAACGAACTCCGTTGTCGCCGTGATGGAAGGTGGGGAGCCTGTTGTCATCCCCAGCTCGGAAGGGAGTCGCTTGTTCCCCTCCGTGGTCGCCGTGAACCCCAAGACGGGCGAGCGCCTGGTGGGCCAGGTCGCCAAGCGGCAAGGCGTCATCAATTCCCAGAACACCATCTTCTCGGTCAAGCGCTTCATGGGTCGCAAGTTTAGCGACCCCGAAGTGCAGAGGGCGCTCAAGTATGTGCCTTACGAGGTGAAGGAAGCGTCCAACGGCGACGTGCGCGTCGTTATGAACGGCCGCGAGTATTCGCCGCCGGAAGTCTCGGCCATGATCCTGCAAAAGATCAAGACCGACGCCGAGGCCTATCTGGGCCAGCCTGTGACTCAGGCCGTCATCACCGTGCCGGCCTATTTCAACGACAGTCAGCGCCAGGCCACCAAAGACGCGGGCAAGATCGCCGGTCTGGAAGTGCTGCGCATCGTCAATGAGCCGACCGCCTCCTCTCTGGCCTATGGCTTGGGGAGCAAGAAAGACGAGATGATCGCCGTCTATGACCTGGGCGGCGGCACGTTCGACATCTCGATTCTTGAGGTGGGCGACGGCGTCTTCGAGGTGAAATCGACCAACGGCGATACCTTCCTGGGCGGCGACGACTTCGACCAAAAAATAATCGATTGGGCGGCCGACCAGTTCAAGATGGAAGAGGGCATCGACCTGCGCAACGACAAGCAGGCGCTGCAGCGCCTGCGCGAGGCGGCCGAGAAGGCCAAGGTAGAGCTGTCGACGACGTTGCAGAGCGAGCTGAACCTGCCGTTCATCACCGCCGACGCAACCGGCCCGAAGCACATGAACCTGACGCTGACCCGCGCCAAGCTGGAGCAGCTGACCGAGTCGCTTGTGCAGCGCTCCATCGAGCCGGTGCGCAAGGCGCTCAAGGATGCCGGTCTGACCGTCAACGACATCACCGAGGTCATCCTCGTCGGCGGCATGACCCGCATGCCCGCCATTCAGGAAGCCGTCCGTAAATTCTTCGGCAAGGATCCCCACAAGGGCGTCAACCCCGATGAAGTCGTCGCCATGGGCGCGGCCATTCAGGCCGGTGTGCTGGGCGGAGATGTCAAGGAAGTCGTCCTGCTCGATGTGACCCCACTGACGCTGGGTATCGAGACGTTGGGCGGGGTGGCTACGCCGCTCATCGAGCGCAACACGACCATCCCTACCAAGAAGAGCCAGGTGTTCTCCACGGCGGCCGACAGCCAGACCCAGGTGGAAATCCACGTCGTGCAGGGCGAGCGCCCGATGGCCGGCGATAACAAGAGTCTGGGGCGCTTCATCCTCGATGGGTTGCCGCCCGCGCCGCGTGGCGTGCCGCAGATCGAAGTGTCGTTCGACATCGACGCCAACGGTATCCTCAACGTCAGCGCGCGCGACAAGGCCACGAACCGCCAGCAGGCGATGCAGATCATCCCCTCCAGCGGTTTGGCCAAGGATGAGATCGACCGCATGATGCGCGACGCCGAGAGCCACGCCGCGGAAGACAGCCGCCGCAAGGAAGAAGTCGAAGCGCGCAATATCGCCGACTCGGCCGTCTATGGCGCCGAGAAGTTCCTCCACGACAACGGGGACAAGATTCCTGAGCCGCAGCGCGCGGCCGTGCAGACCGAGATCGACGCCGTCAAGCAGGCGATGTCCAGCGGCGACTCGAGCGGGATGCAGAAGGGGGCCGAGCGCTTGCAGCAGGCATTGCAACAGGCCGGCGCAGCCATGTATCAGGCCGGCACGGCCGAACCGACGGCCGATGGGACGGCCGATGGTGGCCCTTCGAGCAATGGCCAATCCGATGAAGACGTCGTCGAAGGCGAATTCAGCGACGCTAACTAAAAATGAGTATGGATTAGGAATTACGACGTCTCAAACTCGTAATTCCTGATTCCTAATCCGTAATTCCTAATTCTCTATGGCTTCCAAGCGCGATTACTACGAAGTGCTGGGCGTGACCCGGACGGCGACCAAAGAGGAACTGAAGAAACAGTACCGTAGTTTGGCGCGCCAGTATCATCCTGATGTGAATGGCGAAGCCGACGCAGGCGAGCGCTTCAAGGAGATCAGCGAGGCCTATGAGGTTTTGTCTGATGACGACAAGCGCGCCGCCTATGATCGCTTCGGTCATGCCGGTGTCGGCAACGGCGGATTTGGCGGGTTCGACCAGCAAGGGTTTGGCGGATTCGCTGATATCTTCGAGGAGTTCTTCGGCTCATTTGGCGGGGCCACCGGCGGCCGTCGCCGGCGGCATGGTCCTCGTCGCGGCCCCGATCTTCGCTATGACCTGACGATCACTTTTGAGGAAGCGATCTTCGGCGCGGAGCGGGAAATTGAATACCGTCGCGCAGAGACATGCCCCGTTTGCAGCGGCAGCGGCGCCGAGCCTGGCTCACGGCCGATCACCTGCACGACATGCAATGGTTCCGGGGAAGTCCGGCGCGTGCAGCAGTCGATCCTGGGCCAGTTTGTCAATGTGACGACCTGCCACACCTGCAACGGCACGGGCGAGCTGATTCCCGACCTTTGCAAGGAATGCAACGGCCGCAAGCAGGTGGAGCGCACCGTCACCAAGAAGGTCAAGGTCCCCGCCGGCGTGGATAGCGACACTCAGATTCGCCTGACGGGCGAGGGTGGTGCAGGTCTGGATGGCGGCCCGGCCGGCAACCTGTTTGTCGTGCTCAACGTGGCTCCCCACGAATACTTCCAGCGCCGGGGCGATGATATCGTCCTCGACCTGCAGATCAACATTGCTCAGGCGGCATTGGGCGATGAGATCACCGTTCCGACGGTAGATGGGGATATGGCCTTGCACATCCCTGGCGGTACACAATCCGGCCGCGTTTTTCGCATGCGCGGGCTGGGCGTCCCCAAGCTGGATCGCAGCGGCCGTGGCCAAAATGTGGGCCGGGGTGACCAGTTGGTGATCATCAACGTGGCCATTCCCAAAAACCTCACCACTGAGCAGCAGGACTTGTTCAAGCAACTCTCGCGCACGTTAGGCAAGGAAGTTGTGCCGCAGAAAGACAAGGGCATCCTGGGACAATTAAAAGACGCGCTGGGCGACCTGTTCGGCTAATTTATAGCCGCAGGAGCGAGAGAATTATGTACTGGCTGGAAATAAGCGTGAGAACCGACGGCGAAGGCGCCGAGGCCGTGGCGGAAGTGCTGCGGCCTTTTGCTTATCAGGAGAGCGTCGTCCTGGAACAACTGGGCGATGAAGCCACGGTCGATCCCGACGCGCTGGAGTCCGTGGTCACCGTCAAAATCTACGTCCCCGAGGAAGAGGATACGCCTGCTTTGCGCCGGCGGGTTGAAGAGATTCTGTATCATATGTCTCGCCTCTACCCCTTCCCGGAGCCGGTCTTCCGCCAATTGGCCGATGAGGATTGGGCCAATGCCTGGAAGGATCACTACCGCCCGTTTCGCCTCGGTCGCCGTCTGAAGATTTGGCCCACGTGGCTGCCGCGTGAATCGGATGAGGATGTCAATCCCGATGACATCGTGCTGATCCTCGATCCGGGTATGGCGTTCGGCACGGGGCTGCATCCGACGACGCAGGGTTGCCTGCGCGCGCTGGAAGACGGAGTCGAGCCGGGAATGAGTATCCTGGACGCGGGCACAGGGTCGGGCATTCTGGCCATCGCCGCGGCCAAGCTCGGGGCGACTGAGGTGGCCGCCTTTGACACCGACACTCTGGCCGTTCGGGCGACGGTCGATAACGCCGCTCAAAACGACGTCGCCGACGCCATTCATGTCTGGCGCGGCGAACTGGACAGCGTGCGCGATGAGGTTACGCGCGCGTCATGGGATATTGTCGTGGCCAATATCCTCGCGCCGATCATCATTCAGTTGTTGTCGGAAAAAGGGCTACTTGACTACGTGGCTCCCAAGGGCCGGCTCATTCTGAGCGGCATCATTCTGGAGCAGGGGCCGGCGGTGGAAGAGGCGATTGCCGAGGCAGGCGGACAGGTGAGAGACACCATTGTCGCCGGGGACTGGATAACCTACATAGCCGGCCGGCGCTGAGGCGCGCGGCCGGCTGTAAGATTTCAGATCATGTTGACGGGGACTGCCCCCGCATCGTAAAGGGTTAGGCTCCGGCGGCGGTCTGAACGTTACGGCGATATCGGTAGGTGATCCGGCCTCGCTCCAGGTCATAGGGTGTCATCTCGACCCGCACACGGTCGCCCAGCAAGATACGAATGTAATGCTTGCGCATGCGACCGGACAGGTACGACAAGACCCGATGACCGTTGTCCAACTCGACCATGAACTGCGTGTTGGGCAGCAGCTCAATGACGGTGCCCTCAACCTCTAACTTGTCTTCTTTATTGGCCATAAACTCCTGACTTTCTTTTCTGCAAGACCGTTTTTATCTAGTCTGCCTTGGTGGTCGTGACGTCCTCGACCGCGTCTTCGATCTTGTCGACGATGCTTTCAACGGCATCCTTGGCGGCATCCACTGCATCGGACACGGCATCCTGAATCTTGTCCACTACGGACCCTTTCGCTTCTTCGGTGGCCTCAGCCGTGTCTATGGTGATTTCTTCGGTTCTCTCGGCTACGGCCTCAACCGCGTCGTCGGCCGCCTCGGACGCTTCGGTAACGTCGGCAACGATCTCATCACCGGCCGATTCCATCACATCAATTGTTTCATCGACAGACTCGTCAACGACTTCGGCCGCATCCTCGGCGACATCGGCGGTCGTTTCTTCCACTTCTTCAACCACGACCTCGTCGGTCTCGGCCTCGGCCTGGCGAACGGAGTCGCGGGCGGCATTGGTCGCCTCTTCTTCCTCGATTCGTAACGCTTCAGCCAGCTCTTTCTGGGCCATCCATTCGATCTGCTCCGTCGGCGTCACGGCTTTCAGGCTCAGGCCAATGCGTTGGCGCTTCTGATCGATGCTGACCACGCGCAGCAGGTGAACTTCGCCTTCCTTAACGACGGCCCGTGGGTCTTCGACCGGATTGCGGGAGAGCTGTGAAACGTGCAGCAGGCCTTCGACGCCCGGCTCAATCTCGGCGAACGCGCCGTAGTCGAGTATGCGCGTGATCTTGCCCTCGACCAGTTGGTTCTGGGCATAGCGTTGCGCTACCGTGTCCCATGGATTGGGCAGCAGTTTCTTCCGGCTGAGGCTGATCCGGCCGGATTCCTGGTCGACGCCGAGGACGTAGACTTCAACCTCGTCGCCCAGTTTGACTACCTCGCGCGGGTGGTCGATGCGATGCCACGACAGCTCGGAGATGTGGACGAGGCCGTCGGCTCCACCCAAATCCACGAACGCGCCGAAATCGCGCATGCCGCTGATGTGGCCGGTGCGGATTTCGCCGGGCTGCAACGTCTCCATCAGTTCACCGCGCTTCTTCTCTTCCCATTCTTTCTGCGCTTCACGCTGGGACATGACCAGGCGATGGCGATGGCGATCCACTTCGATGATCTTGACGCCGATCTTCTCGCCACGGATGCGGGCCAGTCGCTGCTGGCGGCGCCGCTCGCCCATGCCGGGCGTGACGTCGCTCAGGTGGGAGATGGGCACGAAACCGCGAATGCGGCCGTAGGGCACGATGACGCCGCCCTTGTTGTAGCCAATCACTTCGCCTTCGAAGATTTCTCCGCTGGCGAGCAGGGCTTCGACCTCGATCCAGTCCTGATTAAGGCGGGCCAGATGGATGGATACCACCAGAGCTTCCGGGTCTTCCGTTTGTACAACGTAAACCGGAACCTCGTCATTCACTTTAAGGTTGTCGCGCTCTTCCGGCTCCAGCTTGGCAAGATCAGACTGGGGCACAATCCCATCGCGCTTCAAACCCAGATCGATGATTAGGCCTTGGGGTGTGTTGGCGACAATCACGCCTGTGCGTATATCCCCGGGTTGAGGTAACTCATAGTCGTGTTGGTCCAGCAGATCTTCTAGAGAGTTCATCGATTCGTCAGACATACCTTCGTCCTAAAAGGCTTACGTTTTGGGTCTCATCCAAATATAACAATAAAAAACTCGGCCCATCCGTTGCGATATATGGCAACCAATGGCCGAGTTCGCTGCGCCTGATCCACACTGACCGACGCCATTGCAGACAATGAAGGGCGGCTAGCTATCCCTTAAGCACAAAGCTTGTTTGATTTTTCATCGAGAAACCCCCAGAATAACGTACGAGTCGCCTCTTGTGGTTTCGACAATCGGTCTTCTAAGCCGTCCTACCCTGACCCACTCAGCCAACTCCCGATTATATCATCAAGGGCCGGATAGTCAATCCGCCGGGAACGGCCGCGCTCTAAACGGCGGCAATTCGATTACGAATCACGCCGATACCTTCGATCGCGCACTCAACCACGTCGCCCGGTCGCAGAAATACCGGCGGCTTCATGGCGAAGCCCACGCCGCTGGGGGTGCCGGTGGCGATGATGTCTCCCGGCAAGAGCGTCATGCCGCGCGACAGATGATTGATAATGGTTGGGATGTCGAAGGTCATCGTCTCGTTGGCGCTGTCCTGGCGCAGCTCGCCGTTGACGTGGCAGGTGATGCGCAGGCTGTAGGGGTCGGGCAGCTCGTCGGCCGTCACGATCCATGGCCCGATGGGGCAACTGCCGTCGAGGCTTTTCCCCTTGAAGAACTGTTTATGGAGCGATTGCAGATCGCGGGCGGTCACATCGTTGAGGACGGTGTAGCCAAAGACGGCCGCCTCTGCCTCTTCGCGATTGGTGTTTTTCACTTGCCGGCCAATGATCACGGCCAGCTCGGCCTCGTAATCGATGTTCTCCGATACGGCCGCGTCGTAGGGGATATCATCATAGGGGCCGTTGACGCAGGTGGTCGTCTTGGTGAAGATGACCGGATATTCGATCGTTTCCACTGTCTCGCCACGGGCCTCAAACGATTCGCGGGTGTGTTCGACATAGTTCTTGCCCACGCACATGACGTTTCGGCGGGGGGTGTGTATGGGGGGCAGCAGCCGGACTTCGCTCAGGGGGAGGGCACTGGTGGCGGTTTCGGCCGCTGCCCGCGCCCGGGCAAGTCCTTGTTCTCCTGATTCGATTAACGCGATCATGTCGGGAGCTACTGCCGACAGGTCGATGATAGTTTCATCGCGCAGCAAGCCAATCGCTACGTTGCCATTGTGTTCATAGGTGACTAGTTTCACGTGATTCCTGTTTCTTTTACTCTCTGAGGGATTACTCTGGCAAATTGTACACCGGCGGGCCAATTCGGAGAAATAGCGGATATCAAAACGATTGTAACCTGATATGAAACATATGTTCTTGTTTGACCGTTGAGGTACAATCAAGAGTATGGAAACGGCCCAATATGCGGAAGTCGTCGTCAATGTTGAGGCGGCGCTATCCGACGCCTATCATTACCACGTACCTTCCGATATGCGGGCGACATTGCGTGTCGGGCACTTGGTTGAGGTGGAATTCGGCCGCCAATTGGCGCAGGGGATCGTCGTCGCCTTTGCCGGGAGCGCCCCGGTGGAAGAGACCAAGCCCATCATCAGCCTGATCGATCCTGAGCCGGTGTTGTGGCCATGGCAAATCGATCTGGCCCGCTGGCTCAGCCATCGCTACATGGCTCCGCTCAACGCCTGCTTCCGGCTGCTGCTGCCGCCGGGCCTGACGCGCTGGGCCGATAGCGTGTACGACATCAATCCCTATTGGGACGGCGAGGGACGTCTGACCGACGTTCAGCGACAGCTGGTCGACCTGCTCCGCGAGCGGGGCGATCTGCGCGGCCGGCAGATTAGTCGGGTCATCCGGAAAAAGAAGTGGCAAGCGGCCGCCGCGCTGCTGGTCAATCGATCGATCCTGCGCCGAGCCTCGGTGTTGGACCCGCCGCGCGCGCGGCCAAAGCACATCCGCACTGTCGAACTCATTGCCGGGCCAAACCGCATTTGGGCCGCCGCTGCTGAGTTGGGACGGGCCAGTAAATCGGCCGATATCCTGCATTATCTGGCCGAATCGAAGGACCCGCTGCCGGTTGAGGCTGACGTGTTGGCCGCCACTGGAGCTACGCGCAAGCATATGACCGCGCTGGTCGACGAAGGGCTTGTGGCTCGTTTTGCTCCGGCCGAAGTCGTTATCCCTGTGCCGGGAAGCGATGTCCCCGCGGCCGAAGCCGATCTGGTCGCCCAATTGCCGCTATCACGCGCCGACTTGCCCCGGCCTGACCTGCTGCCCCGTTGGCTGGATGTGGGTCTTGTCCGCCTTGAGACGACCCCTCCCTCGGCAGGCCTGTCCATCCCTCCGCGACAAGTGATGGGGCAGGTCTTGCGCATGCGCAAGACTGAAGTCTATGGCCGCGTCCTGGACTTTCTGGCTGATGAGGCGCGCGCGGTGCCTGTGGGCGAGGTGTATGCCGCGACCGGGGCAACGTTGACCCAACTGCGGCGGCTGGCCGAACTCGATCTCGTACGGCTGGGCGACGCGCACGTCTGGCGCAATTCACTGGCCGATCGCGACTTCGCGCCGGCCGACCCGCCGGAGCTGACGCTGGATCAGGCGCGGGTCTGGGGCCGCATCAAGGTCGCCATGATCGAGGCTGATGACGGCGCGCTTGATGATTCATGGGATGAAGAAGATGGCGCCTCGGAAATCGACATGGCGAGGGATGGCGACGCGCTCGACCCGATGGACGCGGCCACGCCTTTTCTGCTTCATGGCGTCACGGGCAGCGGAAAAACCGAAATCTACATGCGGGCGATCGATCTTGCTCTCTCTCGTGGCCAACAAGCCATCGTCCTGGTGCCCGAAATTGCCCTCACGCCCCAGACTGTGCGCCGATTTGCGGCGCGATTTCCCGGCCGGGTGGCGGTGCTCCATAGCGCCCTTTCCGATGGGGAACGCTATGACACCTGGCGGCGGGCGCGGGCCGGGCTGTTTGATATCGTCATCGGCCCGCGCAGCGCCCTGTTCGCGCCGCTGCCGAACGTGGGTGTCATCGTCGTCGATGAAGAACACGACGGCAGCTATAAGCAGACGCCGCCCATCCCGCCACCCTATTACCATGCGCGAGAAGCGGCCATCGCTCTGGCCGGGTTCACCGGCGCGGTGGTCATTTTGGGCAGCGCTACGCCCGACGTCGTTACCTATCATCGGGCACAATCAGGACGCTACCAATTGCTGGAATTGCCGAAGCGGATCATGGGCCATCGTCGCCGCATCGAGAGCCAGGCAGAGCGTTTGCACATTGAAAGCCGCTATCGGCCGCTGACCGACGGTGGCGAAGGGCACGATATCCTCACCATGGACGAGGCCCTGACCATCCCATTGCCGCCTATCCAGGTGGTGGATATGCGCCAGGAGTTGCGGGCCGGGAACCGCTCGGTATTTAGCCGGGCGCTCGACGCGGCTGTTAGCGAGACGCTGGCGCGCGGCGAGCAAACGATCCTGTTCCTGAACCGTCGTGGCTCGGCGACGTTCGTCAATTGCCGTGACTGTGGTCATGTGATGAACTGCCCGAAATGCGGCATCCCTCTCACCTATCATCAGCCTAACATGACGCTTGTCTGCCATCAATGCGGCAGGCGTGAGCCGCAACCTCACGCCTGCCCCAACTGCGGCTCCGAGCGTATTCGCTATTTTGGGCTGGGCACGGAGCGGCTGGAGGAGATGGTGCGGGCGCGCTGGCCCGAAGCGCGCCTTGTCCGCTGGGACCGCGACACAACGAGCGAGGAGGGATCGCATGAGGCGTTGCTGGCCGGGTTCATCAATCGTGAATCCGATATTCTGGTCGGTACGCAGATGATCGCCAAGGGGCTGGATTTGCCGTTCGTCACGCTGGTGGGCGTCGTATCGGCCGACATCGCCCTGGGGTTGCCGGACTACAACACCGGCGAGCGCGTTTTCCAGGTGTTGGCGCAGGTAGCCGGGCGAGCGGGGCGTGGTCTGTTGGGCGGGCGGGTGGTGGTGCAAACCTACACGCCGGAACACTACGCCATTCAGGCCGCGGCCGAACATGATTACGCCGGGTTCTACCTGGAGGAGATCCGCTTTCGCACGCAACGGGCGCTGCCGCCGTTTCGCCGAATTGTGCGCTTGCTAATCAGCGACCCGATCAGCGATCGCGCGGAGCGGATGGCCAAGGAAATGGCGCAGGTGCTGAACCTGACTGTGCGCGAGCGAGCGCTGGCGGCAACGGAGATATTGGGGCCGACGCCGGCCTTCTTCACGCGACTCGACGGCCGCTATCGCTGGCACATCGTCGTCCACACCCCTGATCCCCATCGGCTGCTGGAAGACGTACCGATTCCCCGACCGTGGGTCGTCGACATCGACCCGGAGAGTACCTTGTAGATGAAGGGGAATTTGAAAAATAACTTATGCGAGGACTGTCGTTTAGGCCAAGACCTTTTTCAACTTCTTGACTCGTAATCCCTAATTCGTAATTCGTAATTCCCGATTATTATTGTCCCCGCACGGACTCGAACCGTGATCTATCGCTTAGGAGGCGATTGCTCTATCCTTTGAGCTACGAGGACGCGGAACCCATTTTAGCCAAATCGGCGAGGAGCGGCTACTTGCCCCGATCGACTCCATACCTTCCCTTTTTTGTCTATGGCACATTGTTGCCCGGCGAGGCCAACTTTCGACTGTGGCGAGATGCCATCCAGGACATCAAGCCGGCTGGCCTGAATGGTGCGCGCCTCTATGATCTGGGGTATTTTCCCATGCTGATAGAGGGGGGCGGCGGAGAAGTGCGGGGCATGGTCGGTTGGGTCAGACCTTCTTCCTATGGTGCTGCTCTGGATCTGCTTGACACGCTGGAGGGCGTTCGCTTTCCTTATCCGATCGGCGTCGGCTATTATCGTGCGGCGCGCGTTGTGCGCCTGGCGGGCGGGTCCACTGTCGCGGCATGGGTCTATCTGGGCAACCCTGTGGCGGTCATCGGTCGGCGACCCATTGGCACGGATTGGAAAACCTACCGGCGAAAGAGCTTCAAATTCCGGTATTAATGGTTGCCGCATGGGCTATTCCAAGTAGTATTAGGTAGTTATTCCCACTCCACTGTACGCTGATAGTCTATAATTGTGTGATCACCAAGCCTGCGCGCATTGCGATTGGCTTGGGTTGCTACTTCGCCCCTCATTTGGCCGGAATGTTTCGTTAGTAGGTCATATTTTGGAAGCGGGGTGCAAGGCTAAACATTGATAACGATGGAAAATCCATGAAGAGAATAGGTGTTTTAACGAGCGGTGGGGATGCTCCGGGCATGAATGCCGCCCTTCGCGCTGTTGTTCGCGCGGGTCTGAATCGCGGGATGGAGGTATTTGCCATCTACGAAGGGTACTCAGGTATGGTCGAAGGCGGCGAACGTATCCGCCTGATGTCCTGGACTGACGTCGGCGGTATCCTGCATCTGGGTGGAACCGTGATCGGTTCGGCGCGGTGCAAGGATTTTCGCGAGCGCTCCGGCCGTTTGCGCGCCGTGCGCAACCTGTTGCTCAATGAAATAGAAGGGTTGATCGTCATTGGTGGTGACGGCAGCCTAACCGGCGCGGCGTTGCTCCACGATGAATGGAGCGGGCTGATCGAAGAGCTGGTAGAAAGCGGTCAGGTGACCCGAAAACTGGCGGCCAGGAACAAATCGTTACCGGTCGTGGGTATCATCGGCTCCATCGACAACGATATGTTCGGGAGCGACATCACGACGGGAGCCGATACCGCCTTGCATCGAATCATCGACGCCACGGACGCCATCTCCAGCACGGCCGCCAGCCACCAGCGCAGCTTCGTCGTTGAAGTGATGGGCCGCAATTGCGGCTATCTGGCCTTAATGGCCGCCATGGCTTCCGGCGCGGACTGGGTACTGATTCCTGAATCGCCGCCTGACGTGGACGATTGGGAGGCCAGGATGTGTGAGAAGTTGCGGATGGGTCGCCAGATAGGCCGGCGCGACTCGATGGTCATTGTGGCTGAAGGCGCGCGCGATCGGAATGGTCAGCCGATCACCAGCCGTCACGTGAAAGAGGTGTTGGAAGAGCGTCTGGGCGAGGATGTGCGCATCACGGTCCTCGGCCATGTTCAGCGCGGCGGCTCCCCCAGCGCCTTCGACCGGAATTTGAGCACCATGCTCGGCGTTGAAGCGATTGAGACCATCGCCACGATGGGGCCTGACGTGGCGCCTTTGATCGTGGGCATGCAGGGCAACAAACTGACCCGCACGCCGCTTCAGGTTGCTCTGGAGAAAACCAAGGCCGTGGCTGATGCTGTGGCCGCTAAACGATTCGATGAAGCGCTGGCGCTGCGCGGGCCGACGTTCGGCAAATCCTTCGAGGTTGTTCGCACCCTTGTTCGAGCCTCACCCCGCCCACCTGATCCCGACCAGCGACGTTTACGAATCGCCGTTATGCATGGTGGTGGCCCTGCACCCGGCATGAATACCGCCGCTCGCGCCGCCGTCCGTATCGGCATCGACCGCGGCCACATTATGCTCGGCGTGCGCAACGCGTTTCGCGGCCTGGTCAATAACGAGATCATCGACCTTGACTGGATGAGCGTCAACGGTTGGGCCACGCGAGCCGGTTCGGAATTGGGCACGAACCGCACCATTCCCAAGGGACGCGATCTGTATGCAATTGCCCGAAACCTTGAAGAGCACCGGATCGACGGCATTCTGATGATCGGCGGTTGGTCGGGCTATCAGTCCATCCTTGAATTGCACAATCAGCGGAAGAACTACCCGGCATTCGACATTCCCATGCTCTGCCTGCCGGCGACGATCAACAATAACCTGCCCGGCACGGAGCTGAGCGTCGGCGCGGACACGGCGCTGAACAGCATCATCATGGCGGTGGACAAAATCAAGCAATCGGCCGTGGCGTCCCAGAGGGCTTTCATCGTAGAGGTGATGGGCTACTATTGTGGCTATTTATCGCTGATGGGCGCGCTGGCCACGGGTGCGGAACGCGTTTATCTGCACGAAGAAGGCGTGACCATGCGCGACCTCGTGACGGATGTCGAGGAGTTTCGCGAGGCCTTCGAGCGCGGCAAGCGACTGGGCCTCGTCATTCGCAATGAGATGGCCAATGAGGTCTATACCACCAACTTCATGCGCATGCTCTTCGAGGAGGAGGGTGGCGATCTGTTCGACGTGCGCCAGGCGATTCTGGGCCACATGCAACAGGGAGGCACCCCCTCGCCGTTTGACCGTATCTTTGCCACGCGGCTGGGCGTTACCTGTATTGATTCGCTTGTAGAGCGCATTACCAATCAGGAAAAGGCGGGAGCGTGCGTTGGTCAGGTGGGTGGCGAAATAAAATTCACCGATCTGGATGATATACCCCGTCTGATGGACTATGTCCACAGCCGCCCGATTAAGCAATGGTGGATGAATTTGATACCGATTGCCCGCCTGCTGGCTCGCCGGAACGGCGTCGCTCCGGATGATATCGGGGCCGGACAACCCGGATAATTTGTTCGTATATTATCGTATCGATTTCATAGAAGGAGATTGATTAGCATGAGAATTGGAATTCTGACAGGCGGCGGCGATGTCCCCGGCCTGAATCCCTGTATTAAGGCGGTCGTGAATCGCGCCATTAGCGCAGGCCATGAAGTGATCGGCATTCGTCGTGGATGGGGTGGTCTGCTCCTGGTCGATCGGGATGACCCGGCGACCATTGAAAAGTACATCCTGCCGCTGGACAACAGCGTCGTTCGCACCATCGACCGCACCGGCGGCACATTCCTGCACACCAGCCGCACGAACCCCGGCAAGGTGAAGCCGGACAGTGTGCCTGAATTTCTGAAGGACCCGAATCACCCCGAAGCCGAAGCGGCCGATAACAGCCCACGTGACTTCACCCCCCATGTGCTGAAGAACCTGGAATATCTCAAGATTGACCGGTTGATCCCTATCGGCGGTGACGATACGCTCAGCTATGGCGAGCGTCTGCACCGTGAGGGTTTTCCCGTGGTTGCCATCCCCAAGACGATGGACAATGACGTCTATGGCACGGACTATTGCATCGGTTTCAGCACGGCCGTCACCCGCAGCGTGCAATTCATCAATCAGTTGCGCACGAGCGCCGGCTCGCACGAGCGCATCGCCGTTATAGAGCTGTTCGGGCGTAACTCCGGTGAGACCAGCCTCATCAGTTCCTATCTGGCGGGCGTGGATCGCGCGCTCATCTCTGAGGTGCCGTTCGACCCGGAGCATCTGGCCGAACTGGTCGCCAAAGACAAGAAAGCGAACCCCAGCAACTACGCTATGGTCACCGTGAGCGAAGGCGCGCACATGGTCGGCGGCAAGGTCGTCGAGTATGGCGAGACTGACGCCTACGGCCACCGCAAGCTGGGCGGCATCGGCGAAATCACCGGCGAAGCGCTCAAGAAACTGACCGGCGAGAATATCATCACCCAGCGCCTCGCCTACCTGATGCGCTCCGGCGCGCCCGATGCGCTCGATCTGATGGTGGGCACAAACTACGCTCAGTTGGCCGTCGACCTGATCGTCGGTGGTTCAAGCGGCCGCATGGTGGCCCTGCGTGACGGCGCTTATACCCACGTGGCCATGAGCGTTGTCACCAGCGGCGTCAAGCGCGTCGATGTAGACGAGCTCTATGATGCCCAGAACTATCGACCCAAGGTGCGCCACGTCCTCGGCAAGCCGATGTTCCTGTATTGATTCGATCGTTTCGCTCTGTTCTTGCGAAGGCGCGAAGGTCCTCATTGGAGGCCTCGCGCCTTTTTATTTTTATTTTGGGCGGAGATGAGTAAACCATGCGGGTTGTCTGATAACCCGCTGAGTCATGGTCGATGTCACTTGACGATTCGCCCGTTGGCTCATTAGAATATAGATATCCTTCCACAAGCAAGTCCGTCCCTGATTGTCACAGGTAGCAGCTTTTCATAGATTGCCAATGTATCGTTTCCATCGTTCACCCCTATTTTTATTCATCGTCATTCTTGCTCTCTCCGCGCTCGCCTGCCAGGCTCTTTCAATCGATCCGTCCGCCACGACTCCCCCGGCACCCAGCCAACAGGAGTTGGTCGATCAGGCTGTGGCCACGGTGATGGCTCAAATTCCCCAGGCCTCGGCCTTGCCGCCGGTGACCACGAGTCAATCGGCGCCGATCAGCACCGACATTGAGAGCTCGCTGATCGAGCTTTACAAGCGCGTCAACCCGGCCGTCGTCCATATCTACGTGATCGATGAGCAATCATTTGTGCTGGGCACGGGCAGCGGCTTCGTCTATGACGAATTGGGTCATATCGTCACCAATAATCATGTCGTGACCGGCGCAAGCGGCCTTGAGGTGGTATTCCCCGATGGCACGCGCCGATCAGCTGAGGTTGTCGGCACCGATGTCGATAGCGACCTGGCCGTCATCAGGGTAGATGACCTGCCGGCGGGCGTGTTGCCCATTCCGCTGGGCGATTCCGACAATGCTCAGGTAGGCCAGTTTGTCGTGGCTATCGGCAACCCGTTCGACGAGGCAGGCTCGCTTTCACTGGGCATCATCAGCGGGCTGGGTCGATCGCTGTCCTCTGACCGGATCGCCGAAGGTGGCGGCCGCTATTCGCTGCCCCAGGTCATTCAGACCGACGCGGCCATCAACCCCGGCAATTCAGGCGGGCCGCTGCTTAATCTGGCCGGCGAGGTGGTGGGTGTCAATAGCGCCATTCGCACCAGCACCGGCACGAATTCCGGCGTCGGCTTCTCTATTCCCGTCAACGCCGTGCGACGCGTGGCCCCCGCGCTCATCGCCGAGGGAGTCTATCATTACCCCTACATCGGCATACGCATGACCTCGCTCGATCTGGCCTCGCAACAGGCGATGGGGCTGCCACAAGCCGCAGGGGCCTATGTAATTGACATGACACCCAACAGCCCGGCTCAAAGAGCGGGCCTGATTGCCAGTGGGTTTAACGACACCGTTGGCACACTTCCCGGCGGTGACCTGATCATCGCTGTGGATGGGCGGCCGATTTCAAGTCCCGATGATTTGATCAGCTTTTTGGTCTTCAATGCCGAGGTTGATCAGACGATTATGCTGACGGTCATTCGTGGCGGGGAGCAAATAGAGGTGCCCCTGACGCTGGCTGAACGACCGTAGCGTCGCGAGCGCGGCGGGGCAATTTACATCGCGCCGGCGGCTGCTTCAGTCTTCCGGCAATACAGGCGGCATATTCAGGTAGGAGGTTTTCATGTTTAGCCATGAGCACATGCAAGAGCTGGTTACCTATGCAGGAAATGGTCGCGGCGTTGTCAGTGTCTATCTGGATACCGACAACACCCGACAATCCATGGAGGCGATTAAGTTAACCGCCAGGGGACTCCTCAAGGAGGTTCAGCCGCAATATGATCGGGAAGCGCAGGCCATCGAGCGTTACCTTGACCTCAGTTACGACTGGTCGAAACCTGGGTTGGCCTTGTTTTGCGGCAAGGGCGGGGAGTTCTTTCGCGCCTATGACTCTCCGGTGGCGTTTCGCAATCGCGTCCGCCTGAGCACCCGGCCGTATGTCAAGCCATTGACCCATCTGCTCGATCATTACGCCCACTTTGGCGTGATTGTGGTTAATCAGGTGGGTGGTGAATTCTACGCTTATCATTTGGGCGAAATACAAGCCGGCGACATCTATACCGGCGAGGACGTGCGCCGCATCAAGGACGGCGGCGGCTCGTCGGCCGTGGGGCGTCGCGGCGGCAGTGGCAGCGGTGGGCCGGGCGGCAGCAAACATGAGGACGAGGTGGCCGCGCGCAATATGCGCGAATGCGCCGCCGCCGCCAATCAATTCTTTTCCGAGTACCCCATTCGCCGCCTCTTTCTGGCCGGCACCAATGAAAACGTGGCCCAATTCCGCGAGCTGCTCCCCAAGCAGTTGCAGAGTTGCCTGGTTGGCTCTTTCCCCGTAGGCAATGATGCCGGCGAGCCGGAAGTACGGCAACGCGCCTTGAACCTGCTGCGCGAAGTCAACGCCGAGCGCGAGGCCAAGCTCGTCGATCGCTTGATCACGCTCAACGCGCAGGGAGGCAACGCTGTGATCGGCCTGGACGCCGCACTGCAGGCGGTGTCGGACAAGCGCGTGGATACACTGATCATCAGCGACGGCTATCGCGCGCCGGGTTATTTCCATGAGCCGTCGGGTTTCGTGGTTGCCAACCTGACTCGCAGCCCGCTGACTGAGGCGGATCTGACGGAAGCGGCCGACGTCATCGAGACGGCTGTGGCCCAGACCGTAGCCCAGGGCGGCCACGTCGAGGTCATCGCCGAGAATCCGTATCTCGAAGACGCGGGGCGGATCGGCGCTATCTTGCGTTACTAAACTTTGATTGAATGAAGCAGGCGTGCCGTGCGTTGAAGGCGCGGCACGCCTTTTTTGTTTCCGGCGTGGCTGAAAGCTGCGTTATCCGTCGCCCGGCGCGGGTATTTTTTGGCGAGAACTGGGAGCCCTTTTGGCCGGATGGCGAGGTTAAGGCTCCAGCGCCGAGAAGTAGTCGCGGACGAGATTTTGCAACCCGATGGGTATGTTCCCTTGGGAGAGAGCCTCAAAGGCTGCATCCCGATAATTGCCGAAAACCTGATCATAGGGCACGAGGCTGCCGCCGGGTCGTCCCTCGAGGCTTGACGGCGACTGTCCCGCCAACGGGCCGCAGGTTTCAGGATCGGTCAGGCATTGCACATCCAGTTCAACCCCTTCGCCCTCTCCTTCAAGATCAGGCCGCTGAGGGACGAATACGCTCTCCACGTGGCCGCCGCCCGGTGATGGGCCGCCGGTGCCGCCCGTCTGGGTTCCTGTGGATGAGCCGCTCGATTCACTTGTTCCACCTTGCCCCGTGCCGCCTTCTCCTGCATCGCCGCTAGTGCTGCTTTCTCCCGTACCGGTGCCCGTGCCTCCGGGCTGCCCTCCTGCGCCGCTCTGAGCCACTTCGCCGCGAGCCTGGCCCAGCCGGTCGGCCGTGGCGGACGCCTGCGCGGCGGCTCCCGCAGTCTGGGCGCGATTGGCCAGCTGCCCGGCCGCTTCGTCGAGCGCTTCCCGCGCCGTGCCGGTGTCGCCCGCGGCCAGCGCTTCGGCCGCGCGATCCAGCGTCTCCGCCAATTCAGCGTCGGCCGATTCCAGTGCGTTCGCTGTAGCGGCCAGCTGTTCGGCCAGCGCGGCCTGGGCGCCGGCATCCAGATCGCCCAACGAAGCAGCCAGTGCACTCGTGGCGGCCGCCGCCTGGTCCAGTTGCCCGGCGCGTAGCGCCTCGGCCAACTCGCCCGGCTGATCCATTGCGGCCGCGGCCAAGGCCTCGCGCAGGGACGCCGGATCCATCTCCTGGCTCAAAGCCCTCATCTCCGTCTCGGCCGCGGACAGCGCGGCCACGGCCTCTTCGCGACTGAGGTTGAGCCGACTCAGGGCGGTCAGCGCCTCCTCCAGTGGTTGGGTCAACGCTTTTTGCTGTTCGGCGGTCAGGGTATCGGCGGCTTTGATTTCATCGATCAATTCGGCGAGCGCCTGTGACTGCTCGACGACGGCCGCGGTCACCGCGCGCTGCTCCAGTACTACCGCCTCTTGCGGATTAGGCAGCCACAGGGCCAGGGCCAGCAAGGCCACTCCGGCGAAGGCAGGCAGCCAATCGGAGAGACGCGAGCGCAGGGGTAACTCACGGTTCGCGTCCACGGCTGACGCTGCCCGCAGTGCGTCATCTAATTGCCGCGTCGCCATCGCGCCGTCAACCGTCAATTGCCCGGACTGTATCTCGATGGCGGCCGTCATGCGCTCACGCAGATTGAACCGGCGGTCGGCGAAGCGTGCCTGATCGACGGGAGAGCGTCGCCGCGCCATGACGATCAGTCCGGTCACGGAGATGGCGATCAGCGCCGCGGCCAGGGTCAGGAGCGCCAGCTCTCCGCGCAGCAGTAGCGGCCGCGCGCGGCTGAGCAACGCCGCGACCAGCCCCAAGAACAGCCCGACGGCAAGACCCAGCGGAAGGTATTGCAGCAGTTCCTGAAGCCGCCGGCGGCCGTCCCACTCGCGCAGGATGCCTGACAGACGGTCATATTCGCCGGTCGTCATACGTCGCTAATCCGCCTCACGCGCCGCACAGTGGCCAAGTAGAGGATGACAGCGGCCAGCACGTGGAAGATAATGAACAACCACCAGGGGGAAAATATCCACATCAATTGTGTGCCGTGATAGGTGTAGCCGAGGAGCGTATCCTGGCTTAGCAGGAATGCCTCGCTAATGACCAGAGTGGCCGGAAGATTCGTGGCAGCCAGCACAAGCCCTACGTAGATGAGAATCATTTCCAGCGTGGGGCCGGGTGTTCCAATCGAGAAACCGGTGAAGCCCAACATCATGATGGCGACGAAGGCCAGCATAGGGATGCCGAACGTCAGGAAGAGCGTCCCCGCGAATGTCGCTACGGTTGCCGTCAGCGTCGAGCGCATGGCTGCCGAACACCATAACCCATAGAGGGCATAGGGCGCGGCGGTGATTAGCACCAGCACCTGTGACAGCACCAGTTCCACCGGCGACAGCCCGCCCAACAGAAAGGCGAGACTCTGTAAGGGGATGGACACGATCACCAGCAGGAAGATGTAGCTGAGCGCCGAGACGAGTTTTCCCAGCACGAAGGCATTGGCCGGGAGCAGCGTCGTGCGCAGCAGATCGAATGTCTGTCGCTCGCGTTCGCCGCTGATCGATCCGGCGGTGAAGGCCGGACCGATAAAGGTGACCAGGATGATCTGCACGCCCAGCACGGCCGCGAACAGCCCCTTGCCGGTTGTGCGGGCCATCGTGTTGCTGGGGACGGCGGCCGAGGACAGGTAGATCAGGTAGACGAAGAGGATCGCCGCGCTGAGGACGATCAGGTAGAGCGTCAGCACGGCGAATGCCCGATGGCCGCGCATCCGGCTGCGCAATTCCTTCGTCATCACCGGATTGTTAAGCAGCGCGGTCCAGGGTCGTCGCGAGGTTGGGGATGGAGTGGTTGTTTCAGCCGTCATGAGTTCGTGTTTTATCCGTTCACTGTGGACACGGGCTTCGGCTTATTGGGCCGCGGCTTGCGTGACCTGCAGGAAGACGTCCTCCAGATCGCCGCGCTCCTCGTTGAAGCCGATCACCGGCAGGCCATGGGCGATTGCCCCGGCCAGCAGGTCGCTCAATGCCTGGTCGTCGCCGTTGAAGTCGAGCCGCATGCCCGACGACGGGTTGCCGCTCTCGACCGTGGCGGAAAGCACACCTGGCCGGCCGCGCAGCCAATTGGCGGCCTCATTCGCATCGACCGCCGCGCCGGAGACAAAACGCATGGCGATCAGCCGGTGGCCGCGCAATCGAGCCATCATCTCATCGACGTTGCCGGTGGCCACAAGGCGGCCGTTTTCGATGATGCCGATGCTGGTGCAGATGTCGGCTACTTCGGCCAGGATGTGGGACGAGAAGAAGATCGTCTTGCCCATCTTCTGTAGCTCGCGCAACAGTTCGCGCATCTCGATACGCGCCCGCGGGTCGAGACCGCTGGCCGGTTCATCGAGGATGAGCACCTGCGGGTCGTGGGTCAGCGTGCGGGCCAGGCAGAGGCGCTGCTTCATGCCCCGGCTGAGTGACTCAACGTACTCGTCGCGCTTGTGGCCCAGATCGACCAGCGCCAACAGATCGTCGATCATCCCTGGCCGGGTTGGCGCGGGAACGTCGTAGCAGGCGGCGAAGAAATCCAGATATTCCCAGACTTTCATGTCCTCGTAGACGCCGAAGTAATCGGGCATATAGCCGATAACCCGGCGCACGTCACGGGGATCGTCAGCCACCGAGTAGCCGGCGATGCGCGCCTCGCCCGATGTCGGCCGCAGGAGGGTCGTCAGGATGCGCATGGTCGTGGTCTTGCCGGCCCCATTCGGGCCGATGAAGCCGAAGACCGCGCCTTGATCGATCGCCAGATCGAGAGAATCGACGGCCTTCAGATCGCCATATCGTTTCGTTAAATCGCGCAGTTCAATGATCGCCGTCATGGTCGATTACCTGATGGGTATCTCCAATAGCAGGAGGGTCGTGGCCAGCCTCTTTGTCCCCGCGGCCGATGATGTGACTTCCTGCGCGCTGCCGGCCAGCCAACCGCCCAGGGTAACCACTTTGGTTGGGTCGGGCAGGGTGGTCGGGTCGTAATCCTCGCCCATATAGTGAGCCTGGATGAGTTGCCAGCGCGGATAGGCTACCGGATCGCTGAAGTAGTCGTATGTGCCCAGAATGAGAGACGGATCGGTGATGAGCGGGTTGGGGTTGATGAATCCGGCCGAAAACATCGGATCGGGCGTTGGTGATGCCGCGGCAGACTCGCCAAGAGGGACCGACAATGATTTCTCTTCGCCGGGCGCGAGATTGCCCAAAGTTATTTGTTCCTGGCCGTGGAGGATAACCGCGTTTTCCAGGGTGTCGGCCGTGCCATTGCGGACGGTGACGACGAGTCCACTGCCGTCGGCCGAGCGCGTCGCCCCGGCGCTGATGGCCGGGCGCGGCAGATGGGCGTTGACGACGAAGGTCGCTATCTGGCTGGTGTCCGTGCGGACATCGCGCAACAGTACCTGACCCGATCTTTCGATCGCGGCGAGATTGCCGCCGCTGACGAGCGTCCCGAATCCCGGCTGGAAGGGGAATGTCGATGAGTCATAGGGCAGGGTGAGGTCATAGGTGGTGCGGCGCGGCGAAAACAGGCCGATGAGCGATTGGGTTTGCAGCCGGTCGGCGTCGGCCGAACCGAAGGCCACCGACATGACGTTCAATGTGGCGTCATTCCCCCGCGCGCGAAAACCGGTGGCGAAAGTGATGGCGCTGAACAGGAGGACCAGAGCCGGGATGGTGACCCAGGCCAATTCGCGGCGCCTGGCGCGGCGCAAAATGATGTAATTGATCGGCCCGATCACGAGGACATAAACGAGCAGAAAGAAGAAGAGCTGCCAGGCCGACGGCAGACTCAGCCCCGGGATATAGGAGATAGCCTGGGACGCCGCGTAGGTATCCTGAACGCCCCAGCCCCACGGCGGCAACTTCGGCGCGTTGGCGATGATCGCCGTCCAAAGCGCTTCGTTGCCCGGCCGGCTGGAGAGCGGAGCGATCTTCGGGTCCAACGCCAGGAAAAAGACGCTCCCACGGCCGATATCCCGCCGCGCCAGGATTGGCAGGCCATTCTGCTCGATCAGGACCTCGCCGGCGATGAGGTTGCCGGTCGTGGCGACGAATGGGCCGTCGCCGCTCAGGGGTGCGCCGGCGAAGTCGCCGAGAGCGGCCAGGTCGGCAAGAGATTCCACGCCCGTAACGGCCACGGGCAGCAGTTCGGCTACACCGGCGGCCGTTTTGGGGCCGCCCGGTCCGCCGGTGACGACAAGCTGGCCGCCGCTCTCGATCCAGGCGCGCAGCGCGGCCAGTTGCCCGGATGTCAGGCGGCTGGTGTCGATGTCGTCGAGGACAAGGATGTCCAGTGCGTCCCAGGCGCTCGATACTTCGGGCAGGTCGTCGAGCGTGAGAAAGGCGACGGCCGCGTCGTTCCAGCTGCCCTGAATCGTCTCCAGGAAGGCCAGCCCGCCCGGCTCGGGGCTAACGACGCCGTAGAGCAGGTCATTCCGGCCGAGACCGGTCAATCGATTGGTCTCCACTTCGGCGACGACGCGCCCGCCCGCGACGAGTTGCGCGGTCAGCCGGTTGCCGAAAGACTCCGTGTAGACGACCAGCGGCACGCGCTTGTCCGCGCCAGTGGGTAATGTCAGCGGGGCCGAATAAACCAGCGCGTTTGCGCCGCTCGCGCCGGGGGAGATGATTCGTATCTCGCCATCAAACGGCTCGCCTCCATTGCGCGCGGTCACAACGACGGGGACGGTCAGCGACGTTTCATACAAACCGTCGAAACCGGCCTGGGCCTCGAGGGTCAGGCCGCCGTCCTGCGCAAAAGGCAGCAGGAGTATGACAAAGAGGCGCGAAAGAAGAAATGACAGAAACATATGTTATAGAAATTCAATGCTGTAGGCGGCAATGGGCGCATCGGGGCGGTTGGTCTCTACCCAGGCGACCGATTTTTCCAGCGTGCTGTGGAGATGGGCCTTGTCATTGCCGACGACCGCCAGCCCGATGACGGCCGTGCCCCAGGCGTCCTGGCCGTCCACCTCGGCCACGGACAGGTTGAACTCCCGTTGCAGCCGGGCGATGATCGATTTCACGATGCTGCGCTTTTCCTTGAGAGACCTTACGCCATCCAGCTCCAGCGTGATGATGCACGTGCCCACGAACATGAGTTCAATTGTCCGCCAAGAGGGTATGGATGCAAATGAGGATCATCTGAGTCTTATGGACGGCCTTGAGACAAATTTAAGGCAGATTACGTATTGCGTTAAGGTTATATATACGTTGATCGATTATATTGGAAACATACCCATGTATTTTTGATCAAGGGTTTTTATTTTATTGTCGCTCGTATTTATTGACAGGCACTGAATTATAGACGATGTTAAAAGAAGAAGTGGTTGAGTCCCGGCCGCGCTCGAAGGCCAAGGCGGTCCTGTTAGGGCTGCTCGTTCTGTTCTTCGTGATGGTGGCTTTTCTGGTGTTTTCGATAGCTCGACTGATTAATACGGTCAACGATGGAGCCACATCGGCGATGGAGCCGATTGGTGACCGCATGCGCTCGCTCTTCCTGCCCGCCACGCCGGTCATTTTGCCCAATCCGGCGACCGTGGTGAAGCAGATCAATGATCTGGCCCGGCTCGAGACCGCCTCCTATGAGATGGAGAAGATCGTCACGGCCGACTCGGATCAGGAAGGGATCATGCGCGTATTCCTGGGCGAGTCGATGATCTTCGTCGCCTATGGCAAGGTCTACGCCGGGGTCGATTTCGCCCGGATGCAGGCGGCCGATATGGTCGTGGTCTCGCCCGACACGGTGAAGATCCATCTGCCACCGGCGGAAATCTTCGCCGATATCCCCGTGCTTGATAATGAGCGCTCGTTCGTGGCCGACCGCGACACCGGCTTGTTGACGCCGGCCGATCCGGCGCTGGAGACGCAGGTGCGCCAGGCGGCCGAGCAGTCGATCCGCGAGGCGGCCCAGAGCAGCGATATCCTGCAGCGGGCCGATCTGAACGCACAAGCCTATATGCGTAATTTCATGGCCGGGCTGGGGTTTACGGAGGTCATCTTCACCCCCGATACCCCGCCGGCGACCGATGCTTATCAGCAGGTAGCTCCGAAGGGGTATTATCTGCTGCCGACGGCGACACCGACGGCTCCCTGATGAGCGCCGTATAGAGTACAATAAAACGGGCGAGTTCAATACTCGCCCGTTTTGTTTCATCGGCATGGTTCCCGCACAGATGGGACATGACCTGAGTCTATGAAGATCCCCCTGACAATTCCGTATTTTAGGCTGGTGCTTGGGCTGACCCTGGCTTATGGCTTCCTGTGGATGGCCCTGGAAGGGGAATTGTGGCGGGATCTTGTTCTGGCTGCGGCCGTAACCTTGCTTGTGACCGGGTATGCGATGACCCGCATTTCGGGTGGGCGAACGCTATCCGTCCGGCATTTCGTGATCGTAGCTGTGGCCGCCGGGCTTATCGCCGGTGCCGCCCTGTCGCTCATCACCCTCTTCCTGATGGCTATCAAGATGGGTATTCACGCCCACGGGCCGGAATACGCGACTCGGGAGATCGTCTGGGTGTGGCAACAGCTACCTCTCTGGGGCGCGGTGGGCGGGCTGGTTGGCCTCGGTTTGGGATTGCTGACTGCGGGCAAGCGGATAGCCTAGCAGATGCGCGGCAAGATTTCGCCCGCCAACATATCCACGATGCGTGTGCTGCCGATGCTTGTTCGCAGGAGCACGCGGCCAGCCGGCGTGGCCTGAATGCGACCGATGATGGCCGCTTCTTCTCCGTAGCGCGTGGCCCGCATCGCCGCCAGCACTTTCTTTGCCTCCTCCGGCGCGACGATCGCCAGCAGCTTGCCTTCGTTGGCGATATAGAGCGGGTCAAAGCCCAGCATTTCGCAGGCGGCGACTACGGATGGCCTAATAGGGAGCGCTACTTCATCCAGGACGACGGCTACACCCGATTGTCGGGCGATCTCGTTCAGAGTGGTGGCCACACCTCCCCGCGTCGGATCGCGTAGCACGTGGATGCCGTCTCTCGCCGGTGAGGCGTCCGCGGCGATGAGTGTGGCGACGAGCCGGTTGAGCGGCGCGACATCGCTGCTGACGTCGGCGGCGAAGCCCAGTTCACCCCGCGCGGCCAGGACGGCGATACCGTGGTCGCCCATCGGGCCGGAGAGGATGACCACGTCCCCTGGCCGAGCCTGTGCGCCGCCGATCTCGCGGTCGTGGTCGATAATGCCCACACCGGCAGTGTTGATGTACAGACCGTCGGCCTTGCCGCGCTGCACAACCTTGGTATCTCCGGCGACGATCGTCACCCCGGCCTCGGCCGCGGCGGCCTGCATCGACTCGACAACCCGCGCCAGAACAGCCACGTCCAGCCCTTCCTCAAGGATAAATCCGGCGGTCAGGTAGAGCGGAGTCGCGCCCATCATCGCCAGATCGTTGACCGTGCCGCATATGGCCAGACGGCCGATATCCCCGCCGGGAAAGAACAACGGAGTGACCACGTGGGAATCGGTGCTGATGGCCAGCCGGCCTGCCGGGACGCTGACCACTCCGGCGTCGTTGCCGGCGCGCAATGCGGGATTGTCGAATGGGCGCTGAAACAGGCGGCCGATCAGGTCGTGGCTCATCTTGCCGCCGCTGCCGTGGCCGAGCACGATCTTCTCGTCGTGTCGCAGCGGCATGGGGCATACCGGGCCTTCAAGGTGGGGGATTTGTCCGTTGCTCATATGATTGGATGGCGAATCATGAAGAATGAACCACTTCCGGTAATTCGTAATTCGTAATTTGTAATCCGTAATTTTCCAGGTGTCTTCCGTAACGATAGTAGGCCGCGCAGGCCCCCTCGGTGGAGACCATCGTCGCCCCTAGCGGCGACTCAGGCGTACACAGCGTGCCGAAGGCCGGGCAGTCGTGGGGCTTCTTCAAGCCTTGCAGGATTTGACCGGCGATGCATATGGGTGATTCCTGCGTGCGAATTTCGCCCACGTCGAAGCGCGCCTCGGCGTCAAAGCCGGCGAATTCCGGCCGCAGCCCCCAGCCGCTCGCCGGGATCCGGCCGACGCCGCGCCACTGCCGGTCGCGGACTTCGAAGACCTGTTCAATTACTTGTTGCGCCGGAGTGTTGCCCACGCGGGTGACGGCCCGGCCGTAGGCGTTCTCGACTTCGGCCCGGCCGGATTCGAGTTGTCGAACCACAGCCAGAATGCCGGTGGCGACGTCGAGCGGCTCAAAGCCGGTGACGACGATCGGCACATGATATTTGGCGGCGATGGGCGGATATTCCCAGTAGCCCATCACGGCGTTGACGTGCCCCGCGGCCAGGAAGCCCTGCACCCGGTTGTGGGGCGAGCCGAGGATAGCGTGCATGGCCGGCGGTACGCAGACGTGGGAGACGAGGACGCTGTAATTGGTCAGGCCGAGCGCTTTGGCCTGCAATACGCTCATGGCATTGGCCGGGGCGGTCGTCTCGAAGCCGATGGCGAAGAAGACGATCTCCTTGTCGGGGTTAGCCTGGGCGATCTTCACCGCGTCGAGTGGCGAATAGACGACGCGCACGTCGCCCCCGGTGGCGCGAACGGAGAACAGGTCGCCGCGGCTGCCGGGGACGCGCAGCATGTCACCGTAGGATGTGAAGATGACGTCCGGTCGCCCGGCGATGTCGAGCGCCTTGTCGATCAGCTCCAGCGGCGTGACGCACACAGGGCAGCCGGGGCCATGAACCAGCTCGATTTCGGGCGGCAGCAGTTGGTCGATGCCGTGACGGACGATGGCATGGGTCTGGCCGCCGCATATCTCCATGATGACCCATGGCCGGGTGACTGCGCGGCCGATCTCGCGGATGGCGGCCTTCACCAGTTCGGCGTCGCGGTATTCAGTGACGTATTTCATTGCCGCTCCCTCTCGATCCCCACTTCAGGGCCAAGCTCTTCTTCCAGGTCGGCTATTTCGCGCAGCGTCTCCAGCGTGGCCATCGCCTCCTCCTCGCTGAGCAGGCTGATGGCGAAGCCGACGTGGATAACTGCGTAGTCGTCGACGTTCGCTTCGGGCACATAGGCCAGGCAGGCCTCGCGCTGCGTGCCGCCGAAGTCAATGCGACCCATGCGCAGGCCGTCTGTTTCGTAAATGTCGGTTATTTTCCCGGGTACACCAAGGCACATAATTGAGTATCCTGTGGTCATTGAGGCATTTGCGCCATCGCTACGATCGCCTGACCCAAGGCCAGCCCGCCATCGTTGGCCGGGACAAGGTGATGGGTATAGACGGTGAAGCCATCATTCTGTAACAGTTGCAGTGTTCGGCGGAGCAGGGTGGCGTTCTGCCACACGCCACCGCTCAATACGATCTCATTCAAACCATGCTCATCGCGGAGATGCCCGCAGACGTCGCGGGTCATTTGGGCTACGCCGTTGTGGAAGCGAGCGCTGATGCGGCCGATGTCGACGCCGTCGCGCCGGTCGCGCAACAGAGCGGCCCATGCCGGACGAGGGTCGATCAATCCATTCGCATAGTCGAGTGGGTAAGCGCCTGTTTCGTCCGAATCGGCCAGCGCCTCGAATTCAATCGCTGCCTGTGCTTCGTAATTGACGGTCGCGCGCACGCCGGCCAGCGCCGCGGCGGCGTCGAAGAGGCGGCCCATGCTTGATGTCGGCGGCGCGTTGAGACCGTGCTCCATCTGGCTGAGGAGCGCGGCAAGGGCCTCTGGGCCTCGCGTTCGCCCGAACGAAACGGGAGCGAGATCGTCGTCCCACGGCAGTTCGGCCGCGTGCAGATGGGCGAGGGCCATGCGCCATGGTTCGCGGATGGCGCGGTCGCCGCCGGGCAGGGGCACATAACGCAGGTGTGCGGCCCGCTCATAGTCCGAATAGCCCGCGACGAGAAATTCGCCGCCCCAGATGGCTCCATCCTCGCCGTAGCCGGTGCCGTCAAAAGCGACGCCGATCACCTGTCGATCCATGGGCAAGCCGTGTTCGGCCATCCCCGCGGCGATGTGGGCGTGGTGGTGCTGCACGGTGACGAGCGGCAGGCCTTCACGCTGCGCTCGCTCGTGGGCGTAGCGGGTGGCCATGTAGTCGGGGTGCATGTCGCAGGCGATGAGTTCGGGCGTGATGCGAAACAGCCGCTCCATATGGGCCGTGCCCTCTTCGAATGAGCGCAACGTCTCGTAATTCGCCATGTCGCCGATGTGGTGGCTCAGGAAGGCATAATCATCGCGAACCAGGCAGAAGGTATTCTTCAACTCGCCACCGGTGGCCAGCAGCGGCCGCGACGGCCGCGGCAGCCGCACGGGGAAGGGGGCATAGCCGCGCGAGCGGCGGATGGGCATGACTATCTCTCGATCATCGACGCCGGCGATTACACGCATCACGGAGTCATCACAGCGGGTGTGGATATCACGGTCGTGGAGCAGCAGCGTATCGGCCAGCGCAGCCAGCCGCCGGCGCGCTTCGTCGTTGGTATAGGCGATCGGTTCCTCGCTCAGGTTGCCGCTGGTCATCACCAGCGCTTCGGGGAAGCCCGCCGCAGGCTCCAGCAGCAAATAATGAAGTGGCGTATAGGGCAGCATCACGCCGATCAGGTTCTGGCCCGGCGCGGTTTCGCGGGCGATGGCTGATTCGGGACGGCGACGCAGCAGGACGATCGGCCGCGCTCGCGAGAGGAGCAGCTCTTCCTCGGCCGCACTTGTACAGCAGTGGCGGCGGACTGTTTCGATATCGGGAATCATCACGGCAAACGGCTTGTCCACGCGCAGCTTGCGACGACGCAATTCGCGCACGGCCGCCGGGTTTGTCGCGTCGCAGGCCAGATGGAATCCGCCCAGGCCTTTCACGGCCACGATCTTGCCCTCGCAGAAGGCCTGTCGTGTGGCCGGTATGGCGGAGGTGGGTTCAAAATCCTTGGTGGCAGGAGTCTCCAGCCACAGGCGCGGGCCGCAAACGGGACAGGCCACCGGCTGGGCATGAAAGCGGCGGTCGAGCGGATCGCGATATTCGGCCGCGCAGTCGGCGCAGAGCGGAAAGTCGGCCATGGTTGTCAACGGCCGGTCATAGGGGATATCGCGGATGATGGTGTAGCGTGGGCCGCAATTGGTGCAATTGATGAACGGGTAGCGATAGCGCCGGTCGGCCGGGTCGAACAATTCGTGCAGGCAGTCGGGGCAAATCGTCATGTCGGGGGAGATGGGCTGGAAAGCCCCCAACTCCGGCTTCGACTCCAATATCGTGAAATCCGTGCAACCGTTGGGCGGCCGCTCGGTTATTTGCCAATCGTCAATGCGCGCCAGCGGCGGTAATTCCGCGAGCAGATCATGGGTGAAATTGGTCAGGACGGCCGCCGGGCCGTCAACTTCAATATCGACGCCCGAAGAGGAGTTGCGGACCCAACCTTTCAGATCGTGTCGCTGGGCCAGACCATAGACAAACGGCCGGAAGCCCACGCCCTGGACGACGCCGGATGCGTGAATCCGCAGGCCATTCAGGTCGTTGACGGCGGTCATGTTCATCCGCGATTTGCTTCCACCTGGGCGATGACCCACTCGATCCAGGTATCCAGCCCTTCGCCCGTGCGGCAGGACATCGGGAAGGTCGCCAGCCCCGGATTCAGGGCGGCCGCGCCACGCCGGAAGTATTCCATGTCGAAATCGACATAGGGCAATAGGTCTATCTTGTTGATCACCAGCGCGTCGACGCCGCGGTAGGTGCCGGGGTATTTATAGGGCTTGTCGTCTCCCTCGGGAACTGAGGCCACGAGGACGCTCTTGTGTGTGCCCAGTGCGAAGTTGGCCGGGCAGACCAGATTGCCCACGTTCTCGACAATGAGCAGGTCAACGGCCGGCAGGTCCAGCACCTCCAGCGCGCCCTGCAGCATCACCGCGTCGAGATGGCACTCGCCGCCGGTGTTGATCTGCACGGCTTTTGCGCCGGCGGCCGCGGCCCGGTCGGCATCCAGGCTGGTGGCGATGTCGCCGTCGACCACGGCCAGGCGCAGCCTGCCCGCCAGACGGCCGACGGTTTGCTCCACCAGGCTGGTCTTGCCCGCGCCGGGCGAAGCCAGGAAGTTGAGGCTATAGACGCCGGCGGCGTCGAGCCGGGCGCGGTTATCGGCCGCCAACCGGTCGTTGGCGCCGAGAATCTTTTCCACAACGGGTACGCGTTCGGTGATCATATTGGTTGCTTTTCCATATCGCCGACGGCTATCTCGATGGCTTCCAGATAGAACTCTTCACCGGCGAGGATATCGATGTCGGTGCTGCCGCATGCCGGACAGGGCAGGTCTTCGCGCGGGCTGTAGGTGTGGCCACAGGCGCGGCAACCCATCAGGCCGGGCACGCGCCGGAAGTGGAGCATCGACCCGGCGGCTGGCGTTCCTTCGCTGATGATGTCCCAGTAGAACTGCACCGACTCATCCACGATCGTGGAGAGTTCGCCCACAACCAGAAAGAGATCGGTAACGGTCGTCGCGCCTGCGTTGCGACCATGACGCAAGACGATCTCCAGTATGCTCTCGGTGACGGATAATTCGTGCATATGTCCTGCCGTTGAGCCGATAAATGACAGGTCGAACGATGGACTCTTCAACGATAACTATACGGTTTGGCAGGTCGATTTATGAGTGACAAACGTCACTCGTTCGGCCTATCAATGTCACAAGATGGAGGGAACGAGATTGATGGAGATTAGGGTAGGGGCTTGCGACGCAGAACAATCACGGTGTAGTCGTCGGCCTGTGGCGCGCCGGCGGAGAATTCTTCGACAGCGGTGATGATCGCCGTCAGCAATTCGTTGGCGCTGTCCCATTCCCGCGCGGCGACGACGGCTTCCAGTCCTTCCTCATCGAAGAAATCGCCCTGCGGATTGCGGGCCTCGGTGATGCCGTCGGTGTAGAAGATGACATAGTCGCCCGGCTGGAGAAAGCACAGGCGCTCTTCGGGGATAAACGCGTCAAACGCGCCCAGGACGATGCCGCGGGCGTTCAGATACTCCATGTCGCCGGTGCTGGGCTGGAGCCAGATGGGCGCGTTGTGGCCTGCGTTGGCATAGGTGAGGCAGTGGATATTGGTATCGAGCACGGCATAAAAGGCACTCAGGAACAGCGGGCTGGTCTTGTCCTCGCGAATGAACTGATTAACGCGAGCAAGTGCCTGCGACGGCGGGTTGCCATCCAGCGCATAGGTGTGCAGCAGGGTGCGCGAAACGGCCATGTAGAGCGCGGCCGGCACGCCCTTGCCGGTCACGTCGGCGATGACGATGTGGGCCAGATTGGGCTTGTCGGGCTGGATGATGAAGTCGTAGAGGTCGCCTCCAACCTCACGCGCGGCGCGATACCCCGCGGCAAACTCATAGCCCGGCACCAGCGGGCAAGCGGACGGCAGCAGGCTCAACTGGATACGGCGGCCGATGGCCAGTTCCTCTTCCATTCGTTGCCGCTGCACTTCCTCTTCGATGAGTCGCCGCGTCCGCACGGACATGATATTCATCACCCGCAGGGCGAACTCTGGCGAACGGCCGACCAGATCGCGAAAGCCGTTTCGATCGAGGCGGATCAGGCTGCACGGGGTGGCCGTCGTGGCCGTGGCGCTCCGCGGCTGATCGTCGACCATTGCCATCTCGCCCAGGATCATGCCTGGCCCCAGGCGATCAATTTGTTTGCCCAGACGACTGATGACCAGTTCCCCCTCCAGCACCACGAACATCTCATCGCCGGGATCGCCTTCACGCATGATAACCGTCTGCGACGGCAAGACAATGCGGCCCTCCTCCGAGAAGAAGAGCGCGCGTTCGTCCGGGGTTAGTTGCAGTGCATCAATAGCAGGGGGATTGCCGGCGTTAACCATAGGGCGTCTGTCAATCAGGTCCGGGGAGCGGCGAGAACTCCCCGTTTGACGAAAATCAGTTCGTTGTGGCCATCTTTGGTCACGCGATAGAGAAGTGCGTCGGTCAGCTGCCGCATCATATGAACGCCCAGGCCGCCCAGCGGTCGTTCCTCAAGCGGCAAATTGATGTCGGGCGGGGGAACGGCCGTGGGATCGAACAAGGGGGTCTCATCCAGCAGCCGCACCAGGAGATCGTGGCCATCCGCTTCGGCGCAGACGGCCACCGGGCCGGGCCGATCCCGGTACCCGTGGAGCAGGGTGTTGGTGACGGCCTCGTTCACCGCCAGCACCAAATCGCCGGCGGTATCGCTGTCGCTGCCGAGGGACAGGAGCGCGCTTTCCAGGAACTCGCGGATATCGTTGAGATCGCGGATCGTCGCCGTTGAATAACGCAACGTCAGCGATTTCATTTGAATGAGGCGACCGCTTCAGGAATATTACCGTGGATGTCCAGGAAGATGTCGTACCCCGAAGTTGTCAAGGCTTTTAATCCGTTTCGAGATGGATTGACCAGCTTGAGATGGGGCGATTTATAGGTGCCGCGGGCGATGCCGCGGACGGCCGTCCCTTCGTCTTCGGGGTCGGCGCTGCGCAGCATCATATAAATCACATGAATAGCCCGCAATCCGGCGCTGCTGATATAGGGCACATCCCCTATGTCCAGGACGATGTCGCGCGCGCCGTCCTGAAAGACGGCCTGGGCCTTGCTTGTCAGGGGTTCCTCCGCTGTTAAATCGCCCTTCAACTGTAGAATAGTCACCAGAACCTGCCCGGTTTCATGCCAGCTGTTGATTTCCATGTGAATTGCCTCCCGCTTGCTGCGATTGTGGATTTATGTTTTGAGGCTCGCGCCGGGACGGGCTGCGGCCGTCAGGGTCGCTTATATAGTACCTAGCGAATGGGCGACGGTCAACGGTCAGGCTTTTCGGAAATTGGCTCTTTCAGCCGGTTGCGAATGTGAGCCGGAGGGCTGCTTATGTTTCGCGACATCGGGCAGCCGTGTAAAGGATGATAGCCGCCGCAGCGTTGACCGAATACGAATCCACGTCGCCGGGCATGGGTATCGTAATGCTAAAATCGAGCGCCGCTTCTATCTCGGGCGGCAGGCCTTCCGCTTCGTTGCCCATAAGGATCGCTGAACCTGCGCGCGGCCATATCACATCGGGTAAGGACGTACCCCCTCTGGCGACTGTTCCCGCGGCGGCGATGCCGTGATGGCGCAAGTCGGCGAGCAGGGCGGCGGCCGTCTCGTAGGTAATTATCGGCAATCTGAAGATGCTGCCGCGGCTGATGCGGGTGGCGCGTGAGTGATATGGATCGCTGACTCCCACGGCTGCCAGAGCGACCGCACCGCCGGCGTGGGCCGTGCGGGTTAAGGCTCCCACGTTGCCGGGGTCGACGATATCGATGGCGGCCAACAGCAGAGGGGGCTTTTGCTGCGACAGGCCCTGATCTCGTAGAACGTCTGCCAGGCCAAGCGCCGGCGGCAGGCGTACCAGCCCCAAAATTAACCCCAGGTCGCGACCCTCGGTCAGCTCCCGCAGCAGATCGTCCGGCGCGACGGCGATCTCGCAGCCGGCGAGCTGCAATGCAGCCTTCAGCTCGCGCGCTCTCGGCTCGCCGCTGCGAATCAGACTATCGGCGACGAGAACGGCTTCCAGCGGCGCATCGGCCCGCAAGGCGCGCTCGACCAGGCGCGTGCCCTCGATGGAGAAAAGCCCGGCCTGGCGACGGCCGCGAGCGCTCTGCACGCGCCGGATCATGGCGATGAGGGCTTGTTGAGTTCGGTAGTTGGTCATGAGTAGCCGGCTGATTTTACCCGCGTCGGTTGCGATTGTTAAGCTTGAGGTAAGATTGTTGCTCTTTGACCCGTCTGATTATAGAAACCGGGTTCCTTTGAGGCCCGGTTTTATACTCTATTGGAGAAAGTAGTGTGAAGGATTACATGCATTTGGCGATGGCCAAAAAAGAAGGCGTGCGCGGCTATGCGGCGGCGACAACCGATCTTGTTGAAGCGGCCCGCTTGCGCCACAACACCAGCCCGACAGCGACTGTGGCCCTGGGTCGTGCGCTGACGGCCGCCGTGCTGATGAGTGGTTTGCTGAAGGTCGGCCAGCGCGTCGCCCTGAAATGGGAAGGCACCGGCCCACTGCGGCGAGTCGTAGCCGAGGCCGACGCCAAGGGGCGCGTGCGTGGCTATGTGGCCGAGCCACAGGTCGATTTACCGTTGGTCCAGGGCGAATATGATGTGCCCTCGGCCATTGGCGCGGCCGGCTTGCTGACTGTTGTGCGCGATCTGCATTTGCCCGAATTGGCTACCGGTGTGGTTCATCTGGTCGGCAGCCATATCGACGATGACCTTTTGTTTTTTCTGGAGCAGTCCGATCAGGTGCCGTCGGCCGTGGAGATCGGTGTGACGCTCAATGAGGACGGCAGTGTGGCCGAGGCCGGGGGCATCCTGATTCAGCCCCTGCCGCCCTACGATCCGGCCGCCATTGCGCAGCTGAAGGAGCGCTTGCAGGAGCTGCCGCCCATCGAGGCGATGCTGGCCGAAGGGAAAAAGCCCGAGCAAATCCTGGACGAGGTGTTTGTGGGGATTACCCACACGCTGTTGTCGAAGTACCCGGTGCGGTTTGAATGCAACTGCTCTCGCGAGCAGACGAGGGCCCTGCTCGTGTCGTTGGGGCGCGAGGAGCTGGAAGGGATTCTTGAGCATGAGGGGCAGGCCGTAGTCAACTGCCAGTTCTGCCATGAGGAGTACGTCTTCGACCGCGAAGATCTATTGGACATCCTCCAGATGATGGAGGAAGAAGAATAGTTTTCCGGCCAACCGGCGCTTTGGATAATCAGTAAAACGAAACCGCATGGCTTCTGCCATGCGGTTTTTGTTTCTGTCGGGGTGGCCGGACTCGAACCGGCGACCTCTTCGACCCGAACGAAGCGCGCTACCAGGCTGCGCCACACCCCGAACGAAGAAGATTATACGCGGGGTTGGGGGAAGTGGCAAGTGGTAGTTGAGGCCTGACACGGCCGGCATAAAGCGGCCAATGGGCGATCGGCGTGATACAATTAAGCCTTGCGGCTATCGGCCGTGTATGTACAGGTAAAGAAGGACATACGATTGAAGTCGAGAAATCTGCGATTGCTAATCGGCGTGATCATCAGCGCCGTTTTTATTTGGCTGGCGTTACGCGGGCTGCATCTGGGTGACGTATGGGCCAGCCTGCGCGCGGCCGACTACTGGTGGCTGATTCCCAGCGTCGCCGTCTACTTTCTGGCCGTCTGGGCCCGCACATGGCGATGGGATTATCTGCTGCGGCCGATGAAACACATCTCCTTGCGCCGCCTGTTTCCGGTCGTCGTCATCGGCTACATGGGCAACAATGTCTACCCTTTCCGGGCGGGCGAGCTTTTGCGAGCCTACGTCCTTCGCCAACAAGAGGGCGTTTCCATGAGCAGCAGCCTGGCGACCATCGTCGTCGAACGCGTCTTCGACGGACTGGTTATGTTGCTGTTCGTGTTCGTTGCCCTGCCGTTCGCCCCATTACCCAGCGACAGCATTCGCTTTATCGTCATGATCGGCAGTGTGGCTTTTCTGGGTGCGCTGCTTGTCTTCTTTGCGGTCGCCGCCGTGCCCGCGCGCTTCATGGCTCTCACCGAATGGTGCGCCAACCGCTTTTTGCCGGAACGGTTTCGCGCGCCCATCATCGACTTCGCCCAGCGTTTCATCGTCGGTCTGGCTTCCTTGCGCAGCGGCCGCGGCCTGATGATGATCTTCCTGACCTCTGTGGTCATCTGGTTGCTGGAGACAGTGAAATACTGGTTTGTCATGCACGCCTTTGACTTCACCGTGTCGTTCTTCGCCCTGATGCTTATGAACGGCGTGGTTAATCTGGCGACAACCCTGCCTTCGGCTCCCGGCTACATCGGCACCTTTGATGGGCCGGGCATCGCCGTGCTGACGCTCTATGGTGTGGATCCGGCCACTGCCGCGGCCTATACTCTGACGCTCCACGCCGCGCTTTGGCTGCCCGTCACGCTGCTGGGCATCTATTACATGATCCGAACCGAGTTGGGATGGGGCGATATCGGCCGCGCTGTCGATGCCGGGCGCGAGATGGCGGAACATCCGAATGAGGTTGCGGAGCCACATAAAGAGGTGAGTGCGTGAAATTTGCCATTATCGGGGCGGGCATTGCCGGGCTGTCGGCCGCCTACGACTTGTTGCGGGCCGGTCACCAGGTGACCCTGCTGGAGGGTGACAATCGTACCGGCGGCCTGGCTACCGGCTTCCAGGATGAGCAGTGGGAGTGGCCGTTGGAGAAGTTCTACCACCACCTGTTCACCTCCGATAGCGAGATCATCGGCCTGGTCGAGGAGATCGGCTTGAAGGACAAGCTGTTCTTCCCGCGGCCGGTCACTTCCGTCATCTATCAGGATCGCATCGTCCCTTTCGACTCACCGAAGCGATGGATCACTTTCCCCGGGTTCAATTTGCTCGACGTCGCTCGCTTCGGCACGGTCAGCGCCTATTTGCGCTTCACCAGTCCGTGGCGAGAGTTGGAGCAGCATCTGGCCGACGACTGGCTCCGGCGTTATTATGGCGACAAGATTTACGAGATGATCTGGCGGCCGATGCTCATCGGCAAGTTCGGCCCCTATTATCGCGACGTCAACATGGCCTGGATGTGGGCGCGTCTCCACGTGCGCAGCCCGCGCCTGGGCTATTTCGAGGGCGGTTTCCAGGCTTTCATCGATCGTCTGACCGAAGTTGTGGGCGAACTGGGCGGCGAGGTACGCCTGAACTGCCCCGCCGAGCAGATCCGCCCGGCCGAAGATGGCGGGGTTGAGGTGACGGCCGGCGGCAAGACGGAGAAGTACGACGCCTGCATCACGACGACATCGCCGGGCTTGCTGGCCCGCATGGCTCCCGATCTGGCCGGGGACTATCTCGGTCAACTGCTGAAGCTGGACAGCATGGGCGCGGTCGTGCTGACCCTGGCGCTGAAGGAGTCGCTCCTGGCGGAAAGCGGCACATACTGGCTCAACATCCCGGCCACCTCGCCCGACAAGGCCGGGGGTGTGCCGTTCCTGGCGCTCGTTGAGCATACCAACTACATCGACCGTTCCCACTACGGCGGCGACCACATTATTTATTGCGGCGATTACGTGACACCCGACCACCCCTATCTGACGATGGATCAGGCGGAACTGGAGAAGCTGTTTGTCGGTGTTCTTCATCGTTTCAACCCGAACTTCCGGCCCGAATGGGTGCGCAAGAGTTGGCTTTTCCGCGCTCGCTATGCCCAGCCCGTGCCCAAACTCAATCACTCGCAGCTTGTCCCTGATTTGCGCACGCCGATGTCCGGGCTTTATTTCGCCAGCATGAGCCAGGTCTATCCCTGGGATCGCGGCACGAATTTCGCGGTGGAGATCGGCCGGCGGGTAGCGCGCCTGGCGCTGGCCGACGCGGCCGATGGGCGGCTATCGCCGCGTGGTGAAAACGGTCGCTAAACGCTTCCTTTCCGTCGATCATGAGACTTGGAGCGAGGCATGCGATTGATTACAATAGGGCGTAATCGAGGGCCTATTCTCTATTGCCTGATACGTTTAAACGTGCTTGTCACTTACTTGCGGCCATGGTTTGAATCGCGATTGACAACCAAAAATGGACGCACAAATTCAAATTACGCCACTTGGGATTTTACGGCGTAAGGAGATCCTAATATGAAAATTGTTGTGATCGGTACCGGCTACGTAGGTCTGCCCCACGCGGCTGTTCTCTCTGAATACGGGCATGAGGTTCATGCTTACGACATCGACGAAACGCGTATTGCCGCCTATCAATCGGGCGAAGCCGGTAATATCGAGCGTTATGTCAATGAGCCGGGCCTGGCTGATATTGTCGCCGAGAATGTAAACCGCTATCTATTCTTCACCACCGACGTCACCGGTGTGGTGGAAGAAACCGACGTGTTCTTTCTGTGCATCAACACGCCGCCCAATCGCGATGGTTCGACCGATATGTCCTATTATCTGAACGCGATCCATCATTTGGGCAACCTGTTGGCCCAACGACACAACAAGCAGCGGGTGGTGCTGGTCAACAAGAGCACGGTTCCCATTGGCACGGCGCGCCTCTTGGAGTCGGTGATGAGAGAGCATGGCGTTGAAAACTTCGGCGTGGCTTCGAATCCAGAATTTCTGGCACAGGGCAACGCTGTTGAGGGTTCGCGTCGGCCCGATCGCATCGTCATCGGCGCGGACACGCTGGAAGATATGGAAATCCTGCGCCGCCTCTACTCGCAGTTCGTCAATCACGTCCGTATCCGTTATCTGGAGACGACACCGGAGACGGCCGAGGCGATCAAGTACGTCAGCAATACCCTGTTGTTGACCTATATTTCCTTCTGGAATGGCGTCGGCGGGCGGCTGGCGGAAGCGATCCCCAACATCCGTATGGAAGACCTGAAAGTAGGCGTGACGGCCGATGCGCGCATTAGCACCTGGGGTTCCTACGTCAGCAACGGCGCCGGCGGCAGCTGCTTCGGCAAGGACATTC